>NZ_VIUK01000015.1:0-161587 GCF_007828295.1 Pseudomonas sp. SJZ080
GCTCTTCGGGCGCGAGGCAAGAGCGCGAAGGTCGCGCTCATCGCCTGCATGCGAATATTACTGATCAGACTGAATGCCATGCTGAGAGACGGCACGGAGTGGCGGTGACGAATGGCAGGGTGAAGACAGTTGCTCCCACATTTGACCGTGTTTACAACCAGTAACTCACCGCATACCACCCAAGAACACCCATCACCACGGTGTAAGGCAACGCCATCCACACCATCCGCCCATACGACAGGCGAATCAGCGGTGCAATCGCCGACGTCAGCAGAAACAGAAACGCTGCCTGGCCATTGGGCGTCGCCACGCTCGGCAGGTTGGTGCCGGTGTTGATCGCAATCGCCAGGGTCTCGAAATGTTCACGGTTCATGTGACCGGAGATGAACGCCTGTTTCACTTCGGTGATGTAGATGGTCGCGACAAATACGTTGTCGCTGATCGCCGACAGCAGTCCGTTGGCAATAAACAGCATGCCCGGTTGCTGATCCGCCGGCAGCGCCAGCACCCACTGGATCAGCGGCGTGAACAGCTGCTGATCGTGAATCACCGCCACCACCGCAAAAAACACCACCAACAACGCCGTGAACGGCATGGCGTCCTTGAACGCAGTGCCGAGCCGATGCTCGTCAGTAATGCCGGTGAACGCGGTAATCAGCACAATCACCATCAACCCGATCAGGCCCACTTCAGCCACGTGGAAGGCCAGGCAGCCAATCAGGATCAGTGCCGCCAGCCCTTGAACTATCAGCGCAGCGCGTTCGCGCGAGGTGCGATCGGCGTTGTCTTCGGCGGCATAGTTGGCCAGCACGGCGCGCACGTTGTCCGGCAGGAGCGTGCCGTAACCGAACCAGCGCAACTTCTCCAGCAGCACGCAAGTCACCAGGCCCGCCAACAGCACCGGCAGCGGAACCGGGGCGACTTTCAGGAAGAACTCAGAAAAGTGCCAACCCATTTCGTGGCCGATCAGCAGGTTCTGTGGCTCGCCGACCAGGGTAGAAACGCCGCCCAATGCGGTGCCCACGGCGCCGTGCATCAGCAGGCTGCGCAGAAAAGCGCGGAACTGTTCGAGGTCGGCGTGATGGAGTGTTGGCAGGTGCTGGTCGTCGCCATATTCACTGTCCTGGCGCGGATCGTTGCCCGAGGCGACCCGGTGATATACCGAGTAAAACCCTACCGCCGCGCTGATGATCACCGCGGTCACGGTCAAGGCATCGAGAAAAGCCGAGAGAAACGCTGACAGAAAGCAGAACATCAATGCCAGCAACGCCTTGGAGCGAACCCCGAGCAGCAGGCGCGAGAACATAAACAGCAGCAGTTCTTTCATGAAGTAGATACCCGCCACCATGAACATCAGCAGCAGGATCACCGGGAAGTTGTGCACCAGTTCGTCATACAGCGCCTGGGGCGTGGTCATCTTCAACAGCAGCGCTTCGATCAGCAACAGGCCGCCGGGCATCAACGGATAACACTTGAGCGCCATGGCCAAGGTAAAGATGAATTCCAGCACCAGCAGCCAACCGGCCGCTACGGGACCTACGGTCCACAGCACCAGGGCGTTGAGGATCAGGAAGCCGAGAATGCTGGCCTTGTACCAGCGAGGTGAGTGCCCGAGAAAATTATGCGCGAACGCCTGGGCCATTGAGCCGGACATCGGCTGCTCCTTATATTAAGAAGCGCGCAAGTTGCCGTAAGCTGAGAGGAAGATCAAGCGTAGGAAATGTCAGAGTAGCTATCCCAGATACCGTGCGACGATTGCCCGGTAGTTGCCATCCAGTGAATAGCCGCCTACGACAATGTTGCCATCGGACTGCACGGCCAGGGAGGTCGCGGTATCCGGACCGCGGCTGAGGCGTGTGCGGATCCAACCGACACCATTGCCAAAGCTGCAATCCAGCAGTCCGCCGGGCAGATGCCGGGCCAGAATGAAATCGGCTTCAATGCCCCCGCCCGTGGCTCCAACGGTTAGCACGCTGTCGTCCGCAAGGACCTGGGCGGCGGTCCACTGGCAACCGCTGTGGCCAATCTCCAGTAATTGCGGTTGGCCGCCGTTGCAGTGAATGTCTGGGCGGCCATTGCTGTGAATCTTCAGGGCCATGCAATGCATAGGGTCGCGGGTGCTGCCAAAACACAGCAAATCGCCGTTTTGCTGTTGGACGATCTGGCTGACCTGAGCGTGATGCTCCTGTGCCATGAAACTCATGAAACCGTCCACGGCGAAACGGTCGTCGAGGCTGCCGTCGCTGTGATAACGCGCAAGCAGGCCTTCTTCAGGAAAATTGATCGAGCCACCCACCAGAATCCGACCGTCAGGTTGCACCAGCAGGCTGCTCAGCCAGGTGTTCATCAGCAGGTGGCGGACCAGCACGAAGCCACGACCGTTGAAGGTGTCGTCCAGTGAGTCGTCAGGGTGAAGCCGTACCAGTACGCCGACATGATCGGCCAGCTCGAAATGATGATTGGCCAGCAAAAGGATTCGTCCGTTGTCCTGTACATAGACATCACACGCTTCGGCGCCCGGCACACCAGGTGGCAACCAGGCATCGCGCACGCCTTGGGAAAGATTGCCCGGCAGGCGCACGACACAGCGTCCGTTGTTGCCAAATGACTGGACCGGTTTGCCCTGCTGATTGAAAAGCGCGAAGGCGGGCAGTGTCCGATGCGCATTTTCATAGTGCAGGCCGGCCACCAGAATGCGCCCATCGGCCAGTAGCAAGACTTTGCCGGCCATGGCCTCGAAACCGGGTTCGAACTGACTGATGACACTGCCTTGCTGGCCGAAGGCCAGATCCGCCGAGCCGTCCTCAAGCAGGCGCGCCAGGCCAAAGCGGCTGCCGCCCGGGGTGCCGACTTTGGCGGCTATCAGTAACCGGCCCGCGGAATCAATTGCGACGCCATTGGCCATGCTGGAGGTGCTGCCGGCGAAATACACTTGGGTTTTGCCGGAACCGGCAAAGGACTCGTCGAGTTTCCCGGCATCGTTCTGCTTAAGGGGTAAGGCCAAAGAGGTCTGGACTGACATGCACGCATCTCCCTGCGAGTCGTCTTGATCCAGGAGTGGGGGAGGGGCGACTGGGGAAATATTCAACGCCTGAATGAGCAACTGCACAACTGACAAAACTAACAGGCGGAGCGTCGCTTTGTGCCAGAACAGTGTCTTTTCGAACCACTGAAAAGCCAACCAATCAATTGGCCTTCGAAAGTTCGAATAAACGGACGTCGCCAGTGTATCTGGCGCAGAAGGCCAGCAAACTAACGATCGAGGGGAGGGTGCGGATTACCGGAAGTAATCCGCAAAACGCTTTAGTGCGGCATCGACCACGATTGCAGCGTGTAACCTTCCTGGCTCAGCTCTTTACGGGCTTCTTCCAGAACATGTTCAAGTTGCGCGGGATCGGTATAAGCGCTGCTTGGGATCTGCGTGCGGCCAATGCGGGTATTGGTCCGGTCGATGACGGTCAGGCTGAGTTCGCCGTTGCCGTCTTGTGGGGCCCAGGCCACGCATTGAAATGGCTTGAACGCGCGGTCGGCAATCAAAAGAGCTTCGTTGATACGGAGCGGGGCTGTCATGGGATTTTCTCTCTGTATGCCCAATCAAGTGATGTGCCGTCGGTTGGGCTTACCGTTCGGCTGGTTACTTGTACTGATGCCCGCAACCCATGGGTGGGTCACATACAATTAACAGAAATTCCAACTTTCTTTCTTCGACCCAGCGTTTCGACAGGCTTTGAAAGCTGAATGAAAGGTTCGGCTCGTTAGGTAACTAACAAAGTTACTTCTTATAACTGCTTAAGCGGCCTTCCTATAGTCAATCGATACAAGACAATGTCAAATTATTGCTAATGTTACAGTCAGGTCTGCCAAATGACTGTTTTTAATAATATTTCCTAAAATTTGGCGCCAAGGAACAGTCATGATCGAAGCGCCCGCGTTACGACGTCTGTTAGTGGTGGACCCGTGCGACGACTGCCATCGTCTGTTGCCGGGGTTGCGCGCGGTAGGTTGGGACGTTGATAGCTGCACCCTGGAACATGCCGTCGACCGAACCTGCGACGTTGGCCTGTTGCGTTTGCAGCCGTTTCATCTGGAACGCCCCGAGGCCGTCAAGGAGCTGATCAGCCGCAGCGGCACCGAGTGGATTGCCGTGCTCAACCAGGAAGTCCTGCGGCTGCAAAATGTCGGGGACTTTGTCTGCGAATGGTTTTTCGATTTCCACACCTTGCCGTTCGATGTGTCGCGGGTTCAGGTGACGCTCGGACGGGCATTTGGCATGGCGCGCTTGCGTGGCCAGGGCACGGTTCACATCAATCAGCCCGAACATGAGCTGCTCGGCGACAGCAAACCGATTCGCGAGCTGCGCAAACTGCTGAGTAAATTGGCGCCCACCGAGTCTCCGGTGTTGATTCGCGGTGAAAGCGGGACTGGCAAAGAGCTGGTCGCCCGCACCCTCCATCGGCAATCCCAGCGGCACAGCAAACCCTTTGTCGCGATCAATTGCGGCGCGATTCCTGAACACTTGATCCAGTCCGAACTGTTTGGTCACGAGAAGGGCGCCTTTACCGGCGCCCATCAGCGCAAGGTCGGTCGGATCGAGGCCGCCAACGGCGGAACCCTGTTTCTCGACGAGATCGGTGACCTGCCGCTGGAGCTGCAAGCCAATCTGTTGCGCTTCCTGCAGGAAAAACACATCGAGCGTGTGGGCGGCAGTCAGCCGATTCCGGTGGATGTGCGGGTATTGGCGGCGACGCACGTTGACCTGGAAGCCGCCATCGAGAAAAAACGCTTCCGCGAAGATTTGTACTACCGCCTCAACGTGCTGCAAGTGGTCACTGCGCCGCTGCGTGAGCGCCATGGCGATCTGTCGATGCTGGCCAACCACTTCTCCCATTTCTACAGCCATGAAACCGGCCGTCGTCCGCGCAGCTTCAGCGAAGACGCGCTGATTGCCATGGGCAAGCATGACTGGCCTGGCAACGTACGTGAACTGGCCAACCGGGTACGCCGCGGGCTGGTCCTGGCCGAGGGACGGCAGATCGAGGCGCGTGACCTGGGGCTGATCAGCCAGCAGACGATTGCTGCGCCGATGGGCACCCTCGAAGACTACAAGACACGCGCCGAACGCCAGGCGCTGTGCGACGTTTTGAACCGCCACAGCGACAACCTGAGTGTCGCCGCCCGGGTGCTTGGCGTGTCGCGGCCCACCTTTTACAGACTGCTGCACAAGCACCAGATACGCTGAACGCAAGATCAGACAATAAAAAATCCCGCTACGATCGAAATCGCAGCGGGATTCGGTTTTGGATCAGAAGTAGTACGGGAATTTCAGGCTGAAGGAAAAGTCTGGCGCGTCGTCGGTCAGGCCGATGGCCAGGTTGGGAACGATCGTCAGGTTGTCGGTGGCTGCCAGAGTCATGCCGATGTTGAAGTTGGCCGCGTTGTAATCGCTGTTGGAAATCGATTGCCAATCGCCGCCGTCTGGCTTGATCTTGCTTTTGCGGGCGAACTGATCGGTGAACGAGAACGACATACTCATCTTCTCGTTCAAGGCGAATGCAATGCCGGCGCCGACCTGCCAGGAATCGCCCAGTTTCACGTCCCCTTTAACCTTGGCGCCGACCTGAGGGCTGATGTCGCTGAAAGAGTCCTCCATGTTGTAGGTATAGGCCAAAGAGCCGAACAGCACAGCCGGGTCGAAGGTCTTGACCAGTGAGATACCCGGGGTGATCGACCAGACGCCATTACCGGTAGGCAAGTCCTCGGGGACCGCGAGGTTATCGTTGTTCGGATCCTCGATCAGCTTGATGCCGTAAGGATCCTTGCCGGTGGGTGCCTTGATGCGCAGTGTAGCGACCGCGTCGGGCAGGCTGGCCGACTCATCCAGAAACTTGTAGGCAACGCCCACGTTCACATCGCCGATGGTCGGGTCGCGAGTAACGGTTGCGTCCGACGTCACAGGGCCTGCACCACCAGCGCCACCCGAGGAATACGTTGATTCGCGATAAACCACGGGGACGTTAATGTCGAACTGCCAGCGTTGCGCCACGTTGTAGCGGGCAGTCAGGTCCAGCGTCCAGTTGTCGGCCTTGATGCGGTCGAGGTTGATGTTGCCGAGGAAAATCGAGTCCAGCGCCAGAAAGCCATTGAGCGTCAGCGCACGTGTATCGAAGTGCGTGTACGTCAGGCCGGTTTCCACACTGAACTTGCCGCCACCGAAAAAGCCACTGGCTTCGTCATACAGGTTGGAAACGCTTTGCGCAGGCTCGGAATCATCTCTGAGCGATTGGCCGTATGAACTGCCGGTGGTTCCCGGCGCACCAGCCGCCACCGTCTGGCCACCCCTGCTCGGTTCGGCAGGGGATTTGGTCAAACGTTTGGGAGGCGGTGTCACCGGTGTTTCTTCAACCTGGCGAACGCGCTGTTCGAGGACCATCAGCGCGTTCTGTTGTGCTTCGTAACGCTGTTTCAACTCCATGAGTTCTTGTTTTAATGCTTCAACCTGGGGATCCGATGCTGCGTAAAGCATTGTGCCCGGTGCCAGGCTACTCAAACAAACGATAGCTCTGAGCGTTAACGATCGGTGCATGGTTAGGCGTCCCTTCTGAGTACATCTGATGAGACTGAGCGTAGATCAGAATCCGAGAGCGCGAAGACCTTTGAGCTGATCCAGGTTGCCATTCAGCGAACTGGTTGATGGCAGGTTATCGCGCAGCACAACGTTGATCGACATCAGGTTGTTTACCTGGTTGCCACCGCCAAGCAAGGTCGCGTTTTGCATGAGCCCGCCCTGGGCGAGACGCTGCGCGATGCTCCCCTGGTTGTTATTGGCCACGATATTGAGCTGCACGCCCGCGCCGGTAGAGGAAATGCTCAGCGCCCCGGCACCATTGGCGTGGGTCAAGGTTGAGCCCGCGGCCAGTACTTGCCCTTGGTTGTTCATCTGCGGAGCCTGGCCACCTTTCTGGACGTTGAGATTAACGTTGTTGTAAGCGCTGTTGTTGTCGCCGGCAGCGCGAACAACTTGAGTGACGCCCTGGGTCGTGTTCAAACCGTTTCCGCCGCTGACGGTACCGGTGCCCTGAGTAACCGTCGAGCCATTACCTGTTTCGTCAATCATCGACACATAGAACTGTGGCTGGATGGTCGTTTGCTGAATTTGCATCGAGGACGTTGCCCCGATCACTTGACCGTTGGCATTTTGCCAGGTGCTGGTCATGACAATCCCGAAACTGACGATCCGTCCCGGCATGACATAGCGACCTCGCAGGCTTGCCAGTTCCTGATCGCTCAGCTCGATGGGTTTGAATATCTGTGCCTGGGTTGGCAGGCTGGCGGCCAGGCAAACTACAGCCAGCCAGATTGGAGTCTTCATTAGATGCTCCCGGAGCGTCGTGCTCCCTTGTTATTAGAAGAAGTCGCTTCGGATAAATCCGAAGTCCAACAACTCTGCGTCTTGCACCGGGCTGAAGGTGTCAATACGGTTCTTGGCAGTCAGTGGCAGGGGAGGGTCGAGCAGCGCATTGGTTTTGTCATAGCCCTGGCCAATGACGGCAAAGATGATGCCGTTCCAGCCTTTGACAAAGTCGTCGACAGTGAAACGTTTATGACCCAATACCGGATCTCCGATATAGACCCAGCCGTTGTGGACTTTTTGCAGAACTACAAAATGTTTGTAGCCACGGATATCCATGAGGACCACGACGGGAATTCTGATATCGCTCAACGTTTCCGCCGCTACCCGATAGCCACGGGCCCGCATGCCGATGCTTTCTACGTAACGCTTCATGTCGAGCATGGAGAAGCCCTGTACGCGGACAAGGTCTTGATCGGCGTGTGCCAGCATGCCTTCGATGATCTGTTCTTCATTCACGTCCAGCCAGTAGGCCTGGCGCAAGATGGTTGCCAGCGCAGCTGCACCGCAACTGAAGTCGGTTTTTTGTTGCACCAGGTCGGCAAATTTACGCTCGCGTACGCTCTGGATCGGCTTGTACACCACCGCGCCGCCCGGCAGGACGGAAAGCGGCAGTTGTGCAGCCTCTATCACGCTGGCCACGCAAAGCAAAACTACCAAGGCGATAATGCGCATGGTGGGACGCCCTCTGGTTGTGTTGAAAAAGGCCCCCGTGAGGGGGCCTCCAGAGTCAGCCATCAGAACGATTGGTTGGAAATGGCCAGCGAGTTGCTTTGTTGGTTACCTACACCGGCAGCCACGTTGACGCCGAGGTTGCCACTGCCGCCATTAACCGAACCACTCAGGGTTGCGGTGTTGGTCACAGGGTTTGCCCAGCCATTTGGGGTCAGGATTTGATAGGACACTGTGTTGCTCAAATCCCATGAATTGCTTTCGGTGTAGCCCTTCACTTCGTGTTTGGTAGAAGCGGACGATTTCTCGCCTGATTTCTCGAACGAAGAGTCAAACGATTTTGCAAACGAGGAATCGAACTCTTTTGCGAACGAAGAGTCGGTGGACTTCGAGTGCTCTGTATCGACAGATGCATTAAGCGACGCGTTAAGCGATGCATCGAACGACGAACTGCGGGTGCGATCGCCATGGCCATAATTAACGGTAACGGATTTGGAACCATCCGCCGCTGCTTCCAGGGAAGCGACTATAGAAGCATGGCCGGTAGCGCTCTTATCGGTGCTTTTTGAACCGCTTGCATCAAAGTGCTTGGTGCCGCTGACGTCAAAACTGCTAGCACCGCTCTTGGCCCAATTGCTGGAAGCGCTCTTATCAACGTTCAACTCGGAGTTATGGCTGAAAGAGGCACTGCCGCTTTTGGTTGTGGTTAATGTCACTGTAGTCAGGGCGACGTTCTGATCCGCCTTGTTGTTCACTACCAGACCAGGGCCGTTTTGATCAGCAGAGGCGGTAGCTGTAGCGTTGCCGAGCGGAGCATTGGAGTTGGCAATTGCCATGGTGTTTTTCTGTTGGTTCAGGTCGCCGCCAGCAATGTTGATCCCCATATTGCCGTTGCCGCCATTACCCGACTGGCTCATCACCGCAGAGGCCGTGGTGTTGTAGTTGTCGACCTTGTTATGGTTGCTGTACTGCTTGACGCTGGCAGTGGCAGTGGCAACGCCGAACACGAAGGAGTTATCGAGTGCGGAGGTGGCGCCAGCGTTCGCGATGGCTGCAGCGTTGTCTTGTTGGTTGCCGTCGCCTGCCGCCACGTTGATGCCCACGTTGCCGTCGGCGCCGGTTGCGGAGCCACTCATTTCGGCGTTGTTGATAGTCCCTTGGTTAAGGATGCGATTGTTGGTACTGCTCTGTTTGTCGTAGGCATTGGCAGTCGCATAGACAGGGATCTTTGTAGGAGGCGGCGTGTGGTGACCGTTGTTGTTATGACCATTGTGGTGGTCATCGTGACGACGATCGTTTCCAGCTTGCACAGCAACAGCCATGAGCGCAGCAATTGCGAAAACCAGAGGCTTGAGTGCCATCGAAGGTTTCATGGTGATTCTCCGTACTTATTTTAGGTTAAGTGTTGTTTCCTACCTTTTTTGGGTCAGTCCGCGACCCGTACGCTCAGGGAATTAGCCATTCGGTTTCCTACCCCGGCGCTCTGATTCAACTGAATCACCCCACGGCTACCGGTGAAAGCCTGATCACTGGTAGTGACCTGGCGATAGCCTGGTGCAGAGTCGGTTGGATCGGAGTTTTTGAGCAGCGCCACGTTCTGTTGCATGAGGACGCTGTCGTCGATACTTTGCGGCTGCTTACTGATGCTTATCCGCAGCGCATTGGCTTGCTGGTTGCTGGCGCCCGCGCTCTGGTTGACGCCGAGTACGCCGTTACCGTGGCTGAAGGAGTCGCCCTGAATGCTGGCTCGAGCATCCATCCTGGGGTCGACCTGTGTGTTCAGCCGTTGGCGAATCTGAGTGGTCGCGCTGGCTGCATCGCCTATGGCGATGGCCCGGGCGTTAGCCTGTTGCTGCTGATCTCCCGCAGCCTGGTTGACCGCGAAGTTGCCTTGGTACTGCATGCCTGAACCGCTGATGTCGGCGTTATTGACGACGGGGGGTTGAGCAAAGCTCGATGCGCTGCAAAACATGGCGATAATCAGCAGCTTGTGGTTCATCTCAACGGCCTCCCGTAATGACGTTCAGGCCGCTCAGGCCTCGCTGGACGCTTGAATTGACCAGGTTGGAAATACCGTTGCCCCCTCCCGAACGGCCGGCGGGGAGATTGGAAATCTGGTTTTGAGTGGTGATATTGCCGCCCAGATTGGTGTTGTTTAAATTGACCAGGCGTGTAATGCCTGCACCACTGGCGACGTTGGCAAAATCGCCGTCGTTCAGCTCGTTCGTCTGACTGAGGATCAGCTTGGAGGGGTTGGCATTGACGGTCGTGGGGTTAGGGTCGGGAACCACTGGGGCTTGTACTGCGTTTCGCGTCTGGACATCACGTTTGATAATGATGATGCCGTCGTCTGCCAGGCTGACGCTTGAGCCCAGTGCGCATCCGATCAGGAGGAGGCAGGTGCAGCCTTTATTGAAAGTCCCCACAGCGGCAATTCCTTCTTTTTGTGGGCTGGCCCTAGTCAGCGATGTGGGAGGAGAGAGCGAATGCTGTGCCGTTTTTTGAATTTTGTTTTAATTCAATGGGTTAAAAGTTTTGTCCGGGAAGGTGCTGTCGGGGCTGTTTCACGTCTGAGACACGCACATGCGCTTTTGACCAGCAAAAGCGGTTGCAATGCTCTGGAACAAGGGTTTGCGTCGAGGTGTATTACGTGATTAACAGGTGCGGGCGAAGAGGGGGCAGGCCGTTGAAACGGCCTGTTTGGGGCGGGCAGGGTGTAACAGGTATGGACACTTTCCCCCCCGAAACAGGGGATTTTCTGGGTGAGAAACCCAAAAACCGGGTCAGGGCTCCAGCAGTAACGTGACGGCTCGAAGCGCCTGCAGACGACGCTCGGCCCAGTCTCCCTGCAACACTTGAAACGGCTGTCGATGGGTTTCCAGCCATGTCAGGGTTGCGTCGAAAAATGCCCGGCGTTCACTCAAATCGGGTTGGCAGCGTTGGCCATCGTCCATCCAGTCGACCTGTTCGGGAGACAGCAGCAGGTGCAAGTCGTACTGGCGAGCCAGCAGCGCCTGCTCGATCCACGCGGGGCAATCGCCAAACAGGGTCTGGCTCCACAGGATGTTGCTCAGCAAGTGAGTATCGAGAATCAGCAGCGATGGCTGCCGGGCGCGGGCCTCATCCTCCCACTGCAGTTGCCCGCGAGCGATGTCCGGGATGTCGGCCAGGCAGGTGTCCCGCGGATTTTGCTCGATGAACCAGCGCACATATTCGTCGACCAGCACCCCACCGAAACGCGCTTGCAACTCGGCTGCGAGCCAGCTCTTGCCGCTGGATTCGGGACCTGTCAGTACCAGGACTTTCATGTGCGCAACGCCGGGTCGGCGCGCCATTCCCGCCAGCCTTCTACGGCAATCACGGTGAACAACCCATAGAGCCCGGCGGTCAGGTACATGCCCTTATAGATGAAGAGCCCGACGAAAATCACATCCAGGGTGATCCATAGCGGCCAGCATTGAACGCGCTTTTGTGCCATCCAGACCTGCGCCACCAGACTGAAACCGGTCAACGCCGCATCGAGCCAGGGTTGGGCGGCATCGGTCCAGTGTGCCATGGCCGCGCCGAGCAACAGGCTGCCGACGGCACCGATGGCCAGGCCTGACACGATCGATTCCCCCTTCAGTTGGCTAACCTGCCGGCCCTGCCGCGCGGCCCCCGCGCGCGTCCACTGCCACCAGCCATAGAGTTGCAGCGCGGCGTAGATCACCTGCAACAGCATGTCCGAATACAGCTTCACTTCAAAAAAGACCCAGCTGTAAAGCGACACCATGACCAGGCCGATCGGCCAGCACCAGGGGTTCTGTTTGACCGTCAACCAGACGGCAATGACACCGAGGGTGGCGGCAAACAGTTCAAGCCCGGACATGGAGGTTCCTTGGGAAAATCGTAGAGGGAGCGGATTGTACCGGGATTGTATTGATGAGGCTTCTGTGGCGAGAGTGCTTTTGTTACGAGAGGATTTTTGTGGCGAGGGGACTTGTCCCCGTTGGACCGCGAAGCGGTCCCAAAAAATCTACGACTGCTTCGCAGCCGAACGGGGACAAGTCCCCTCGCCACAGGGTCAGTGTTTGGTTTTAGACGCGGAACTGTTTGAGCAGCCCGTTCAATTGTTCGCTCAGATCCTTCAGCCGCACGCTCGCCACACTCGACTGTTCCGCCGCCAGCGCAGTGCTGTGGGACAAACCGGCGGCCTGGGTGACGTTCTGGTTGATGTCCTCGACCACGTGGGACTGTTGCAAGGTGGCGCTGGCGATGGAGGCGTTCAGGCCATTGAGATTGCGCAGTGCCTGGCCAATGGCGTTCAGGCTCGCACCGGCGAGGCCGGCCTGTTCGATGGTCAGCTGGGACGCGCGACTGCTGTCGCCAATGACCTTGACCGCCGCTTCGGAGTGGCCTTGCAAGCGTTCGATCATCGACTGGATCTCGGCGGTGGACTTCTGGGTGCGCTGGGCCAGCAGGCGCACCTCATCCGCGACGACGGCAAACCCGCGACCTTGCTCGCCGGCCCGGGCGGCCTCGATGGCGGCGTTGAGGGCGAGCAGGTTGGTTTGCTCGGCGATGGAGCGGATCACTTCAAGCACGCTGCCGATCTGGGTGCTTTCGGTGGCCAGTGTGCGGATGACTTCCACGGCCTGATCAATGGTGCCCGACAACCTGTCGATTTGTTGCAGGCTGCTGTCGATGTTGACCTGGCCCTGTTGCGCCTGGGATTCAGCATCGCGCATTTCGCTGGCCGCCTGTTCGGCGTTCTTGGCCACATCCTGCACGCCGTACGTCACTTCATTGATGGCCGTGGCCACCAGTTCCATCTGCTGGGATTGCTGCTGACTGCGCTGCTGGGCCTGTGCGGCGTCGTTGCCCAGCTCGCTGGACGACTGGCCCAGCGCGCTGGCGGACGCCTGCAATTGACTGATCACCAACCGCAGTTTGGCGGTAAAGGCATTGAAGTGGCGGGCCAGTTGCGTCACTTCATCCTGGCCATGGGTATCGAGGGTGCGTGTCAGATCGCTTTCGCCGCTGGCAATGTTGGCCATGGCGTTCACGGTGTCCTGGAGCGGGCGCACGATGCTGCGGGCAATCAGGATCACCAGCAACGCCATGATGGCGGCAATCACCAGCCCGACGACGGTCGCTTTCCAGACCTGAGCCGTGAATTCTGCTTGCATGTCATCGATGTATACGCCCGAGCCGATCACCCAGCCCCAGGGTTCGAACAGTTTGACGTAGGACGTTTTTGCTACCGGCTCGCTGGCGCCCGGTTTCGGCCAGCGATAGTCGATCGCGCCGGCGCCCTTGGCTTTGGCGAGGGCGACCATTTCATTGAACAGCGCAAACCCGTCCGGGTCGCGGATCGCCGAGAGGTTCTGCCCATCGAGTTTCGGGTTGGCCGGGTGCATGATCATCACCGGCGTCAGGTCGTTGATCCAGAAGTAGTCGTTCTGGTCATAGCGCAGGCCGCGAACGGCGGTCAGCGCCTGTTTCTGCGCGGCCTCGCGTGTGAGCGTGCCGGCCGTTTCGAGGCCGTGGTAATAGGTCAGAATGCCGCTGGCGGTCTGCACCACATGCTGGGTTTTCTGGGCCTTGGCGTGATAAAGGTCTTCGTGGATCTGCTTGAGCATCAACACGCCCAACGTCAAAAGCATCATGACGGCCACGATCAAAATGAGCCACAAACGGCGGCTGATCGACATATTTCGCAAGCTGCTCATAACGCTGTCACTCCAGTTTCTTTTTCTTGTAATAAATGATCGCCAGCATCCAACCACACTTTGTCGATCGGCCATATCAGACCCAAGTCCTATAACGTGGCAGCGTTAATCAGGCTTGTCTGATAGGATTTCGGCCCCGCGCGGAAAAACCTGAGTCCAAGTCGATGTTTCACGGAATTTTTGCGGTTCCGTCCGGATTCTGCGCGCGGGCCTTTTAGCTACGCTGACTGTTTCTGAAAAAATATTAACGGGGCATGCCGTCGCGCATCGCTTCTTGGGGGATTGATGGACCTTTGGACTGCCTTTTCGGCATTGATACTTGGCGTTGTAGAAGGGCTGACGGAGTTTTTGCCCATTTCCAGTACCGGACACCAGATCATCGTGGCCGACTTGCTCAATTTCGGTGGTGAGCGGGCCATGGCGTTCAACATCATTATCCAGCTCGGCGCGATCCTCGCCGTGGTATGGGAATTCCGGCGCAAGATTTTCGATGTGGTGGTTGGCTTGCCGACGCAGCCCAGCGCCAGGCGCTTTACCGCCAACCTGCTGATTGCCTTCTTGCCGGCCGTGGTATTGGGGGTGATCTTTGCTGACCTGATCCACCAATACCTGTTCAATCCGATTACCGTGGCCACGGCATTGGTCGTGGGCGGCATCGTGATGTTGTGGGCGGAACAGCGTCAACATGAGGTGCATGCATCAACCGTTGACGAGATGACCTGGAAAGACGCCTTGAAAGTCGGCTTCGCCCAGTGCCTGGCGATGATTCCCGGCACATCGCGTTCCGGCTCGACGATCATTGGTGGTTTGCTGTTCGGGCTGTCGCGCAAGACCGCCACCGAGTTTTCGTTTTTCCTGGCGATGCCGACCATGGTCGGAGCGGCGGTGTACTCGGGCTACAAGTATCGCGACTTGTTTGTGCCGGCTGATTTTCCGGTGTTCGCCATCGGTTTTGTCACCGCGTTCATCTTCGCGATGATCGCCGTCAGAGGCTTGCTCATATTCATCGCCAGCCACAGCTATGCGGCGTTTGCCTGGTATCGCATTGCGTTCGGTCTGGTGATTCTTGCCACCTGGCAGTTCGGCTGGGTCGACTGGACTGCGGTCAAGCCATGAATGATGCCGGCGGGCGCAACAGTCCCGGACGCCGGTCCGGGGGCGAGATTCACAACCTGCGACTGAAGCTGCTGGTGTTCGCGGTCGTGTGCGCACTGCCGTTGACAGGCTCGTTGTCGTTTTGGCTGCGAGGGATTTCACTGATTCCCCTGGCGGCCTACGGCATCGTCAGCGTGTTGGCGTTCTTCCTTTATTGGCGCGACAAGCGCAAGGCCCGCACCGATAGCTGGCGTACGCCGGAAAATGTCTTGCATGCGGTGGAGCTCGCCGGCGGCTGGCCGGGCGCTTTGCTGGCCCAGCAAGTATTCCGGCACAAGACGCGCAAAGTGTCATTTCAGCTGTTGTTCTGGATGATCGTATTGCTGCATCAAGTGTTCTGGATTGATCAGCTGTTTCTGGAGGCAAACCTGTTGGCGCTGTTCTAAAGCAGCAGCCCGACCTGCGTGCGCTTGGGCAGCTTGCTCACCACCAGTTGATGGGAACGTTGCAACAGGCTTTGCAGTTCCTCGGTGCCCAGCGGGTAGGGCGTTTGCATGATGATCCACTGGGCCCGCGCCAGATACGGCGCCGGATGAACACCGGGGCGATCGCAATGCCCCAGAAACAGGTCCTTGTCGACCTTGAAGGCGAGGGATTCGCCCCGCAGGTTCTGCAGGGCGAACATCTTGTTCCCGGCAATCGAAAACACCCGCACGCCACCCCACTTGTAGTCTTCCCGCGCACCCGGCAGCGCGAGACAGAAGTGTGCGACATCCTCTTCGCTCATGCGTCCAGCTTTCATATCAGTCGGTCTCCACAGCTATTGAATGATTCGATCAAATGGTCGAGCCAGGCGCGGACTGCCGGCATGACCCCGCGCCGGTGAGGGTAGACCGCTTGCAGCCAGCCACCAGGCAAAGACCAGTCGGGCAGTAACTGCACCAGCGCGCCGCTTTCCAGTTCCTGTTCGCAATACATCATCGGCAGCATGGTAAAGCCCTGGCCCGCGAGGGTGCAGGCCCTGCGCACGATGAAGTCGTCGATGCCCAGTCGGGCTTCGAGCGCGAGTTCATGACTTTTACCTTGTTGATCGAGCATGCGGATATGCACCATGCGGTCGGCTTCAAGGGCGCCAAGCACCGGCAGACTCTTGAGGTCCTCGGGATGATTGATCGCTCGCCCATGGAGAAAGTCCGGACTGGCCACCAACAGCATCTGCGCCTGACGCAGGCGTCGGGTGACCAGCAACGGGTCTTCATCACCCAATTCCCGCACACGTAGGGCGACGTCCACGCCCTCGGTCACCAGATCGACCCGGCGGTTCAGCAGCAGCACTTCGAGTTGAACCTGCGGGTATTTTTCGAGAAAGCGGCTGATTATTGTCGGCAGCATTTCGTGCGCCAGCCCGACCGGGCAGGACACCCGCAAGCGGCCGCGAGGCTCGCTGGACATGCTGGCCACGGCTTCATCGGCCATCTCGGCTTCCAGCAGCATGGCCTGGCAGTGCCGCAAGTAACGTTCACCCACGGCAGTCAACTTCAGCTGTCGCGTGGTGCGTTGCAGCAGGCGCGCGCCAAGGCGTTCTTCCAGTTCGGCGATTCGCCGCGACAACCTCGACTTGGGAATGCCCAGCAAACGCCCGGCTGCGGCGAAACCGCCGGCTTCGACCACCTTGGCGAAGTAGTAGAGGTCATTGAGGTCTTGCATGGTTTTAACTCGATTGTTCTATCAGTGAGACGAACTATCGCATTGTTGCAGTCTAATCAGCCATTGGTTTCGTCTGTAGGATTGTTCCCATCAGATCGCCCCGTGGCGATCCTCACCTGGAGATCCCACATGAAATTGCTGCATATCGATTCGAGCATTCTTGGTGACAACTCGGCTTCCCGTCAGCTGAGCAGTGAAGTCGTTAAAGCCTGGCAAGCCGCCGAGCCAAGCGCCGTGGTGACTTACCGCGACCTGGCCAGCGATGCCATCAGCCATTTCTCCGCGACCACCCTGGTCGCCGCCGGCACCGCCAGCGAACTGCGTAACGCCGCCCAACAGCACGAAGCCGAACTGAGCGCCTCGACGCTGGCCGAATTCCTCGCCGCCGATGCCGTGGTCATTGCCGCGCCGATGTACAACTTCACCATCCCGACCCAACTCAAGGCATGGATCGACCGCATCGCCGTTGCCGGTCAAACTTTCCGTTACACCGAAGCCGGCCCTGAAGGCCTGTGCGGTGGCAAGAAAGTCGTGATCGTGTCGACTTCCGGCGGCTTGCATGTCGGTCAGGCCACTGGTGTCGCTCACGAAGATTACTTGAAAGTGCTGTTCGGGTTCATTGGCATCACCGACATCGAATTCGTCCGTGCTCACGGCCTGGCTTACGGTGACGAAGTGCGTACCAAAGCCATGGGCGATGCCCAGACGCAGATCAGCGAGCAACTGTTCGCTGCCGCGTAAGGCTTGCGTAAAGATGTAAATCAGCTCGGGCAACACCCCAAAAAACTCTGTATTCTGATCACGCAAGTGTCAGATGCGGAGTTTTTTGTTTCTGACTATTTCTAGCAGTTTCTTAATTCGTTCATGTTGTGGCCCAGGTTATGCAGTCGAGGGTTTACGTCCCTGTTCTGTAACGACCTTGTTGGCCGCCATGCTGGTACAAGGCCGCTTCCTCGGTAGTCGATGGAGAACAGGCTTTCCGGTCATGTAACAAAGGTGGGGCATCCCATGGTGCGTCTTTGTGCAACGTTACTGATTTGCCTGCTCAGCAGCCTGAATTCAGTGCACGCCGCGCCTGCGCCACATCCTCACTGGAGCGTCGGCTTCCATGAGATGAGCTTTCTCGATCCGCTGGACCTGCAACCGATGCGCGCCATCGCGTTCTACCCCTCCAGCGACCGGGAGCACACCAGCAAACTCGAGGGCTACACGGTCGAAGCGGGCGAAGACACCCGCGTCGCCATCGGCCGTTTTCCAATGTTGATGTTGTCCCACGGCAACACCGGAACACCGCTGGCCCTGCACGACCTCGCCACGTCGCTGGCGCGCAAGGGTTTTGTGGTGGTGGCGGTGATTCATCCCGGCGACAACTCCAAAGACCACAGCCGCCTCGGCACCTTGAGCAACCTGTACGGCCGGCCGATCCAGATTTCCGAAGCCATTACCGCCACCTTGGGCGACCGCATGCTCGCGCCGTTCGTCAATGCCGATCAGGTCGGCGTGATCGGGTACTCGGCGGGTGGGGAGACGGCGCTGATTCTGTCCGGCGCGACGCCCGATCTGGACCGGTTGCGTCGCTACTGCCAGGAACGTCCGGACGATCGCGATGCCTGCAACACCCAGGGCGAGTTGATCGTCGACCGTGATGACCTGCAACCGGTCGCGGATCCAAGGGTTCACGCGCTGTTGCTGATGGCGCCGCTGAGCCTGAAGTTCGGCCGTCACACCCTGGCCGACGTGCATGTGCCGGTGCTGCTTTACAGCGGCGACGGCGACAAACTGGTGGCATTCGACAAAAACGCCGCGGCGCTGGCGCGCAAACTGCCGATCGCGCCGGACTTCAAGTTATTGGCCGGGGCAGGACACTTCGTGTTCCTGGCGCCGTGCAACGAAGAACAAATCGCCGCCATGCCGGCGCTGTGCACCGATGCCGACGGTGTCGACCGCGAAGACATTCACCGCAACATGATTTCCGAAGCCGGGCGGTTCTTTTCCCATGCGCTGGGCGTGCCGACCCGTGCGGGGATGCAAACGGCTGATCAATAACCTGCGCATACCCGGTGGGAACGAACCCCTGTGGCGAGGGGGCAAGCCCCCTCGCCACAGAAGCTGTCTAGCACAACGGATTACGGGTCTCAGGCCATTGCGCGGCGTTTGAGTAGCAGGGTCAAACCCAGGCCAGTGATCGACAACAACGCCGCGCTGAAGAATATCCACGAATACCCCAGATTCAACGCCACCGCGCCCATCACCGGCCCGGCAATCGCCAGTGCCAAATCGAAAAACACCGCATAGGCACTCAACCCCGCACCGCGACTGGAATTGGGCACCTGTTTGATCGCCTCTACCCCCAGCGCCGGATACACCAGCGACAAACCGAACCCGGCCAGGCCAGCACCGACCAGGGCAAAACCGGTCGAAGGCGCAAGCCACAGCAGCACCAGGCCCACCGTTTCAATGCTCATGCAGGCAATCGCGGAGGTGAAACCGCCGAAACGGCTGATGGCCGAAATAAACAGCAAGCGCGCCAGGATGAAGCAGACCCCGAACACCGTCAGGCAATACGCGGCGCCGGTCCAGCCACGGCTGAGGTAATACAGAGTAATAAAGGTGGTCAACGTGCCGTAGCCGATAGAGGCCAGGCTCAGGCTTGCGCCAAACGGTGCAATGCGCCCGAACACTGCCCAGAACGGCATGCGTTCACCGCGAACCACCGGCACCGAGGGTTTGTTGCGGATCAGCACCAGCGCCAACGCCGACAGAAATGACAGCGCGATCCCTAGGCTGGCAAAACCATATTCCGCCACCATCACCACACCCAGCGGCGCACCAATGGCGATGGCGCCGTAGGACGCGATACCGTTCCAGGAGATCGAGCGTGCGGTGTGTTCAGCGCCCACCTGACCCATGCACCAACTGATGGTGCCGACGCCGATCAGGCCCTGGGCGATCCCCAGCAACAAGCGGCCGGCGATCAGGATCAACAGGCTCGTCAGCGGAAAGCTTTGCAACAGCGTCGACACCAACGTCAGCACGCCACTCAACACAATCCCTGACAACCCGTAAACAATCGCTCGCTTGGTGCCGACGCTGTCCGACATGCGCCCGGCCATCGGGCGGCTGAGCAGGGTGGCGAGGTATTGAGAGCCGATGGTCAGCCCGGCCACGACCGCACTGAAACCGAGCTGCTCGTGGACATAACCCGGCAATACCGCAATCGGCAGACCGATGCAGAGGAAGGCAATAAAGGTATAGAAAACGATGGAGACGATCTGCAGGGTGATCGCCATAGAGCTTTGCGGTGGCAGTTGCTGCGCAGACATGAGGGCTCGTTCGCGGGCGGCGGTGGGAGAACTGCATCATGGCGCGGGTGTGAAATAAAAGAAAGCAGGCTAACGATCAAAGCAAACAGGTTTAGCCTTGAACATCCCTCTTTGTAGGAGCCGGCTTGCTGGCGATGGCGTCCTCGAGATCGCCATCGCCGGAACGCCGCCCGCAGCAAGCCGGCTCTTACAGAATTGTGGTACGCAGGCTCAAGTTTTTTGTTGTTGAAATGCAAAAAGCCCCGTCACAGGGACGAGGCTTTCGGTTGCCGCAAGGTGTGCTTAGAACACAACACCCTGACTACGCAGGTAATCATCATAAGTGCCGCTGAAGTCGATCACGCCACTAGGGCTCAACTCGATGATGCGGGTCGCCAGCGACGAGACGAACTCACGGTCGTGGCTGACGAAGATCAGCGTGCCCGGATAGTTCTCCAGCGCCAGGTTCAGCGCTTCGATGGATTCCATGTCCAAGTGGTTGGTCGGTTCGTCCATGATCAGCACGTTCGGCTTTTGCAGGATCAGCTTGCCGAACAGCATGCGACCTTGCTCACCACCGGAGATGACCTTGACCGACTTCAGAATCTCGTCGTTGGAGAACAGCATCCGGCCGAGGGTGCCGCGAACCAGCTGCTCGCCGCCCTGGGTCCACTGGCCCATCCAGTCGAACAGGTTGCAGTCGTCTTCGAAGTCGTGCGCGTGGTCCTGGGCGTAGTAGCCCAGTTCCGCGGCGTCGGTCCACTTCACGGTGCCGGCATCCGGGGTCAGTTCGTTGACCAGGGTGCGCAGCAGGGTGGTTTTACCGATACCGTTCGGGCCGATGATCGCAACACGCTCGCCCGCTTCAACCTGGAAGCTGAAGTCCTTGAACAGTGTCTTGCCGTCGAAGCCTTTGGCCATGCGCTCGACGATGACCGCTTGACGGTGTAGCTTCTTGGTTTGTTCGAAACGGATGAACGGGCTCACGCGACTCGAAGGCTTGACCTCGGCCAGCTGGATCTTGTCGATCGCCTTGGCGCGGGAAGTGGCCTGCTTGGCTTTCGAGGCGTTGGCCGAGAAGCGGCTGACGAACGATTGCAGTTCCGAAATCTGTGCCTTCTTCTTGGCGTTGTCCGACAGCAACTGCTCGCGGGACTGGGTCGCCACGGTCATGTACTCATCGTAGTTGCCCGGGAACAGACGCAGCTCGCCGTAATCCAGGTCAGCCATGTGGGTGCACACGCTGTTCAGGAAGTGACGGTCGTGAGAGATGATGATCATCAGGCTGGAGCGCTGGGTCAGCACGTTTTCCAGCCAGCGGATGGTGTTGATGTCCAGGTGGTTGGTCGGTTCGTCGAGCAACAGCACTTCAGGATCGGAGAACAGCGCCTGAGCCAGCAAAACGCGCAGTTTCCAGCCAGGGGAAACCTCGCTCATCGGGCCGAAGTGTTGCTCGATGCCGATACCCAGGCCCAGCAACAGCTCGCCGGCGCGGGATTCGGCGGTGTAGCCGTCCATTTCGGCGAACTCGGTTTCCAGTTCGGCCACGGCCATGCCGTCTTCTTCAGTCATTTCCGGCAGCGAGTAGATACGGTCGCGCTCGGCCTTGACCTTCCACAGCTCTTCGTGACCCATGATCACGGTGTCGATCACGGTGAATTCTTCGTAGGCGAACTGGTCCTGGCGCAATTTACCCAGGCGCACGTTCGGCTCGAGCATGACCTGGCCGCCGGACGGCTCGAGGTCGCCACCGAGGATTTTCATGAAGGTCGATTTGCCGCAGCCGTTGGCGCCGATCAGGCCATAGCGGTTGCCCGCGCCGAATTTGACCGAAACGTTTTCGAATAGCGGCTTGGCGCCGAACTGCATCGTGATGTTAGCTGTAGAGATCAAAGGTTTTTCCTGCGAAGCATTCAGAGTAGCTAGGGGTGCGGCAGTACCGATTCAGTACCCGTTTCCGGTTTTCGAACCACGGGAAATACATCCCGGTCAGAAGCGGAAGGTCCATCTGGCAATAAGTGGACAGCAGCATGTGGAGCGCTTGGCCCGAGTCGAAGTGCGCTGAGACGGGGTTCATTCCCGTCATCAACCAAGGGGGGCGCGTAATGTTTGGCGGCGATTGTACTGGTCTGGCTCTTTAAACGATAGGGCATTGAGGCCGTACGGTTGCTTTGGCAGCATCGACGGACAGATTTTCACACTTGAACGCTAACTATTTGTTACAAACAGTGGCTAAAATGCCATCTTTGAACCTGCCGCCGGTCACCGCAATGCTCAAGGACGCGGCTCAGGGACAATATTTCGTATTCAGACGCTGCACAAAGATCCCAGGGCCACAGGGCTGGCAAGGACGCAGTTTGTTCACTTCTGACGTGTGACGATTCCCGTGAAACTCATCATTGCTGCTGTTTATGTTGTATCGATTGCGTACGTTCACCTGCGCGGTCGCGTGCGCCATAAGCTGGGCCGACAACTCAGCGATCATTCGACGTTTCTCGCGCCGATCAATTGCTTCTTGTACCTGTTCTCGAAAATCCCCAACAAGCCCTACCTCGATCCGGCCGAATTCCCGGACCTGAGCCCGTTGCAGACCCATTGGGAAGAAATCCGCGCCGAAGGTCAGAACTTGCTGAAGGCTGGTGAGATCAAGCGTTCCAACCAATACGACGACGTCGGCTTCAACTCGTTCTTCAAGACCGGCTGGAAGCGCTTCTACCTCAAGTGGTATGGCGACAGTCATCCCTCGGCGATGAAGCTCTGCCCGCGCACCACCGAGCTGGTGCAGAGCATCGGTTCGATCAAGGCCGCGATGTTCGCCGAACTGCCACCCGGTTCGAAACTGGTGCGCCACCGCGATCCGTATGCCGGTTCTTACCGTTATCACCTGGGCCTGGAAACGCCGAACGACGCTGGCTGCTACATCAACGTCGATGGCGAGAATTATCACTGGCGCGACGGTGAAGCGGTGATGTTCGATGAAACCTTCATTCATTACGCTGAAAACACCACGCAGCAGAACCGCATCATTCTGTTCTGCGACGTCGAGCGGCCGATGAAGTACCGCTGGGCGGCGGCGTTCAACGGCTGGTTCAGCCGTAACGTGATGTCGGCGGCGGGCGCGCCGAACGATGCCGGCGACAAGACGGGCGGTATCAATCGTCTGTTCGCCAAAATCTACAAAATTCGCCTGCGCGGCAAAGCGCTGAAGAAGCGCAACCGCAAGCTGTATTACCTGGAGAAGTGGGCGATTTTTGCCGGGTTGCTGGCGTTTTTTGTCTGGGTCTGATTTCTGCGTCGCCGCGTATTGCGCCATCGCGAGCAAGCCCGCTCCCACATTTGATCTGTGTCGTTCGCAGGACCAATGTGGGGGCGGGCTTGCTCGCGATGGGGCCGGCACAATCACCGCACAACAGATGAATGCATCACTATCCGTCAACCACTGGAGCGCTTGGTGGCTTTTTTCGCCGCCGCCGGTTTCTCCGCTGCCTTCGGTTTCGCAGCCGTCTTCCCGCCAGCCTTGCCCCCCAAACTGCGTTTAAGCAACTCGGTCAAATCAATAACATCTGCCGTCTTGCGCTCTTCCTCGCCCGTCGCCGTCTCGACATCCTCAATCTTCCCTTCATTCGCTTTCTTCTCGACCAGCGCCATGATCTTGTCTTCGAAACTGTCGCGATAATCGTCCGGGCTCCAGTCGCCGCTCATGTCCTCCACCAGACGCTTGGCCATGTCCAGTTCACCCTTGGCCAACTCCGGTTTGGTCACCTCGCTGCCCAGTTCCAGCGTGTCGAGGCTGCGGACTTCCGCTGGCCAGCGCAGCATCACCAGCACCATCGCCGAGTCCAGTGGCATCAGCGCGGCCAAATACTGGCGGGTGTGCAAAACGACATGGGCGAGGGCGACCTTGTTGGTTTTGCTCAGGGTTTCGCGCAGCAACGCATAGACTTTGCCACCGCGTTTGTCCGGCGCGAGGTAGTAGGGCGTGTCGATGTTTTGCAGAGGAATCTGTTCGGCGTCGACAAAGGAAAAGATATCAATGGTTTGCGTGGATAACGGGTGCGCCGACTTGATCTCTTCCTCACTGAGCACCACGTAGCGACCCTTTTCATACTGCACACCCTTGACGATGTTCTCCTTGGTCACTTCCTTGCCGGTGACCTTGTTTACGCGCTTGTAGCCCACCGGCTCCATGCTGCGGCTGTCGAGCCAGTCGAAATCCACCCCTTGCGAAGACGTCGCCGAGACCAGCGCCACAGGGATATGCACCAGCCCAAAACTGATTGCGCCTTTCCAGATTGCCCGTGCCATGGTCGTCTACTCGCGAGTGATGATCAGGTGACCCGTGGCCCGGCGCAAAAGTTTCAGCCGCGTGTGGCCCTGGCCCGCCGGGGGATCAACTTCGTGTTACATCTTGCCGGGGAGGTTTTGGTTAACAAATCCGAACCCTGGGCGTAGCGTGCTATCGAAGGTTGTAATCACGTAGAGAGGTCGCCCATGAACCGATTAGCGCTTGGCATCATCGCGATGGCATTGAGTGGCGTGCTGAGCAATTCGGCCCTGGCTGACGTCCCGTCGTCTCTGCTGTTGGCCCAAAGTCCGACGGGCGCCGCCAGCAATCCCTACAACAGCCCGATTCGCAAGGCCAACCCCAACAGCATGCAAGGCACGCAGCCCAGCGCTCCGGTCATTCGCGGGCCCAACACTGTGCCGGTTCCGCGGCCGCCAACGCTGGACAACGGCGGCATCGGCAACCGCTATCCCCAGGATCGGTCGGTGCCCGCCAGCCCGCCGAAATTCATCCCCAATCCGCCCCACCAAGACGCAGACACCAGCAACCGTTGAGTGGCAGGACGTCAATCCTGCCAGCCATTCTGACGACAAAAGGAATCGTGAATGTTGCGAACATCCCTCCTGGCCACAGTCTGTGCCAGCGCATTGATCACCGTCGCGGCGCCTGTTCTTGCCGCGTCCGTACAAGAACTGAAAAGCGAGCAGGGCACCCTTGAGGTGACGACGATCGTCAAGGGGCTGGACCATCCGTGGGCCTTGGCTTTTCTGCCTGACAGACAAGGGATGCTGGTGACCGAACGGCCCGGCAACCTGCGGGTGATCAGCGCCGATGGCAAACGCTCTGCACCACTCAGTGGCGTACCGCAAGTCTGGGCCAAGGGTCAGGGCGGTCTGCTGGATGTGGTGCTGTCGCCCGACTTCCAGCAGGACCGCACCGTTTATCTGTCCTATGCCGAAGGTGGGGGTGAGGGCGGCAAGGCCGGTACGGCGGTCGGTCGCGGGCAGTTGTCCGAAGACCTGACCACCCTCAGGAATTTCAAAGTGATCTTCCGTCAGGAACCGAAGCTTTCGGTCGGCAATCACTTCGGATCGCGCCTGGTGTTCGACCGCGATGGCTATCTGTTCATCACCCTTGGCGAGAACAACGACCGGCCTACGGCCCAGGATCTGGACAAGCTGCAGGGCAAGGTTGTACGCATCTACCCGGACGGCAAGGTGCCCGACGACAACCCCTTTGTCGGTCAGTCCGGCGTACGCCCGGAAATCTGGTCCTACGGCCAGCGTAACCCGCAAGGTGCGGCGCTCAATCCCTGGACCGGCGTGCTGTGGGAAAACGAGCATGGCCCACTAGGGGGGGACGAGGTCAACATCATCGAGCGCGGCAAGAATTACGGTTGGCCGCTGGCAACCCATGGCATCAACTACTCCGGCCAGCCGATTCCGGAAGCCAGGGGCAAGACCGCCGAAGGCGCCGTCCCGCCGCGACACGTCTGGGAAAAATCCCCTGGCCTGAGCGGCATGGCGTTCTACGATGCGGACCGCTTCAAGCCTTGGCAGCACAACGTGTTTATCGGTGCACTGGTCACTCAGGAGCTGATTCGCCTGCAGTTCGACGGCGACAGAGTGGTTCACGAAGAGCGCTTGATGGGCGAACTCAACAAACGCATTCGCGACGTGCGGCAGGGGCCGGACGGGTATTTGTATGTGCTCACCGATGAGGACGATGGGGCTCTGTACAAGATTGGCCTGAAGTAAAAAATCATATACCGCTTTCGCGAGCAATCCCGCTCCCACATTGGCTCTGTGAACGACACAAATCAAATGTGGGAGCGGGCTTGCTCGCGAAAGCATAGGTAGATTCACCACAAAATTCAGTGATTAACCCGGGCATACAGAATCACCGCCGCCCGCAACTTGCCCCGCCCGAAACTGCACATCTTCTCGAATTCCCCGTGGCTCACCGGCAAATGCTGGCAGTCCATGGGCTGACGATGCTGGCTATGGTCGACATCCGGATCGTGCAGGTAGACAAACTCTTCATCGCAATCGGTGACGACCACCCAGTGTGGCGATTTGGAACGGGTCAGCCGATAACTGCTGATCAGCACCAGCGGCTGCCCGCCATCGGCCAATAATCGCGGCAAGTCCAATGGCCCGCCGAGCACCTGTTCGACGTCAGTGGCGTTCAACTGGGCCGCGAATTCATCGTGCACCAGGCGCATGACGTCTTTTTTATGCTCATCACGCACGCCATCGAGAAACAACGGCCCCGCCATGCTCACTTGCAAGCGCACGCGGAACCCACGCCGCGCTGCCGCCAATGCGAGGCCTTGAGGGCTGCAGCCGCCGTGGCCCGAGGTCATGAACACGGTGGTCGCCTCGCGCCAGATCTGCAGTTCTTCGCGGCGCTCCAGCACGCGGTCGGCGTGCAAGGCGCCCATGGCCATCAACAGGCACGCCGGGCCGCAGGTGAAATCGGTGGTCTGCGCATACCACGGCACCTTGATGCTGCGCGCATCGCGATGCTGAAGGATGCGTTTCTCCAGGCGCAGCGCATCGGCATGGTCCTGGTAATAATCGTGAATCAGTGCGAAACGCCGATAACCGTTGCGCTCATACAGGGCAATTGCCGTGGGGTTGTCGATGCGCACTTCCAGCCGCAAGTAAGCGCAGTCATGCTCAAGGGCACATGCCTCGATGTGTTCGAGCAATTGTTTGCCGAGCCCGTTACCGCGCGCCTGTTCAGCGATGGCAATCGAGTAGAGCCGCGCCAGCGACGTGCCTCGGTGAAACAGCACCACCGCGTAACCCAGCAATTGCCCGTCGCGTTCAGCCACCAGCAGCTGTCCGTGCGCCCGGGTGATCATCCATTGAAAACTGCGGCTGGTGAGCCGGTCCGTGGTGAAGCATTGCTGTTCGAGTGCAAGCAACGCGGGTAAGTCTTCAACTACCGCCAAGCGAAAGACAGGATTCATATGACCGCCGTAAAAGTTGCGTAACGAAACGGGACTTTCGAAAAAGTTCGTGCTTAATAGGAAAGGTCTTGTTCTCCAACGGATCAATCACTATGTCAGCGGTACAGGGTCATTGGCGCGAAGTATCCGAGCAAACTTTGCCGGCGGCAACTTTTTTAAATGAAACGGTTAGAACTTCCAGCCAGTTGATTATCATCGTCGAACGCAAGGAAGACTGGGCTTCCTACTTCCCCAGTGAAGACATTGTCACGGCTCAGGAATACCTCGAGCAGACCCGCGACAGCGAGCAGGGCAAACGGGTCCAGGTGATCAACCTGTGCCGCAGCTACAAGTACCTGGGGCACGGTTATTACTGCTCGTTGTTGGCCGAGGCGCGGGGGCACAAGGTCATTCCGTCGGTGCGGACCATCAGTGAACTGACCAAGAAATCCCTGTACGGCCTGGCCCTCGATGACTTGGACAAACCGCTGGAAAAAGCCCTGAGCAATCATCTTTACAGCGATACCGAAGGCTTCACGCTGACACTTTACTTTGGCAGGACCAATATCGAACCGTTGCAGGATCTGGCGCGTCAGTTATTTGAAGTCTTTCCGTGTCCGATATTATTGGTTGAATTCCGTCGAACTAACGGCTGGCACATTGAAGGTGTCAAATCGGGTGCGCTGCACAAGTTGCGCGAAGATCAGGAAGATCATTTTGCAAACTCGCTGGACAGTTTCAGTCGCAAGATCTGGCGCATGCCACGTTCGCGACGATTGGCCCGCTATGACCTGGCAATCCTGCACGATCCGCAGGAAGTGCTGCCGCCGCCCAACCCCAAGGCCCTGGACAATTTCGTCCGCGTCGGCAAGACATTGGGCATCGACGTGGAGCTGATCGAGCGCAAGGACTACGCGCGCATCGCCGAATACGACGGCCTGCTGATCCGCGAAACCACCAGTGTCGACAACCATACCTACCGTTTCGCCAAGAAAGCCGAGAGCGAAGGGCTGGTGGTGATGGACGATCCGGCGTCGATCCTGCGCTGCACCAACAAGGTCTACCTGACCGACCTGCTCAAAAGCCATCAGCTGGGCATGCCCGCCACCGAAATCCTCTACAAGGAGCGACCGGAAGACTTCGAGCGGGTCGGTGAACGTCTGGGCTTTCCGCTGGTATTGAAGATCCCCGACGGTTGTTTCTCTCGCGGTGTGATCAAGGTCGAAAGCCAGCAAGCCTTGCTCGAGGCGACGGCCGAACTGTTCGAACATTCGGTGTTGCTGTTGGCTCAGGAGTTTTTCTACACCGAGTACGACTGGCGCATTGGCGTGCTTAACCGCAAACCGATCTTTGCCTGCCAATACTTCATGTCCAAGGGCCACTGGCAGATCTACAACCACAAGGCCAAGGGTCAGGACATCAACGGCGAATGCCGCACGCTGGCGGTCCATGAAGCGCCCCGCGCAGTCGTGGAACTGGCGGTGAAAACCGCCAACCTCATTGGCGACGGCCTCTACGGCGTCGACCTCAAACAGTCCGGCGACAAGGTGGTGGTGATCGAGGTCAACGACAACCCGAACATGGACGCTGGCATCGAAGACGCCTACTTGCAGGACGATTTGTACTCGCTGGTACTGGAAGAGTTTGTCCGGCGCCTGGAACTGAAACGTCGCGGCCAGGCCTGGTGACCGGCCGATGATCAAGAGCTTTCAACTGACCCACGGCGTGCTGCATGCGGTCGAACGGCTGGACGCCGAGGTGATGCTGTTCAGCAACCCCGATGCCGCCGAGCGCGACTTGCTGCACAGCCATTTCAAGCTCGATGAACACGCGCTGGCCTCGGCGCTGGACCCGGACGAGGTGTCGCGTATCGAGTTTCACCCCGATAATTTGTTCCTGATCTGGAAGCGTCCGGAAAACTATTCCGGCGCCGACAGCCTGGCGTTCGAAGTGTCGTCTTGCGGTTTGCTCTTTTGTGCGCAGCGTTTGCTGGTGATCGCCACCGACGATTCGCCGTTGCATGGGCTCGGCACCCGTCAGAAGTTGAACACGCCACTGGATGTATTGCTCGACCTGCTGTTCAACAACATCCATCACTACCTCGGCCATCTGAAGGTGATCAAGCTGGCCGCGCGGGAGTTGCAGCAGAAATTCAACGCTTCGATGCAGAACCAGCATCTGATCCAGATGTTCAACCTCAGCGAAAGCCTGATCTATTACATCAACGCGATTCACAGCAACGGCGCGGTCCTGACCCGGCTGCGCAACCACGCGGAAAAACAGCGCTTCAGCGCCGAGGCCATCGGCCTGATCGACGACCTGATCATCGAAAACAACCAGTGCTACAAACAGGCGGAAATCTACTCCACGGTGTTCTCCGGGCTGATCGATGCCCGGGGCAACCTGATGAACAACAGCATGAACAACCTGCTGCGCAAACTGACACTGATCAACGTGGTGTTCCTGCCGTTGAACCTCATTGCGAGCATTGGTGGTATGTCCGAGTTCAGCATGATGACGGCGGGTACGCCGTGGTGGGTTTCGTATCCGTTGTTTCTGACGGCGATGATGCTGGGGGCGGGGGTGATGGTGCTGGGGCTCAGGCGGTTGGCGAAATAGATGCATTGGCTGACAGGCCGCCTTCGCCAGCAAGCCGGCTCCTACAAATCGTCCATCACGATCAATGAACAGGCACACGCAACCTTGTAGGAGCCGGCTTGCTGGCGATGGCGATCTCAACAGCATCACATATCTTTGATCAGACCTCTTGCGAGACGCTGACGGTTTTTTTCCGATCCTGCCACCCACGAACCACGAGATACAACAACGGCCCAACCGACACAAAAACCGCAGTAAGCAAAAGATAGGGAATGACGGACAATGCCGACCGCCCACGCTTGCGCGCATCGCTGTACATCCACACCCCGGCCAGCGTCGCCAACAGATAAAGATCTATCACCACCTGCGCCGTATCAGGCCGCGACATCAGGCTGATGCCAAATTCAATCAACGACTGTTCGGCCTGGAGCATCACCGAAACGGTGTAGCCAGCAAAGGCGAGCAGGGCAATCAGGGGCAGGGCGACAGACTTCATGGTTTCCTTCCTTGGACAATCAGCAGAATCCCGAGCCTACAGAAGCCGCCGGAAATTGACCATTGACTTGCCCTCCATGCCCGGCTAATTTCCAGCCATGACTTCCACCGTATTGCGCTGCCAGCCAAGCATTATTACCGCCATTCCTCATTTGGCGGGCTAGCTCACGACTGCAGCACCCAACCCGCCCTAGAGGCGGGTTTTTACTTTCTGTCTCCAGGGTTTTAAACCAACACACACGGCGTAGGAGCTGCCGAAGGCTGCGATCTTTTGATCTTTAAAAGCAAAGATCGCAGCCTTCGGCAGCTCCTACGTCGACCGTGTACAACAGGAGACGACCATGGATAGCACACCCGCCCAGCAAACCCTGCTGGAGCAATACGTCAAAAAGATCCTTGCTGCGCCCGTGTACGAACTGGCGGTGCGCACGCCGTTGCAAGCAGCGCCGGCGCTGTCCGAAGCTCTGGGCAACCAGATCCTGTTGAAGCGCGAGGATTTGCAGCCGACCTTTTCCTTCAAGATCCGCGGCGCCTACAACAAACTGGTGCAACTGAGCGATGAGCAAAAGGCCCGCGGCGTGATCACAGCCTCCGCCGGCAATCATGCTCAAGGCGTGGCGCTGGCAGCACGTGAGTTGGGGATTGCCGCGACCATCGTCATGCCCGCCACAACGCCGGAATTGAAGGTGCTCGGGGTCCGCAGCCGGGGCGCCGATGCCGTGCTGCACGGGGAGAGTTTTCCGTTTGCCCTGGCGTACGCCTTGAAACTGGCCGAACAAAGCGGTCGCACCTTCGTCTCGCCGTTCGACGACCCGGACGTGATCGCGGGGCAGGGCACCGTCGCCATGGAAATCCTTCGTCAGCACCAAGGCACGCTCGACGCGATCTTCGTGCCGGTGGGCGGTGGCGGCCTGATCGCGGGCATCGCCGCGTACGTCAAATACCTGCGGCCTGAAATCCGTATCATCGGCGTCGAGTCGGAACATTCCGCGTGTCTGTTGGCCGCCCTACAGGCCGACGAGCGTATCGTCCTGCCGAACGTAGGCACATTCGCCGATGGCGTCGCCGTGGCGCAGATCGGCGCTCATGGTTTCGAAGTCTGCCGGTTTTGCGTCGACGAGGTGCTGACTGTCAGCAATGACGAACTCTGCGCCGCGATCAAGAACATCTACGACGATACCCGCTCGATCACCGAACCTTCCGGCGCGTTGGCCGTGGCGGGCATCAAAAAGTACGTGGCGCAGACGGGCGTGCGTGGTCAAACGTTGGTGGCCATCGATTCCGGCGCCAACATCAACTTCGACAGCTTGCGCCATGTCGCCGAACGCGCCGCATTGAGCGGCGCCCCGGCGTGAGCGGACGCAGGAGGCCAAGCAATCACCCAATCCCCTGTGTGGGAGCGGGCTTGCTCGCGAAGGCGGTGTATCAGTCAACAGAAATGCAGGCTGACACACCGCCTTCGCGAGCCAGCCTGCTCCCACAGGTTTTGCATTTGATGGTTATTCCTGAACAGCCTTTTCGACCTTGCTGGACGCCGACCAGACCCGATAACGGACCTCAACATCCTTGGGCACATAAAGCACGATCGGCAGCTTGCTGTTGTAGCGCAGCCTGAAACCATCACCGACCACCGGGACGAATGCCTGACTGCTTTTGCCATCGGGGCAGGCCATCAGCGTGCTCATCGGGCCGATCACTTTTTCCAGACGGTAAAACGGGTAACCCCAGCCCTCGAGATTCTTCTCCTCGAGCATGCCGCTCAGGCGCTGTCGATTGCAGTCCACGTCCAGGGTTTTGCCGGCGAGAATCTCGACCTGGTAGCTGTCTTCCTGCTTCTGTGGCGCCAGGTGAATGACCTGGCGGGTGATCCCGCTTTCGGCTTTGGGGAAGGGCGCGACGTCTTCGAGTTTCGCGGCTTGAACGGCGGTCGAAAGCCCGGCAACTATCAGCCCGACGGTAGTGATGCAGGTCAATGAACCCATGATGCCTCCTTGCGTGTGAGTAGCGTCAGCAGATACTGAGTGAGCGGGGCGCAATTTTTACTGCCAATGATGGCCAATGCAAACCCGGACTCATCAGGTTGCAATTTGCAGGAACGAGAAGCGGGTTTCTTGCAGATTGCATGGGCCTGTTTACTTGAAGACACATTAAACCCTTGATTTGCCGATGAGCTGCACGGCGAAATTCAAGGCATGTTTTATGCTGTAGCTGGTCCTGAAGCTGACCGCGAATTTATTGAGTCGGCATTGATCGCTGATTGGCAATCTCACAATAAGGAGAGGGTCGCCATGTTTCTTTCTGCCTTGGAACTCCGCAACATCGTAGAAAGCAGTTTTCTGCCGAAACGTTGTCAATGCACGCTGTCGCCGGACCTGAAAATGACCGTCAAGGTGTATTCGGACGGTGAAACCGATCAAGTAGAACTATTGAAAACAGGCATTGATGCCAATTCGCTCAATGGATGTCGGGAAATACAAGACCTGATCAGTGTTTTGCGCTCCGACATGGAGCATCAGGCCAACACCCAGCCGCTGCACCCTGACCGGCAAACGCATTAACACGCCGTCGTCAGATCCGGGTCTGGCCAGGAAGCCAGACCCGCGGTCGTCGTTTTCGATCAACTCTGATAACTGCACGCATCGGACAGTTTGCGATACGTGATCTCTGCAGGTTTGCCTGACTCATCGATGTACTTCATCTCCGCCGTGATGACTTTGCATTCCAGGGTCGAGGGTTCGGTCAGCGAAATCACCTTGGCTACGTGAAGCGGCATCCCGTATTTATAAGGTACGGCTTGCGAGGAAGGGGTGTCGTTGGCTTGGGCCAGCCCGGTAAACCCGGTGCAGGCGAGGGCGGCGGTAACCAGCAAAGTGCGCATGTTCATGAGCGTTCTCCAGTGCAGACGGAAGTCAGCTCGACATAACGGGCGTCGAGCCTGCCGCACTGGGCGTCAGAAAGAACCTGAGGGCGTGCGGTCCAGTAAAGTCTTGGACCGCAGCGTTAAGCGATGGTTAACCGGGCTGAATGCCGTCTGTCGTGAGGGGTGATTCTGTCAGGCGTTTCGTTGGGGTAAGAATCTTCGGTAGGTTCGGCTTCGTCCTACAAGAGAAAGGGCTTGGTCTTCTTTCGTCGTTTGGATCGAAGCACTTACTCTTCGGCATCGCTGCAAAATCAGCGAACAGGTTTGGTCACCTGATAACACTTGTACATAGATGTGCGATCATTCGCGCCACGGACTTCTACGTCTAGTAGTGCGTTGCAATGGTGGCTGTGTGCAGGACGCCTTTTTGGGCGAGCCGTTTGTGTGTTGCCGGTTGACCAAGCCTGTACATAGCCGCCTCCATCGTTTGGTCACGGTGCTGGCGATTACTAGTTAACACTCGAGTAATAACTATGCATACGTTAAATCCGTTCCCCGATCGCTACCGTTCAATCAAAAGCAGCATCACCGCCTCATCCCCCTTGGTCATCGACACCGAAGCCAACCCCCAAGACATCCTCGAAGCCGCCCTCCAGCGCATCCGCGCCTCCAGTGATTTACTGGAAACGCTCCATATTCAATGTTTCAAAGACGGCGACGTGCAAGACATTCCGCACATCACCCACGCGCTTTATCTGCTGACGCAGGACGGTTGCGATTTACTCAAGGTTGCGCAACAACGGATGCTGAGCTGGAAGGCGTTTACCTGACCCCGCACAAACGCAGAATCCAGCCCGGTAGGGCTGGATTTCTTAAGGAACGATGATGCCAGATCTCGACCCAAAAGGGTTCGGAAGTACTGCGAGTGGTTGCTTACTTCAGGCGTACGACCTTAAATCCACGCCCGTTTGGTACGACATTACTGCCCGTTGCCTCATTCGGTTGGCCTTTACCCGATAAATAGTCATAAACCAGAAATTTTGTAGAAACCTCATTACCGATATTTGGAATGACTAGCCGCATCTGCTTTTGCCCGAGGTAGAGGTAACGCGGCAAGGCTTTCTCGGCAAAATTTATTCTCTCGACTGTATGACTGATCGGGTTTTTTCGTAAGACGACGCCTTTCAAATAGGGTGAGCCGTAGTTTATCGCAAATACCAAACTGGAAGAGGCGCATTTGGCTAAAGCTATCTCTCCCAAAAAATCAGAATCAAGCATGTCTGTAAATGCGGTTTCTATTTTTTGATCGAGTTCGATGAACAGGCGCTGGCCCTCCGGGGTTGGCTCAGCCAACAAAGATATCCGCGTTCCGTCAGCCAAGGGGCAGCTGAGAATTGATTTGCTCGGTTGCGCATAGGCGGAAGTCCCGAGCAACGCTGCGATCAAACAGAACCATGCCTTCTTCACTTTAATGTATCCCTCAGCACTTGCATTGAATCAGGGTTAGCTGCGAGCTTTGTCGCGCAAGCACTTATTTTTTTGTAATAGACCCCATTAGAAAGACCGCGATACTTTTTGTACGCTTCCTCAATAGAACTGGATATGTCTATCCAGTACTGCATGTATTCGGTGCCGAGCTGGATATTTTTGGCTTCGTTAAAAATTTCGGCGCTGGCGTGGAATGCCTTGCCGTCAGCGAATGCTGCTTTGGTTTGGTCGTCATTTGGCGTACGGCCAAGCTCTTTCTTTTTTCGATATTTGTAGACTTGTTGCACCGCCTGCATCTGCATTTGCATCAGGCCTCGAGCATTGTGGCCCGCACCGGCATTAGCATCGAAACGGGACTCCATATAAATCTGGCAAATAACAGTGTTGGTATCGATCGTGGACTTGTTATTTGCTTCAACAAGCTTTCTGATCTCTTTCAACCGCTGGCTATCATCAACCATCACTGAAGCTGGCTTTTTATCAGCCACCGGAGTCAACGCTTTTTGACTCGTGGCCAAAGGTTTGTGTTTAGGCATGTCAGGCGTCCCAATTCGGATTAATTGGAGGGATATCGTCATAAACCTCAATTACAGCCAGTTCTGCTTCTGTGCTTTTGACTTTGGCTGTCCGCCCTTCATCGTTGGTACGCCCTGCCAGACTTTTCCCTGAGGAGGTTTTGATCACGTATGGAAAATTTTTCAACGGTAAACCTGTGTTTTGATCAGTAATCAGAAAATCCAGATCGTGGTCTGTTTTTTCCGGAACTGTTTTTCGGTCCAGAAGTTGTCCTGCATTTGCGATCGCGGCTGCTAACGGGATTGATGGAATCAATGCTTGTATACCGGACCCAGCCCCCGGCGCACCACCCGAGTTGGCTTTCACCTCCGCACCGCTAATGGTCACTCCACCCGCATCGACCTTGACGAAGCTCCCGCCAGCCTTCGCTGTCAGCTCCATCCCGCCTTCAACCACCACTTTGTTCCCCGCGTGGTAGTGAATCTCTTCACCGGCTTCAACAAACTGCGCCGTTCCCACCTTCACATGCTGGGTGACACCAACAGTCAGGTGATCATCCGCCCGCGCTTCGGTTTTGCGATCCAGGTGCGTGATCCGATGCTCTTCAACCTTGAACTCGCTGAAAACCTTGGCTTCAACCGTGTCATGCCGCTCGTTGCCGATACGGATTTTCTGGTCGTGCTCGATGTTTTCATCCCAGTCGCGCTGGGCGTGCAGGTAGATCTGTTCCGCACCTTTTTTGTCTTCGATGCGAAATTCGTTGTAGCCCTTGCCGCCCGGGGAGCTGAGAGTCTTGAAGGTGCTGCGGGTTTTGTTCGCCGGCAGGTCGTAGGGGACGACGTTTTCCTTGTGATAGAGGCAGCCGGTGATCAGCGGTTGGTCGGGATCGCCTTCGAGGAAGGTAATCAGCACTTCCATGCCGACGCGCGGAATGGCGATGCCACCGTAGGCGCTGCCGGCCCAGCCGGTGGCGACGCGTAGCCAGCAGCTGGTGTTGTCGTTGGCCTGGCCGTCGCGGTCCCAGTGGAATTGCACTTTGACGCGGCCGTATTCGTCGCAGTGGATTTCTTCACCCGGTGGACCGGTGACGATGGCGGTCTGGCTGCCGAGGACTTGCGGTTTCGGGTGTTCGAGGGCAGGGCGGTAGTGCGCGTCCCACGGCGTGGCGAGGAAGCGGTTGCGGTAGCCCTGATGGAAGTCGTCTTTGTTCTGGGTGACGTCGCTGGTGACGTTTTCGCCGAGCACCTGCGGCTGTTTGCCTTCGTGGACCACTTCCAGCAGCAGCCAGAGGTCGTTCCATTCGGCGCGCGGGTGTTCGCTCAGGGCCATGAAGTGGCCGCTGGCCAACGTCGGCTGATCGCCTTTGCCTTCCGCGAGTTTGTAGTCGCTGCGGTGGCGTTCGAGGGCGCGGGTTGCCAGTTGTTTGCCACGGGCGCGGTCGGTGAAACGGCCGGGATAATCGTAGTCTTCCAGATCAGGCGCGAACGCGCTGGAAGCGGTGCCTTCGGGGAGGATGCGGGGTTTTTCGAAATCGTAATCGCGGCGGCTGACGCGGGTGGTGCGGGTTTCCAGGCGCAGGTTGAAGCGCTTGATCACCGGTTTCTCGGCGGCCATGCCCGAGTCTTGCTGATAGGCCACGGGCGCGAGTTTGCGAAATACCGTCTGGTCGTCGCCAAACACCAGTTTGTGGCCGCTGCTGCTGTGCTGGAAATGGAAGTGGATGCCTTCTTCTTCGCACAGGCGCTGGATGAAATGCAGGTCGGATTCGTCGTACTGCACGCAGTAGACGCGTTCCGGGTAGATGGCGCCGAGCTGGAAGCTGTAGGCGTCGGCGAGGATCCCTCGCGCTTCGAGAACCTCGGCGATGATCTTCGGCACCGTCAAGTGCTGGAAGATCTGCTGGTCATGGTTATGTCGCAGGTACGCCAGTTGCGGCACCAGGCTGATGCTGTAGCGGGTCAGGCTTTTGCCGGAGTCGCCTTGCTCGATGCGGTAAACCAGCCCGTGAATGATGCCTTCGCCGGTGGCGCCGAAGGTCAGGCAGCCGCGCTTGTGCAGCAATTCTTCGAGTTTCAGGTCGGGGCGGGTGCTAACCAGTTCGATGTCAAAACAGAAGGGCTGATTGAGGGCTTCGCGACCGACGAAACTGAGTACTTGAAGGTCAACGGAAACGCCTTCCAGCGTGAGGGAAATATGGGTTGCGTTCGCGTCCAGCATGCCTTGAATTCCGTCCTTTGGATAAGCAGATGCGGATGGTGCAGGATTAAACCGCCTCGTTCAAGGCGCAAATGCCGTAGACGGTGAGGCAGGGCAGCATCGGGGAAACCCCTAATGGCACGGTTTCATTGAGGCTGGCGGTGTGAGTCAGACCGCTTTCGCGAGCAAGCCCGCTCCCACAATTAGACGCTGGTGTTCATGCGTTTTGTGCTCGCAGGAGATCTAATGTGGGAGCGGGCTTGCTCGCGAAGGGGCCAGTCGCTTCAGTCAAGATCCAACTGCTGCCGATACGGCAAATCCGGCCCGGTCTTGCTGCACGTCAGCGCCGCCGCCTGTACCGCAAACATCAACATCCCGTCGATCTGCTCGCGCGCAAGCGATTGCACACCCTCCACCGAATCCAGCTGCTGCTCGGTCAGCCAGGTAATCAACGCCGCTTGAAACGTATCGCCAGCCCCCACGGTGTCGGCAATCTTCACCGGACAAGCCGGCACCGACCACGAGCCATGAGCACGGCTGAATACCGTCGCGCCCTCGCCACCACGGGTCAGGAACACCAGCTGACAGCGATGTTGCAACCAGCCTTCGATCACGCGCTGCGGATCCTGCTCGGGATACAACAGGCTCAAATCCTCATCGCTCACTTTGATCAGGTCGGCCAGCTCGACCAACGTGGCCACCCGCGAACGCCACAGGTCGATGTTCGGTTCAGGATTGAGCCGCACGTTCGGATCGAGGCTGATCAGCCGTTTGCCGCTTTCTCGCTGCACCAAGGCCAGCAGCGTATCGGCGATCGGCTGCACCACCAGGGAGAACGAACCGATGTGCAAGCCGCGCACCTGCGGCCCCAACTCCGGCAGATGCTCCGGTTTCAACTGCCGATCCGCGCAGCCTTCACCACGAAAGCTGTAATGCGGCGAACCGTTGGCACCCACGGCGACCATCGCCAGCGTGGTCGGTGCCGCGAAGTCCACCAGGTAATCGGCACGCACGCCTTCATCCTGCAACACTTGCTGCAAACGCCGGCCAAGGTAGTCAGTCGACAACCCGGCAAACAGCGCTGCATCCACGCCGAGCCGGCGCAAACCGACCGCGACGTTGAACGGCGAACCGCCGGCAATCGCCTTGAAATTCACTTTTGAAGCCAGGCCGCTGGCGTCGTCTTCACTGAAGAAATCGAACAGCGCTTCGCCACACACCAGGTACATAGTTGTTCACTCTTTAAAGGGTTGCGACATGCTGTTGGTAGCGTTCATAGGCCTGCTGACAGGCCGCCACGTTTGCTGCAATCGGCAGGGTTTCGCTGGCGAGGTCGAGCTTCACGCAGCGTTCGCACAGGTCCGCCAGGCTGTCTTCGTGGCCGTTTGCCGAGGATTTGCACCACGCGGCCTGAATCGCCGCGCCGAGGGCGGCGGCTTCGCTTTGTTCGGTGCAGATCACCGGGGTGTTCATGATGTCGGCGACGATCTGCCGCCACACCGGACTTTTCGAGCCGCCGCCGATCAGGCAGATGCGCAGGCTTTGTAAGCCATTCTGGCGCAGCAGGTCCAGTCCGTAACGCAAACCGAAGGTCGTGCCTTCGACCACGGCGCGGCACAGGTTAGCTTGTGTCAGGTTCGTCATGGTCAAGCCGAGCAAACTGCCGGTGGCATGGGGCAGGGCGGGGACGCGTTCGCCGTTGAGAAACGGCAGCATGCACACGCCTTCGGCACCGATGGGGGCTTGCGCCACGAGGTGGTTGAATTGCTCGATATCCAGGTCGAACAAATCGCGAACCACCCCGGTGGCGTTGGTCAGGTTCATCGTGCAGATCAGCGGCAGCCAGCCACCGCTGGAGGCACAGAACGTTGCGACCGAGGCGTCCGGGCTGATTTTCGGTTGATCGGCATAGGCGTAAACCGTGCCCGAAGAGCCGAGGCTCATGGTGATCGTGCCAGGCTGGATGTTGCCGGTGCCGATGGCGCCCATCATGTTGTCGCCGCCGCCGCTGGACACCAGCGCGTCGGGGTTGATGCCCAAGTGTTCGGCGATGGCCGGCAGGATCGTGCCGACCGCCTGATGGGCGTCGATCAACTCCGGCAGCGCCGCTTGCAAGCGTCCGCTGGGGTCGATGTCGCGCAACAGCTGCAAGTCCCACTGGCGGGTGCGCACGTTGAAATAACCGGTGCCCGAGGCGTCGCCGTACTCGCTGCAGCTGCGGCCGGTGAGCCAGTGGTTGAGGTAGTCGTGGGGCAGCAGGATACGCGCGATCCGGGAAAAAACTTCCGGGTGCCGTTCTTGGGTCCAGAGCAGTTTTGACACCGTGTAGCCCGGTGCGATGACAACGCCGAGGCGTTCGAGCGAGCCTTTTTCACCGCCGAGATGGGCGAGCAGGCGTTCGTTTTCCGCGGTGGATTCGGTGTCGCACCAGAGCTTGGCGGGGCGCAGCACCTGGCCTTGATCGTCGAGCAGGACCAGGCCGTGTTGTTGGCCGGAGACGCCGATACCGAGGATCTGTTGACCGTCGACGTTTGCCGCGATCAAGGCACGGCGAGTCGCCGACGTGAATGCTTCAAGCCATTGCGAGGTGTCCTGCTCACGACGGCCGTTGGCGCCGCTGATCAACGTGTGCGCGGCGGCGCCCTGGCCGAGGACCTGACCGCTGACCGCATCGAGAACGAGGGCCTTTGTGCCTTGAGTACCGCAGTCGATGCCGAGGAATAATTGTTGGTTTGCCATGGGAAGTCCTTGGTGTGTCAGGTCGATCTGGGTGAAGCAATCGCGAGCGAGCTTGCTCCTACAGGTTTTGTGTCGTTCGTTGGAGTGTGGCTCGCAAGCTTGCTCGCGATGACGGCGGTCATTTCACCGCCGCTCTTACGCCAACACCCGCTCCAACGTCCGCGTCACACCCACCTCGCGCAAACTGTTACAGCACCACTCAAACGCCGCCACAAATTCAGGCGAACGCGCAATCGCGGTCCCAAAAATCTCTTCAACCCCCAGCAACCGCTGGGTAATCAACGCATCATCCGCCACCAGCGCCTGGCAAAACGCGGCGCGTGGATCAGGGATCGAGTAGGTATCGCCGTGCTCATCCACCCCCTTCAAATACAACGCCCACGCCGCCACGACCAACGCCGCACGTTTGGTCTCCCGGCCATCGGCAATCAAACGGTTGATCGTCGGAATGGTGAACTTGGGAAACTTCGATGAGCCGTCCGAACACACGCGCTCCAGCTGATCGGCAATCGCCTGATTGGAGAAACGCTCGACCAGCGTGTTCTTGTACTCGGTCAGGTCGATCCCCGGAACGGGCGACAGCTGCGGTGTCACGTCCAGGTCCATGTAGGCGCGCATGTAGCGCACAAACAGCGGGTCGTTCATGGTCTCGTGAACGAAACGGTAGCCCTTCAGAAACCCGAGATACGTCAGTGCCAGATGACTGCCGTTGAGCAGTTTGATCTTCATCTCTTCATACGGCGTTACGTCGTCGGTGAACTGCACGCCGACCTTTTCCCAGGCCGGACGCCCGTTGACGAATTTGTCTTCCAGCACCCACTGTACAAACGGTTCGCAGACCACCGGCCAGGCATCGTCGACTGCATGTTTGTCGTGCAATTGCAGTTTGTGCTCGGTGCTGGTCATCGGTGTGATGCGGTCAACCATGGCATTCGGAAAGCTCACGTTTGCGGCGATCCAGTCGTGCAGTTCTGCATCGCGTAAAGCAGCGAAGGCCAGCAGCGCCTTGCGGGTCACCGCACCGTTGTGCGGCAGGTTATCGCAGGACATCAGAGTGAACGCCGGCGTACCGACGGCACGACGTTTGGCCAGTGCGGCGCAGAGGAAACCGAACACGGTTTTCGGCGAATCCGGGTGCGCCAGGTCGTGCTGGATCTGCGGCAGATGCGCCATGAATTCGCCGTTGCTGTCGTCGATGCAATAACCGCCCTCGGTGATGGTCAGCGAGACAATGCGGATCTCGGGACTGGCCAGTTTATCGATCAACGCGTGCGCGCCGTCCTCGGCCAGCAGCATGTCGCGGATCGCGCCGATGACCCGGACTTCGGTGTCGTCGGTGTCGCCCAACTCGAACAGGGTGAAGAGGTAATCCTGCTCCTTCAGATCGTCTCGGGCGCGACGATCTTCGGCGCGCAGGCCGACGCCGCAAATCGCCCAGTCCAGCCCTTCGCCGGTGTTCATCAAGGCGTCGGTGTAATACGCCTGATGGGCGCGGTGGAAACCGCCGACGCCGATGTGCGCGATACCTTGGCGGGTATCGCTCAGGGCGTAGGCGGGCAGGACCACTTCGGGTGCGAGGTGGTGCAGGTTCTGTTTATTCAGTTTCATCACAGGCTCTCTGAAATCAGGCCGCAGCGCGCAACGGGCGGGTCAGCGCCACGCCGTCGGCATCGAATAAATGGCAGTGTTCGGCGTCCAGATGCAGGCTCAGGGTTTCGCCATAACGGCTGGCCAGGTCGCCGCGAACGCGCATGGTCAGCGCTTCACCGGACTTGGTCAGCACGTGGCAGAAGGTGTCGCTGCCCAAGCGCTCGCTGACGTCGGCGGTGACTTGCAGCGTGCAGTCGCCGGTTTGCGCCAGTTCCAGATGTTCCGGACGAATGCCCAGGGTCACCGCGCCGCCGACGCTCAGTTTGGCGCCGCTCAATGGCAACGTGATGCGGGTGCCGGCATCGAGCGCCACTTCGCAGCTTTGGCTGTCGACACGGGTGACTTGCCCCTTGAGGAAACCCATTTTCGGTGTGCCGAGAAAGCCGGCGACGAACAGGTTGGCCGGTTGGTGATACAGGTCCAGCGGCGAACCGACCTGCTCGATCCTGCCGCCATTCAACACCACCACTTTGTCGGCCATGGTCATGGCTTCGACCTGATCGTGAGTCACGTAGATCATCGTCGCTTGCAACTCCTTGTGCAGGCGCAACAGTTCAAGGCGCATCTGCACGCGCAGGGCGGCGTCGAGGTTGGACAGCGGTTCGTCGAACAGGAAAATTTTCGGGTTACGCACGATGGCGCGGCCGATGGCCACGCGTTGACGCTGGCCGCCCGACAGCTGTTTCGGTTTGCGCTCCAGCATCGGCCCGAGCTCGAGGATGCGTGCTGCTTCGCCGACCTTTTTCTCGACTTCGGCTTTTGGTACGCCGGCCAGATCGAGGGCAAACGACATGTTTTTACGCACGCTCATGTGCGGGTACAGGGCGTAGGTCTGGAACACCATCGCCAGGTCGCGCTTGGCTGGGCTGACTTCGGTGATGTCGCGGCCATCGAGTTCAATGGTGCCACCGCTGACTTCTTCCAGGCCGGCGATCAGCCGCAGCAGCGTGGATTTGCCGCAGCCCGACGGGCCGACGAAGACCACGAATTCCTTGTCGTTCACTTCCAGGTCGATGCCTTTGATGATGGAAAAGCCTTCGAAGCCTTTTTGCAGATTCTTGATTTTCAGGTTGGCCATGGTGATGGGCCTCCGCTTTTAGTTATTCAGATTGAGCCGCGCACGCTTTGTGCAGGCGCCGGCTTGCTGGCGATGACGGCCTCGAGAGCAATGCAATATCCAAGGGCCTCATCGCCAGCAAGCCGGCTCCTACAAGGGATCGTGGCGTGTCAGTAATCTTCATTTCACCGCGCCGAACGACAGGCCGCGGACCAGTTGTTTCTGGCTGATCCAGCCGAAGATCAGGATCGGCGCGCAAGCCAGCGTGGACACCGCCGACAACTTGGCCCAGAACAGGCCTTCCGGGCTCGAGTACGAAGCGATCAATGCGGTCAGTGGCGCGGCTTTCGAGGAGGTCAGGTTCAACGACCAGAACGCCTCGTTCCAGCACAGGATCAGCGACAGCAGCACCGTGGAAGCCAGGCCACCTTTGGCAATGGGCAGCAGCACCCGGACCATTTCCTGCCACAGCGTGGCGCCATCGAGGCGTGCGGCTTCGAGGATGTCTTTGGGTATGTCCTTGAAGTAGGTGTAAATCATCCAGACCACAATTGGCAGGTTGATCAGCGTGTAGATCACGATCAGCGCGATCCGCGTATCGAGCAGGCCAAAGCTCTTGGCCAGCAGGTAGATCGGCATCAACACGCCCACTGGCGGCAACATCTTGGTCGAGAGCATCCACAGCAGCGTGCCTTTGGTGCGCTGGGTTTCGTAGAACGCCATCGAATAGGCCGCCGGCACCGCGATCAGCAGGCACAGGGCCGTGGCGCTGAACGAAATCACCACCGAGTTCCAGGCGAAACTGAAGTAATCGCTGCGCTCGTTGATGTGCAGGTAGTTCTCCAGCGTCGGGGTGAAGATGAACTGCGGCGGCGTGGCGAACGCGTCGATTTCGGTTTTGAAACTGGTCAGCACCATCCAGAAGATCGGGAAGAAGATCAGGATCGCGATGGCCCAGGCCAGGGTGCCGAGCAGCAGGCTTTGCAGACGGCGGGATTGTTGAAGGGTCATGGCGCAGGCCTCAGGCTTTGTCTGTCAGGTTTTTGCCGATCATCCGCACCAGCACGATCGCCGCGATGTTGGCGATCACCACCGCGATCAAGCCACCGGCGGACGCCATTCCGACGTCGAACTGCACCAGCGCCTGGTTGTAGATCAGGTAGGCGAGGTTGGTCGAGGCGTAGCCGGGGCCGCCGTTGGTGGTGGTGAAGATTTCGGCGAACACCGAGAGCAGAAAGATGGTTTCGATCATCACCACGACGGCAATCGGCCTTGCCAGGTGCGGCAAGGTCAGGTGCCAGAAAATCGCGATCGGCCCGGCACCGTCGAGGCGTGCGGCTTCCTTCTGTTCCTGGTCGAGGGACTGCATGGCGGTCATCAGGATCAGGATCGCGAACGGCAGCCATTGCCAGGACACAATGATGATGATCGACAGCAGCGGGTAGTGCGCCAGCCAGTCTACCGGCTGCGCGCCGAACAGCTTCCAGACGTAGGCGAGAATCCCCGACACCGGGTGGAAAATCAGGTTCTTCCAGATCAGCGCACCGACGGTGGGCATGATGAAGAACGGCGAGATCAGCATCACCCGCACGATGCCGCGACCGAGAAACTCACTGGCCTCCAGCAACGCGCTGATCAACACCCCAAACACCACGCTGATCAGCAATACGCTGCCCACCAGCAACAGGGTGTTGGTGGCGCCGGGCATGAACCCGGAGTCCGTCAGGAAGTAGGTGAAGTTCTCAAGTCCCACGAACTCGTTTTCACCGGGATTGAGCAGGTTGTAGCGGATCATCGAGAAGTACAGCGTCATGCCCAGCGGCACGATCATCCACAGCAGCAACAACGCCACCGAGGGGCTGACCAGAAACCAGCCGGGATTGGCCAACCGGCTTTTACGCAACGGCTGGGGAATGTCCATGTGAGCTTTGGCAGTTGAAATATTCATGGCAAAGAACCGAGTCATACAGACCTGAGAAGATTCCATGTGGGAGCGGGCTTGCTCGCGAAAGCGGTGTGTCAGTCAACGTTGATGTCGAGGCTGTCGTCCCCTTCGCGAGCCAGCCCGCTCCCACATAAGGCGAGAGCGGGGACGCCAGGGTTACTTTGGATAACCCGCGCGCTTCATCTCGCGTTCGGTGGTTTGCTGGGCGGCAGCCAAGGCCTGATCGACCGTGGTCTGACCGATCAGCGCTGCCGAGAACGACTTGCCCACCTGAGTGCCAATCCCCTGGAACTCGGGAATGGTCACCAGTTGAATGCCGATGTAGGGCACTGGTTTGAGTGTCGGTTTGCTCGGGTCCGCCGCTTTCAGCGATTCCAGTGTCACTTTGGCGAACGGCGCGGCGCTCATGTAGGCGTCGCTGTAGGTCGAGGCCCGAGTGCCTGGCGGTACGTTGGCGATGCCGTCCTTTTCGGCGACCAGTGCGCCGTACTCCTTTGAAGTCGCCCAGGCACTGAAGGTTTTTGCCGCGTCCTTGGCTTTGGAACTGGTCGGGATCGCCAGCGCCCAGGAATAGAGCCAGGCTGATCCTTTATCGGTGGTCTGGTGCGGCGCGTAGGTGAAACCGACGTGTTCGCTGACTTTGCTTTGGCTCTTGTCGGTGACGAACGAACCGGCAACGCTGGCGTCGACCCAGATCGCGCACTTGCCGCTGTTGAACAGCGCCAGGTTTTCGTTGAAACCGTTGCTCGACGCGCCCGGCGGGCCGGACTTCTTCATGGTGTCGACGTAGAAGTTCAGCGCGTTTTTCCACTCGGGACCGGTGAATTCGGGCTGCCATTTCTCATCGAACCAGCGTGCGCCATAGGCGTTGGCGACAGTGGTGATCAGCGCCATGTTCTCGCCCCAGCCGGCCTTGCCGCGCAGGCAGATGCCGTACTGTTCTTTGTCTTTGTTGGTGAGTTTGCCGGCGAATTCGCCAATCTGTTCCCAGGTCGGGCGCTCGGGCATGGTCAGCCCGGCCTCCTTGAACAGGTCGGTTCTGTAGTAGGTGATGGAGCTTTCGGCGTAGAACGGCAGGGCGTACAGCGAACCCTTGACCGACAAACCTTCACGCACGGATGGGAAAACGTCGTCGAGGTCGTAAGTGGCGGGCAAATCCTTCATCGGTTCCAGCCAGCCCTTGGCGCCCCAGAGTGCAGCTTCGTACATGCCGATGGTCAACACATCGAACTGTCCGCCCTGGGTGGCGATGTCGGTGGTCAGGCGTTGGCGCAGGACGTTTTCTTCCAGCACCACCCAATTGAGCTTGATGTCCGGGTGCTCGGCTTCGAACGTTTTCGAGAGCTTTTGCATGCGGATCATGTCGCTGTTGTTGACGGTGGCGATGGTCAGGGTTTGCGCGCCGAGGCTGACGCTACTGAGGGTCATGCAGGTGAGGGCCAGCAGAGCTTTTACCGAAGGTTGCATCGTGCACTCCTTTTCTGCGCCCGATGGGGGCAGAAGGACAGTTATTGTTTTTGTGTCTTCCTGGGGGGGAAGAATGTGCACTGATTACAGCCTTCAATTGAGGATGAGACAAATCATCCATCGCACTTGAATCGATACTATTTTGCACTGGTGTTAGAGGGGGGAGATACAAGGAAAGGCGTTGCAGGGGTAAACGGGCATCGGTTTTGTACAGGTTTTAATGGCCTCATCGCCAACAAGCCGGCTCCTACAGGTCTTGCGCAATCCTTGTAGGAGCCGGCTTGCTGGCGATTCGATCTGAAAATTGACGCATTCCCCAGAGCGGTTAACCCAGGTTTTGCTCGGTCAACCGCTGCACCGCCAACCGCCGGTAGTGCGATGGAGTCATGCCTTTCAGTTGTTGAAAACGCCGGTTGAAATTGGAAATATTGTTGAAGCCCGACTCGAAACACACATCGGTCACCGGTTTGTCGCCATCGGCCAGCAGTTCGCAAGACTTGCTGATGCGCAGTCGATTGACGAACTCGATGAAGCAGCGCCCGGTGGCTTGTTTGAACACGCGGCTGAAGTACGTCGGCTTCATGCCCAGGTGCTCGGCGACTTCCTCCAGCGGCAGTTCGCGGGCGTAGTGGGCAAAGATGTAATCCACCGCCCGGTTAGTGCGATCGATGTTGTGTTCGTCCGCCAGTTGTGGGGTTGTCGCACCGGACAGCAGTTGGTAGTCGTCGGAGGCGGCGAGCAGCTCCAGCAAAATGAAAAAGTGCCCGAGGCGGGTCATGCCCTTGGTGTCGGCAATGCGCTGCATCAAGGTCATGGCCTGGCGGATCGTGCGTTTGCAGCGAAACTCGATGCCGTATTGGGCGCGCTCCAGCAAGGGCGCAAGCGTATTGAGTTCGGCAAACACCTGGTGACCGCTCTCGAACAACTCGTCGGTGAAGTTGACCAGCATGTCGCGTTCGGGCACCACTTCGTCCTCGGCAACCTGGCTGATCCAGTTATGGGGCAGGTTGGGGCCGGTAAGGAACAGTGTTTCCGGGTAGAAATTGCCAATGTAGTCGCCAATGAACACTTTCCCGGAACTGGCGACGATCAGGTGCAGTTCGTATTCCTTGTGGAAATGCCACCGCACCAGTGGGCAGGGGAAGCCGTGCTGACGATAAATGATGGACAACCCATTGTGGTCATCCATCAATTCATAGGAAGGGTCGGTCACTCGGGCAGTTCGGGTCATGTCAGGGTGCTTTTCTTGTTATCGCGCCTTGATCATGCCCCTTTCCAGGCTGACAACGCCAGCTTGCGGCACGTCAAAGGGCGTTACGCGTCTTCTGGCCGGTGCAGGGCGCTGCCATAAACGGCCTTCATGCTGGTGGCGATCCAGCAATAACGCACGATGTCCGACTCATCGAAAAAATCCGTATTGATGATGCCGCAGCGCGTCACCCAGTCCCGGGTCGGGTCGAACCAGTCGTTGATCTGGTTCTTGATGTCCTGCGGCCCGCCGAGAAACCCATAACTGGTGGCGGACAACGACCAGAGAAAGGTTGGGTAAGGCGCGTGTTGCAGCGTGCTGGATATGTGCCGTTCCAGTTCCGTTGTGTCAGTGAAGACTTCGCCGCTCCATTTGTGGGTGATGCGTGGCCAGAAGTAATCATCGTCCAGGCCTTGCACAAACGCCGCCGCCAGCACCAACCTGCGGCGTGTACTGACTCTTTTGAGTTCGCCCACCGTTTTCGTGGCATCGGAGGGCGCAATGATCCGATTGCCGAGGCGGCTCACCAGCAGGTCATTCAGCTTTTTTGCGTCGAAAGGCTTCGAGCCATCCCCCAACTGGTGAAAATCGAAAACGATGAACTCATCCGGGTTTTGATCAAGGAAGGTCGACACAGCATCGATCAACTCATCGATGACGCGATGGGACTGATAGCCATTGTGGTGAAAATAAAAAACGGATTGGTCGTGTCCTGCGGTATAGCCGAGACGGATATCGAACGCTCGGGCGCCGTTTGCCAATTGCCAGGCAAATGAATCGTTTTGACACGTGGTCCAGTTGCCGATCACGACGTCATAGTTGGGCGCTTGTTTGTCCATGCCGCTGTTATGCGTGCCGGGCCAGATAACGTCCGTCAGTTTGATTCGGTCGATCTCAAGGACGTTGCTCATCCATTGTTTTTTGTTAAGCGTTCCTTCTGTAGATCGGGTCATTGTCATTCCTTTTAGTGGCTTCATCCCGTCCGTTGGATGAAGTGGGTCGCTGTAAAGAAAGCATAGGAGTCCATTGCGACATCGCCAGTGTCGGAAACATATGCACAAATTAATGATTGTTCGCGTTTGCCTTGATCAGGTTGGCGGTGCGGCAGTGGCGAACCAGCGTCGATGTTTCAAAAAAGTCTGCGTTGATAATGCTGCTGTTCAGAATCCAGTCATCCAGCGCGGGATCGAACCATTGATCGAGGTGCTCCCGAATGTTCACCGGCCCTCCGGTTACGTGGTAACTGGTTGCGGAAAGCGACCACGGTGTGGACCGGCCTGGTGGGTAATTCATAACCCGGGTGATATGAGCGTTCAGTTCGCTGACACTGGTTGTGCCGATGCCGCTCCACAGGTGTTCGATGCACTGACAAAAGAACGTTGCATCGAGCGCAGGGTGATACTGCGCAGCGACCATCACGCGCCGGGCATGACTGGCCTTTTTCAGTTGGCCGAGTGTCAGGGATGTATTGCTCGAAGGAATCATCCGGTCACCCAGATGCGTCAGCAACAGCCTGTTGAACTCCTGATGGTCAAAGCGCTGGTTACCCGCATTCAATTGGTGAAAATCCAGAATGAGGAACTCGTCCGGGTTTTCCTGCAAAAACCGGATGACGCTCATGATCAGATTTTCCAGAGACCTCGAAGAACGGAAATCATTGTGCTGAAACCAGAAAGTCCCCACGCCGTTGTTACCGATTTCATATTCCAGCCTTAAGTCCAGCGCCCGGGCTCCCTGGGTCAATTGAGAATAAAAAGAATGATTTTGACAAGCAGCCCAGTGACTGATCCCCGGCGTCGCATAAGTGGCCTTTTTGTCGACGCCGGCATTATGCGCACCGGGCAATACAAGCTCTGCGAGTGATAGCGCATCCAGGACAGGGAGGTTGCTCATCCAGTTGTGAGAAGTAAAGTTCCTGGTGATGTAAGAGAAGTCAGGTGACTGTATGGCGAGGGCGTTATTCATCGTGCATCCTTGCACCGTTATCGGGTCGAAAGTTGCAGCGAGTTTAACGATCAGGCGTTTTCCTTAAAGCGGTTTTTCGCTTCAATCCATTGCGACATGTATTGAGTGCTCTTGTGCTGGTGATGGCGCAACATGCTGCCGGTAAAGTTGTCTCTTCTGATTTCAGCCAGGTGTTGTTGGCAATATTCGAGTTTTGCAATCAAGGCCGGGCCGTGTGTTTGCAGTTGATAACGATCAGCCAGCAGCGCCAGACCGGTAGCCTGAGCGTGTGTCCATTGTGTCTGGTCTTTATAGAGTTGCACGGCGCAATCGGCGAACTCGCGCGCCGTGCGGGTCACCGCGCCAGGCCAGGGACTCTCGCCGTGCATGGCTTCGGCGCCGACAGGGGTGGTGACGTTCGGCGTGCCACAGAGCATCGCATCGACGATTTTGCCTTTGATGCCCGCACCGAAACGCAAAGGCGCCAGACACACCCGCGCCGCCGACATCACTTGCAACGCATCTTCTGCCCAGTTCATCACATGGAAACCCTGGGCCGTATTGTGCAAGGCCGTCGCTTTGGGCGGCGTATAGGCCCCGTAGATGTGCAATTGCGCAGTGGGCAACTGCTCGCGAATCAGCGGCCAGATCGTGGTTTTCAGCCAGAGCACCGCATCCCAGTTGGGCGCATGGCGAAAGTTGCCGATATGGATAAAGTGCGACCGATCCTCGAACGGTGCGGGCGGGCTGTCGGGCGCATCGACCATCAACGGGCACCAGTGCAACAGGTTGCGCGGTACGTTGAACTGCTCGGCCAACAGCTCGATTTCGAATTCGGAAATCATCAGGTTGAGGTCGCAACGGTACAGCGCCGCGATCTCCCGCTTGGCCATGTCGGTGTCGGTCATCAGTTCGAATTCTTCACGCAAGGCCGGGGCGAACAGGTCGCTGAAGTCGTTAGTATCGTCACTGGCTTTCAGGCAATTCTTGAGGCGCTGCTGGCGGGCATGCCGCAGGCTTTGCAAATCTTGGGTGCCCAACACGCGCAAGGCCTCGGGGCAGTGCTGTTCGACACGCCAGCCGAATTGTTCTTCCATCATGAATTGTTCGAACAGCACGATATCCGGTGCCAGCTCGCTGACGAACGTATCGAAACTGCTGTTGTTCAGCTCGATCGGCACTTCACGGATACCCAGCACCGTCAGGTCTTCCTGGTGTTCGCCAGCCCCGGCCGGGCTGCTGAAGGTCACGTCCCAGCCCTGTTGCAGGAAGGTCCCGAGCAGTTGCATCACGTAGCCGCCGGCCGCTGAAGACCGAGGCTCGGGCCAGACATAACCGATGACCAGGACTTTGGTTGCGTTGCGCTGAGTCATGAGGGTATTCCATGGGCGGTAGGGATATAGAGTTTGCGAGAGGGCGTAATTAAACCACAGGGCATGTGGGTTTCGACGGAGGATGGGTTTAAGCAGTGCAACACTATGGCGGACGCTCCCAAGGGGAGCGTCGCGTTTGAGCATAGAAGCAGAAGGCTGATTAATAGTTTTCTATGGTTACGCGGTTTTCGGACCGTCGATGGCGGCAGACCATTGTGGCCCCGTTGGATCTGCCCATCCAGTTTGGGCAGGCGTCACACTATAGTCGGTTGTAATGATCATCTTACTCTCGGACTTCCAGGTGGCCATTTTGGCGGAGAGTTCAGTTGTGTAATCGCGTGCTCGACAACTAATTCCTGCCCATGGATCGACGATCCATGCGCTGTCGAACGCAGGTTCGGTAAAATGGCGTGTTGAAGGAACTGATCCCGTCGGTCCCCCTGCCATTGTGAAAGCATGGCCTTTCATGTGCCAGACTCTGGCGGAACCGCCATTCTTAACGATGATGTCCTTAGCAACCTTGGCCATATGGTCACAGTTTCCGGCGCCCGTTTTAAGTAATACCTCAACAGTATCGGGTTTGCCCCACCTGGAGTACTCCCACAAAACCACCGGCTCGGTGAGCGACACCCGCTGTACGTCATTGGGATCGCCGGGGATGTACCGATTAAACGGTCCAAGTCCGGTAGCCTCAACTTGACTGAGTACCTGCATGTTTGCATTTTCCGCGTATAAACGGTTCTTGTTGGATGCCGCTAATCTATCAAAGCCAAGAGGCTTGGGAATGGTATCGATTTTTATGGCGGGAATCACAACTTCGACATTGAAATTTACTCCTTTCATATTCAAGGCTGTTACCACGAGATCACGTTGTTGTTCGTTTGTGAGCCGTAATCCTCTATTTTTGAAGAGGGCCAGCTCTTCATCACTAAGAACTTTTTCGCCTTCTAGTTTTACATATAAAGAATCTATAGTTGGCAATACGATGAAATCGTTATTAGGCAGATTTCCTGCCGCGATAATGTAAGGGTCCTTGAGGCTGTGATAGTCCTTTATAAGGGTCGCGCCGAGGCCCGTGTCGGTTGGTCTGATATGAATAAATTCAATATCGCGGGTTGTCCTCCCGTCATATTTGCAGTAGTAGAAAAGTCCGGTGTCTACCTCTGCGACCAAATAGGCTTGCTCACCATAAGCTCGGCCAGATACCAAAAATGCTCTTACTTCACGCGAATCGGCAAGCCCTTGCATAATATCGTTAACTCTAACGACACGGGTTGCAGCGTTAAGGTTGTTGTCGACAAGCCTGCCCGAAAATCCAAAGTGTTCGTTTGGAATAATACTGCCCTTAGTGGTGGCTTTGAATTGCAGAGGTACTGTAAGTTCTTCGGGCCTACAGTTTGTGTAATCGTAATTGCACCTGTATATACGTCGCTCATGAACCACCCGAGGATCGACACCTTGCTCAGCCGACCGCGGATATAGGCGCTTGTGTTCAATCGATTGCGCCCTTCTTTCTTGGATGGTTTTCTCGCTAGAGTCAATAATTTTTGAAAAACAGTTACTTGCATCTCGTTTGGATCTGCCAAGGTTGCAAATTGATTCGAATCCTTCAAGGTCCTTGAAGTAAACCGGTGATGCTATGTCCTCCAGCGCTTCCGGATGTTTAGGGTCAAACCGATAAACCTTGTCGCCAACCACCACGTCGACGCCTGTCGAGCGTTGAATGGTGTGCGGTTCAGTGTCGAAAAGCCGAGAGGGCGTGAGTGGGCTTGACCCGTCACTGAATGTCGTACGCTCCAGCGGGATGGAACTGCTGGGTTTGAAGTTTTCAAGGGGGGTACCGACTCCGCGGTTGCGAGCGACGTCGAAGGCGTACCATTTGCCGCCATTCAATACCGCAGAGGTTTTGCTGGTTTTGCCTGCAACAATGAAACTGCCTTCGGCGACATCCGCGCGCTTTAGAGACTGGGCGGCGTCAACGGTGCCTGTGCCGACGTAAAGTTTTTTGAGCTGACTGATTCCCTCTCTCGTTGCGCTGTAAGCCGTTGTAGTCAGTGTGCATATTGCGTTTGTTCCGGTTCTCAGCAGATCAACAGTACCACCGAGCGGGTTGGCGGAAGTGAGAAGCGAGCGGCTGCTTATCCAGGTTACTTTCAAGATTTTTATGGCAGACGTCGCACCGGATTTTGCAACCTTGCCAATTTTCGCAACAAGACCCACACCCGGAATAAAGCCGGCTGCATCTAACAAAAAATCAGTAACGGCGTCTCCGGATTTACCAGCGGAAATGTTGTCGATACCGGATTTGAACGGGACCAGGTTAAGGAAAAAATCTCGGATACCGCACTTTAATTGCGCCTCGTCCTCAGAAGAGGTCACCCCTTTTGCCAACGCCTTTAGTTTTTCTCGATCAACAATGAAATGGTCGCGAACGGCAACTGAAGCAATATGGTTAACATTTGAGTTGGCAGAAAACACATTGGGCACAGTATCGAAGTTGTAGCCGGAAGGGTAACGCTCTACTCGTTCTGTCTTAGGTGTAATTTCCTCGATGATGACATTGGATGTGACTCCGCTGCGCGGTGACGTGCCTTGGCTGTAGGCGTCCCAATCAAAAGGTTGTGGAGTTGCAAACTGATATGTCGCGGTGGGTGCAGAGTATTTCAGTTCGCCTCCAAGTTTCAGGTCCATTGGGAGATCGGTTCTGATTCGAATTTCCAGTGTGTCCGGGAATACTTCGACGTCGGTTTTATTGCCCTGGAACGTCGAACGTATCAGAATTCCGTGACGACCCATATGGTCATCTATCATCTGCTGATTCTGGCGCGCATGTGGTTCGTCGATTTGGGATCGCAACGAATAGTATTTCTGCTCACCATATTCCAGACTTTTTTGAGCATCCAACGGTAGTTGTGTGATCAAGTGCTTAAAAATGGACACTGATCCGGTAACCAGATTATCGAAATATTTATTAAATACTGGCAGAAAAATATCATTGGGGTTTTTCAATAGCGCCAGTTTTCTCTCGATCTGCCTGATATCAACCTTTGGGTTGTTTGATTTCCATGCGCCAGATGTTAACTGGCCAGTGAGGTAGAGATCCTGTATCGAATACGCCATTGTCGCTACTCCTTGCGGAGTATGTTTGCTGATCAGCGTTAATTCTTCAAACGGCACGTCCTTACCGAAAACACGCGTCAATTCTGCCAGTGCGAGGTCGCTTCTTGTGGGCGTCGGCGTGGTTAAATACCCTTGAGCCTTGGCGAGTTCCGATCGGACGGCGTTAAATCTTTCGGTCGCAATTTTCAATTGATCCAATGAATAAGTGTCATCGGCTTTCTGCTGAAGCACGCCGTTGGCAATCGCCCAATCAATCAAGGGTTCCCCCGATAGCATTTCTACCGCTACTTCTTCGCCAATCGAAATGGGAGATGTCTCGCCATAATTCATTAACTGCTCGAAGAACATATTCTTTACAGCCCCAGGGGAAATCTGCTCAATTCGGGCTACTGCGATCCTCAGCATCGTCCAGGTATGACTCCCGCAGACCAGGTTGTCAGGCATACCCCGGACAAGAAACTCAGGTGCATTGCTTGCCAACAGATGCCGAGCTACGGCGGGTGCCCCCTTAACGGAGGCTTTACCGCTGGTCACAAGGTGACTTTGTAGGCTGGCGATCACGGCCGAGGGTTTTTCGCCCCAGTTTGCATCCTGAGTCAGGTTGTAACCGCCAACATGGTTACGCGGCAGGCCCGGCGTGGCATCAATGTCGAGCAACAGCGCTGCCATGACCCATTCTGCCGTACTGGTTGGAGTTGAAATGGCGTCGAGTTTTTCCTCGAGTGTCAGGCCTAATGCTTTTGCTCTCCCGCTGCTCAGCGCTTCATCCAAGGACCCTGCCTGGTCCTGCAGAAGGTAATCGAGCAAGCTGCCATAACCTTTTTTCAGCTGGTTGACCGTGTCGCGGATAGTCTGCTGTTGGGCAGCAGTCGGGGGGGGGGGGGGGGAGTCGAGCGCGCCTCGGTAGTTACCACGCTCGGGGCCTTCGGGTATGACTATGGTCAATACTTCTGCAAGGTTGCGTACTTCTCCCGCGTTTTTCGGTACGTTCCAGTTATTAGCGCTGATGTACCGTTGTGCACTGACCATTCTTCGGGCTTCTGTCGGATGTTTGATGGCAAACGACGAATCTCGATGGGCAGACAGCAGGCAATCACCAAGGTTGACGGCTGCGTCATCGGGTTTGTCTTTGACGAGATTCATCAGATTCGCCACCAGATCATGGTGGGTGTACAGATTGCCCAGGCGTAGTTTCTGGTTTTCTATGGCCGTTTCGGACCTTTGCTCCAGGGGTCTCAAGGGGTCGTCAGCTTTGATTGCCGCAAATGCCTGTTGCGCATTCAGGTCATTGGCGCGCTGCTGAATCCTGGAGCTATCCAGGCTTTCACCATGAAATGCACTGACCAGTACAAGCGGAACACCCGGGGTAGAAGGGTAGGCCACCCCGTTAAAGGCCGGGTCGATGACTTTGACTGCTCTGAGTATTGGTCCGGCGACGTTGTCCCAGCCTGAATTGTCTCCTCGCGTGAACGTGGTTTGAATGCCTTTTACCTTGCCGGACAGGCTGTCGTTGTGGCTATTGACTGTCACCGTCGAAACATCAAGGTCTACCTCTCGAGCCCAATCAGAGAAGAATGGGTTTTTGATGGCAGTGATGTAGTTAAGCCAGCACTGACCGAAGGTGGAATGTGACGGGACGTTGATTGTCTCTGCTTTGGGGGCGGTCGGAGAGTATTTCAGCAACGCCTCGGTGTAGCGGGGCAGCAGTTCACGATCACCAGCGGACCGCGAGCTATCCGTCCAATTTCTTCTTTTACGCAGAAGTATGCGGATGACTTGTGTTTCCACATTGGCTGACGAGCCCTTGAGGTCGTCATCGCTGGCATCGGTTTCACTACCTTTCAATTCACCCGTCGATTTAAGGTATTCGTTCAGGCGCGCGACTTTATCCGTTTCGCTTTCAACTGTTTCTGCAGACGGCTGAGTGTTGGCATGCGGCAAATCGAATTCAGCGAAATCCGGGTTGACGGGGCTCTCGCGTTTTACTCTGCGGGGGTCTTCTTTTGAGTTGTTCTCCGGTGGCTGCACCGAAGTTTCGTGATCATGCGTTTTCCCCAGCGCCTCTTCAACTAACTCAAGACAGGTTTTTACGGGGTTCAGTGAGCAGGGTTGTTGCAACATCTGCTTAACGTCATGGAGGAGCAGCTTGTCATTGAGCAGGTCGCGCATTGGGGATTCGTACATCCGCTCAAGGATGACGTCAGACAGGGACGGCTGCCCTTTGGCGACGGGGGCGTCCAAAATGTTCTCTACTTCATGGTCTATCCGCTCCTGATGCAGAGCAGGGCTTTCGACCTCGGGCGAGGGGAAATCGTCCGCCTCTGTTTTCGTGGCTGGTAATTGGCTGATGCCGTAAATAAGTGCTGTGAGTGCGGTTACCGCAGTGGCAACGCTTGTCGCTACAGGATGTTCCTTCGCCAATTGAAGTGCTGCCGGGCCGGCCGCGACAGCGGACTGGCCATAGTTGGCCAATTGCGCAGTAAGCTGGGCGACGACTCTATTCAAGCTCGGGACTAGAGACTCCCACCATGTCGAACTGGCGTCATCGTTATTTCCCGCGACCAGTTTCTCGTACACTTCATTCAGTGGACCCATTTCCAACGCATCCGGATCGCCAATAAGCACTGATGTTTCGCCGGATGCCGCCATAGCCGATGGAAATGTCAGAACGTTGTCGATGGCTGCCAAAACATCAAGAACCGATTGCGACGCTTGCTCCAGAAGGCTTGTTTCTGTCGCCGACGATGTTGGCTCGGATGGTGCTGCAGGTTGCGGATCAACGCCGATGTCACTGCCCGCCGCTGCCTCTGGTGTCGGGAGCAAAGACGCAATGTAATCGTTGACCTCGGTTTCAAGTTGATCCACCCGAGTTTTCATTGAAGCAACGGAGGGGGCGGGTTCGGGGGGGAGGGGCTGCTTTGTAGCGTTCTCGGGGGGTTGAATTGGAACGGCAGGCAGATAAGGTTTAACTTTTTCCGCGACTGACATCACCCCCAGAGTGTCCAGGACATTGAGGGCGTACAGAAATTTCGCAAAGAGGCCATTGGGAACGCGCGAGCCTGTCGTGACGACTTCATTGTAAAAGCTCGACTTGTTTTCTATCTCTTTCCATGAGGAAAGCAGCGCTGATTCGGCAGGGGGAGGGGCCGCTCCTCGCGCGACAGGGTGCACATTTTCAGGAGGAAAGACGAAGAGATCGGCTTTCGAGGCCACGCTGTCGATTGTGTTCTGCAGTCCGTCCCCGACCTGCTTGAAGGGCACTGAACCCAACATATCGAGCGCGCCATTCACCGGTACGGCTAGCGCGTTCAGAGCCACAGGAGCAACAGCCATTTCCAGGTTGCTTCGTTGTGGGTGGTTTTTGCCAATGGCGTTGAACCGATGGCCGAGTTCCCGGACTACGCCTGAAAAACTTCTTGGCCAGCGCTGCCGCACGTTCGACGAGGAGGGGGTTTCTATTTCTTTGACAAATTCGGCTACAAACTCGGCTACCAGAGCTTTGGCTTCTTTCGAAGAAGGCCGCTTGTGCTTGAAGTCTTCAAGCGTGCGCAAGATTACATCCAGGGTTCCCTCGCGGATGTATGAGCGCGCTTTCTGTGTGAAATCACGCAAGGTTTGCCATGTGTCATTGTCGAGCAACTCGCCGGCTGCGATATTCTTGTCTCGACACGCGCGCGACAGCTCAAGTTGTGTCTGGATAAAGCCATGAACCCCATCTCCATTGCGGCCACGGGGGAAATTGGAGTTCTCGCCGAAGGTATCCGCCCATTGCTCTGGTGGCAGATGACAGATGGCCTCCACCATCTCACGCAATCGCCCAGGTTTGAGCCCGTCGAGTGGTTTGATCGAACGCATCATTGCCTCGACAAACAACGGGGCGAGTACTTTACCTGTGTCAGTTTGCAGCAGGCGGGACTTGAGGACTTGTAAAACCTCCTCCTCTGATACTGATCGGGTTCTCAGTTGACTCTCGATTGATGACCACTTTTTTTCAAGAGAGGCTTGGTCAAATATTGCGCCTTCTTTCAAGCATGCCGGGAGATCCTTGGCTATCAATACGCCTGTATACACCGGAGTCGGAATTTGAAGTTTCGAATCACGAGGAGCAGACGCTCTTCCGAATAGAGGGGGGGCAGGCATTACAAACTGAGAGGTCGAACTGCCGCATGTCTGCGCTCTGGAGAGCCTGTTGCGCGGCACTGGTGTTGCTGTTTCGGATGGGGTCGTAGAAGTGGAGCGAGCTGTTGCAGTAGCGTTGGCAGATTGCATGAAGACTCTTATCGATACGCGAACTGAGAAAACCCTGGACTGCCGTTGGTAACAGGCAGTCAAGGCATCGGGGCGCGAAAGATAGGCGATCTTTCAATTTGAAAAATGATGAAACTATAGGCAGATCATCGGGTTTATCCATACGTGTTACTCGGAATGAACACCGCAACGCATGGCTCAGCCCATCAGATGTCGAGAATGCCTTTGACCTTGTCCCGCAACTGATCAATGGAAAAAGGCTTTCCGATCACATACATCCCTTCAGGCACTTCAATGCTTTCGGCATAACCACTGGCGAACAGGATCGGCAATTCGGGGCGAACCATGCGCGCCTGTTTGGCCAGCTCACGACCATCCATCACCGGCAACCCGACGTCGGTCATCATCAGATCGATGTGTTGATCTTCATCGTTGAGAAACTCCAGCGCCTGTTCGCACCCGTCAGCCTCCAGCACCTTGAATTCCAGTTCATCGAGGACATCGACGATCAGCATGCGCACGATGTCGTCGTCTTCGACGACCAGGATGATGGATTTTTCGGCGGACATAATGGGGCTCTCAACAGTTGAATTCGCGGTGGCCGGTCGATCAAAAACGCCGGGCTCTAGCATGAGTAAGTGACGGAGCCCGACAAGTTCCCAATCACACTCTAAAAAAGAATAGCCACATCAGGGTCGGCAAGGATAACCGCTCCCATGAGCTGGAGCAGCTGAATGTAGGATTTTGCGCGAAAACGCGTCAGAAAAATGGATCAAACCGGCCGAATTGGGGCAAACTCCTTGGTTTTCAACAGTTCGACAAGGCCTCCCCATGACCACCGCGTCTTCGGTTGATGAGCAACGATTTCGTAAACTCCTGAGCCGCAACGTCAGCCTGCCGTTGGGTGTCGGCGTGCTCAGTGCGGTGTTCTTTGTCTCGCTGATCACTTATCTGCTGTCGGTGATCCAGTGGGTCGAGCACACCGACCGGGTGATCAATAACGCCAATGAAGCGGTAAAGCTGACCGTTGATCTGGAAACGGGCATGCGCGGCTTCCTGCTCAGTGGCGACGATAAATTCCTCGAACCCTATGAAACCGCCAAGCCGAGAATCGCGGTAGCGGTCAACACCTTGCTCGAACTGACTTCGGACAACCCGGTGCAAACGGATCGGTTGCAACGCCTCAAGGCCTTGCAGGATGAGTGGGCCACGTATGCGCAGACGATGATCGACCTGCAGCGTGCGAGCGGCGATTACCGCAGCGCGGTCAAGGCCGGGCGCGGCAAACGCCTGACCGATGAGATCCGCAAGCAGTTTGAAGACGTGATCGACATGGAGCAGCAGTTGCGCACCGCGCGCAACGAAGAAGTGCGCCGTACCACGATCTGGAGCATCAGCCTTTACCTGTTGTTTATCCTCGGTATCAGCGCATTGCTGGCGTATATCGGCCGACGGGATTTGCTCAACCTGTCGCAAAGCTACAGCGCCACGCTGGCCGCGCAACAGGCCAGTGCCGAGCGACTGGAACAGCAAGCCTGGCTGCGTAATGGTCAGACCGAGCTGGCCGAGCAGGTGCTGGGGCAATTGTCTCTGAATATGCTGGGTCGCAATATTCTGCAGTTCTGCGCGCAATACCTGGGCACGGCCGTCGCGGCTATTTATGTGCGTGAAGAGCACGGCAGCCTGACGCGGGTGGCGTCCTACGGTTTTTCCCGCGAGCAGGAAGAGCGCAATCAGCAGATTTACAGCGATGAAGGAATTGTTGGCCAGGTGGCGCAACAGGCGCGTTTGATCCGGCTCGATCACGTGCCGAACGATTACTTCAAAGTCACCTCCGGTCTTGGTGAAGGCCTGCCGCACAGCGTGCTGGTGGTGCCGACCAGCGATGACGATCGGGTCAACGGTGTCATCGAACTGGGTTTTCTGCGTCCGTTGAGCGACCGCGACATCGAACTCCTCGAGCTGATCGCCGGCAACATCGGCACCTCCATCGAGGCGGCGCGCTATCGCCAGCGTTTGCAGGAAGTGCTGGCCGAAACCCAACAGCTCAATGAAGAACTGCAAGTCCAGCAGGAAGAACTCAAGACCGCCAACGAAGAGCTGGAAGAGCAGTCGCGGATTCTCAAGGAATCCCAGGCGCATCTGGAAACCCAGCAGGTCGAGCTGGAACAGACCAACGAACAGCTCGCCGAACAGGCGCAGACCCTCGCCGAGCAACGCGACGCGATGGACCTGAAGAACACCGAACTCAATCAGGCCCAGACGCAGCTCGAAGAGCGCGCCGAAGAGTTGCAACGCTCCAGCAAGTACAAATCCGAGTTCCTGGCCAACATGTCCCACGAACTGCGCACGCCGCTGAACAGTTCGTTGATCCTGGCCAAGCTGCTGGCGGAAAACCCGCAGGAAAACCTCAGCGCCGAGCAGGTCAAGTTCGCCGAGTCGATCTATTCGGCGGGTAACGATCTGCTGAACCTGATCAACGACATTCTCGACATTTCCAAGGTCGAGGCCGGCAAGCTTGAAGTGCACCCGGAGAACACCAGCGTCGCGCGCCTGGTGGACGGTTTGCACGGAATGTTCCAGCCAATGGCCACGGACAAGAAGCTGGATTTTCGGGTCGATCTGCAGCCCGATGCGCCGATGATGATCTTTACCGACCGTCAACGTCTGGAGCAGGTGATCAAAAACCTGCTGTCCAACGCGGTGAAGTTCACCGAGCAAGGTTCGGTCAGCCTGACGGTGGCCAGTCAGCCAAACGCAGGCATCGCATTCATCGTCCGCGATTCCGGGATCGGCATCGCAGCGGATCAGCAGGAAAGTATTTTCGAAGCGTTCCGTCAGGCCGACGGCACCACCAATCGTCGTTACGGCGGCACGGGCCTGGGCCTGTCGATTTCCCGTGATCTGGCGGCCTTGCTTGGCGGTTCGATCAGCGTCACCAGCGAGCCGGGGCAGGGCAGCGTGTTTACCCTGGTCTTGCCGCAACAGTACGTTGAACCGGGCGACACGCCGATCGAACCGATGAAAGCTTCACCGGTGGCCATGATGCCGAAGATGGCGCCCGCTGCGCCTGTGCCGCTGATTGCCGACGTCGATATCCCGCGCTTCAACGATGACCGCACCAATGCGCCATTCACGACCCGTTGCATTCTGGTCGTCGAGGACGAGCCGAACTTCGCGCGCATTCTCTACGACCTGGCGCACGAACTGGGTTATCACTGCCTGGTGGCCCATGGCGCCGATGAAGGTTATGACCTGGCCAGGGAATACATTCCCGACGCGATCCTGCTGGACATGCGCCTGCCGGATCACTCAGGCCTGACCGTACTGCAACGCCTCAAGGAACACGCGGAAACCCGGCACATCCCGGTCCACGTCATCTCGGTCGAAGACCGCGTCGAAGCCGCCATGCACATGGGCGCCATCGGTTACGCGGTCAAGCCGACCACCCGCGAAGAGCTCAAGGACGTGTTCGCCCGCCTTGAAGCCAAGCTGACCCAGAAGGTCAAGCGCGTGCTGTTGGTCGAAGACGACGATCTGCAGCGCGACAGCATTGCCCGGTTGATCGGCGACGAGGACATTGAAATCACCGCCGTCGGCCTGGCACAGGATGCGCTCGACCTGCTGCGTACGACGATTTTCGACTGCATGATCATCGACCTGAAACTGCCGGACATGCTCGGCAACGACCTGCTCAAGCGCATGTCCACCGAGGATATCCGCTCGTTCCCGCCGGTGATCGTCTACACCGGGCGCAATCTGACCCGCGACGAAGAGGCCGAACTGCGCAAGTATTCGCGCTCGATCATCATCAAAGGCGCGCGCTCGCCGGAGCGTTTGCTGGATGAGGTCACACTCTTTCTGCACAAAGTCGAATCCCGGTTGTCCCATGAACGGCAAACGATGCTCAAGACCGCGCGCAGTCGCGACAAGGTCTTCGAGGGTCGCAAAGTGCTGCTGGTGGACGACGACGTACGCAATATCTTCGCCCTCACCAGCGCGCTGGAGCACAAGGGTGCAATCGTGGTCATCGGCCGGAACGGGCGTGAAGCGATTGAAAAACTGAATGAAGTGGAGGACATCGATCTGGTGTTGATGGACGTGATGATGCCGGAGATGGACGGTTTCGAAGCGACGAAGCTGATTCGTCAGGACCCGCGCTGGCGCAAGCTGCCAATCATCGCGGTGACGGCCAAGGCGATGAAGGACGATCAGGAGCGCTGCCTGCAGGCCGGTTCCAACGATTACCTGGCCAAGCCCATCGACCTGGATCGATTGTTCTCGCTGATTCGCGTGTGGTTACCGAAGATGGAACGCATTTAGTGGAACGCATTGGTTCAGTCGAGCGAAACAGCGAAATTGAATTGCGGTTGTTGATCGAGGCGATCTACCTCAAATACAGCTATGACTTTCGCGATTATTCCGGCGCGTCGATCAAACGTCGCGTCCACCATGCGTTGAGTCAGTTCGAGTGCGCCACCATTTCGGCGCTGCAAGAAAAGGTGCTGCACGATCCAATGGCGTTCATGCAACTGCTGCAATTGCTGACGATCCCGGTCAGCGAGATGTTCCGCGATCCTTCGCACTTCCTCGCCATTCGCCAGGAAGTGGTGCCACTGCTCAAGACTTATCCCTCGATCAAGATCTGGATCGCCGGTTGCAGCACCGGTGAAGAGGTCTATTCGATGGCGATCCTGCTGCGCGAAGAGGGCTTGCTCGATCGCACCATCATCTACGCCACCGACATCAACCCGCGTTCCCTGGACAAGGCCAAACAGGGGATTTTCTCCATGGAAAATGTCCGCGCCTACACTCATAACTACCAGCAGGCAGGTGGCCAGCGTTCGTTTGCCGACTACTATACGGCGGCATACGGCTACGCGATTTTCGATAAGAGTCTGTGTGAAAACGTGACCTTCGCCGACCACAGCCTGGCAACCGACAGTGTCTTTTCAGAAACCCAGTTGATTTCGTGCCGTAATGTTTTGATTTATTTCAATAAGAAACTGCAGGACAGGGCGTTCGGGTTATTCCACGAATCCCTTTGTCATCGCGGTTTTCTGGTGTTGGGCAGCAAGGAAACCCCGGAATTTTCGGCCTTCGGCAACCAGTTCGAGCCGTTGGTCAAACAAGAACGGATTTACCGCAAATCATGAACAATGCAGGGGAGTTGCCTTCTGTGGAGGCTATCGTGATCGGTGCTTCAGCCGGTGGCGTGGAGGCATTGCTGAGTATCCTCAGCCCTTTGCGTGAAGGCTTCGTGCTGCCGATCATTGTGGTGCTGCACCTGCCGGACCAGCGTCGCAGCCACCTCGCCGACGTATTTGATCGACGCGTTGCCATGCGTGTTCAGGAAGCCCATGACAAAACGCCGATCGAAGCCGGGACGTTGTATTTCGCCATGCCCGGTTATCACTTGTCGGTGGAGCAGGACCGTACCTTTTCCCTGAGCCTGGAAGAGCGCGTGCACTACTCGCGGCCGGCCATCGATTTTCTGTTCGAGTCGGCTGCCGATGCTTACGGCCCGAACCTGGCCGCCGTCCTGTTGACTGGCGCCAACCGCGACGGCGCGAGCGGCATGGCCAAAGTCCAGCATCTTGGCGGCCTGACCATCGTGCAGGACCCGGACGAAGCCCAGGTTGCGACCATGCCCCTGGCGGCGCTGGGTACCCACCAGCCTGACCACATTCTCCCTATACGCGGCATCGGCCGTCTGCTTGTCGAGCTGGAACGAATAGCATGCTAAGTAACATCCAAGCCAAACTGCTGATCGTCGACGATCTGCCGGAGAACCTGTTGGCGCTTGAAGCGCTGATCAAGCGTGAAGACCGCATTGTCTACAAAGCCTTGTCTGCCGACGAAGCCTTGTCGCTGCTGCTGCAACATGAATTCGCCATGGCGATTCTCGACGTGCAGATGCCCGGCATGAATGGCTTCGAGCTGGCCGAGTTGATGCGTGGCACGGAAAAAACCAAGAACATCCCGATTGTGTTCGTCAGTGCCGCCGGCCGTGAACTGAACTATGCGTTCAAAGGCTATGAAAGCGGCGCCGTGGATTTCCTGCACAAGCCGCTGGATATCCATGCGGTCAAGAGCAAGGTCAACGTGTTCGTCGACCTGTACCGCCAGAGCAAGGCCATGAAACAGCAGGTCGATGCACTGGAACAGAGCCGCCGGGAACAGGAAGCGCTGCTTCAACAGTTGCAGAGCACGCAGCTGGAACTGGAGCAGGCAGTACGCATGCGCGATGACTTCATGTCCATCGTCGCCCACGAAGTGCGCACGCCGCTCAACGGCCTGATCCTCGAAACTCAGCTGCGCAAAATGCACCTGGCCCGGGGCAATGCTGCGGCGTTCACCCTGGACAAGATGCACGCGATGGTCGACCGCGACGAACGGCAGATCAAAAGTCTGATCCGCCTGATCGAGGACATGCTGGATGTGTCGCGTATACGCACCGGCAAGTTGTCGATCCGCCCGACACGCTTCGATCTGTCGGCGCTGGTGCGCAATTTGCTGCAGAATTTCGCCCCGCAGATCGATGCTGCCGAATCCTCAGTCACGCTGGACGCCGAGCATCCGGTGTATGGCAACTGGGATGAATTCCGCATTGAGCAGGTGATTTCCAACCTGCTGACCAATGCACTGAGATACGGCGCCAAGAGCCCGATCAGTGTGAAGGTGTACAGTGAGCACGATCAGGCACTGGTGGAAGTGCGCGATCAGGGGATCGGCATCGATCAGGAAAACCAGAAGCGTATCTTCCAGCAGTTCGAGCGCGTTACGGCCAGGCACGCCGTTGCCGGGCTGGGCCTGGGGTTGTTTATTTCAGAGCAGATTGTGACCGCCCATGGCGGTTCCGTAACCGTCGAGAGCCGGATTGGCGAAGGCGCCTTGTTTCGCGTTTGTCTGCCGCTGTAGGAAAACAGCCGGATAAACGCAACCTCTGATCGACCTCGGGGTCGTATCAGCAGCTATTGACCGAACAAAGGCTTCCCATGAGTGAAGATGCACAAGACGTCGTATTGATCGTCGAAGATGACCCCTCGATTCTGATGGTGCTGTCGGCCTATCTGTCGGGTGAGGGCTACCGGGTGTTACAGGCCGAAAATGGCGAGCAGGCTTTCGAGATCCTGGCGAGCAAGCCGCACCTGGACATGATGATCACCGACTTTCGCCTGCCGGGCGGAATCTCCGGCGTGCAGATCGCCGAACCCGCCGTGAAGCTGCGACCGGAACTCAAGGTGATTTTCATCAGCGGTTACCCGCAGGAAATCCGCGAGACCGACAGTCCGATCACGCGCAAGGCGCCGATTCTGGGCAAGCCGTTTGATCTGGACGTGTTGCAGGAGTTGATGCAGGAAATGCTTTCCTGAATCGCATCGGGTCGACGTAGGAGCTGCCGGAGGCTGCGATCTTTTGATGTTGTTTTAAAATCAAAAGATCGCAGCCTTCGGCAGCTCCTGCATGGGGATGTTTCAGATTCGGATCATCTCCCTGACCTTCGCCGTCAAAAGGTCGAAGGTAAACGGCTTGGTAATCATCTGCATGCCAGGATCGAGGAACCCGCCGCGCACCGCTGCGTGTTCCGCATAGCCGGTGATGAACAGCACCTTGAGGTCGGGCCGGTACTGCCGGCCGATTTCCGCCAGTTGCCGACCGTTCATGCCGGGTAGCCCGACGTCGCTGATCATCAGGTCGATGCGTTGCCCGGAATCGAGAATCGGCATCGCGCTGTCGGCATCGCCGGCCTCGACGAAGGCATAACCCAGGTCACTCAGCACTGTGCTGACCAGCACCCGAACCGCCGGATCATCCTCGACGATCAGCACCGTTTCGCCATTCTGCGCGAATAGGGCGTGCTGCACGTCCGACGGACATTCCTCAGGCGGGTCACCCCTGAAACGCGGCAAAAACAGACTCACCGTCGTGCCTACGCCCACTTCACTGTCAATGGCGACGTGCCCGCGTGATTGTTTACTGAAGCCGTAGATCATCGACAAGCCAAGGCCGGTGCCCTGGCCAATCGGCTTGGTGGTGAAAAACGGATCGAAAGCGCGGTTGATCGTGCTTTGCGGCATCCCGCAACCGGTGTCTGTCACGCTGAGTACCACGTAGTCGCCGGGTTCGAGGTTGCTGTGGGCTTCGGTGAAATCGCTGTCCAGAGACTGATTGCCGGTCCTGACCACCAGATTTCCACCATCGGGCATGGCATCCCGCGCATTGATCACCAGGTTGAGCAGGGCGCTTTCCAGTTGATTGGGATCGGCCTCGGCCACCCACAGTTGCTCGTTGAGCTGCATGTCCAGGCGAATGTTTTCATTGATGCTGCGTTGCAGCAGTTCACCCATGGACACCACCAGGGCATTCATTTCAACGGGTTTGGAGTCCAGCGACTGACGACGGGAGAACGCCAGCAAGCGGTGAGTCAGGCCCGCCGCGCGGTTGGCCGAGGTCACGCCCAGGTCGATCAGGCTGTCCAGATCCTCGGTGCGTCCGCGTGCCAGGCGTCGGCGCAGCAGTTCAAGACTGCCGATGATCCCGGTGAGCATGTTGTTGAAGTCGTGGGCGATGCCGCCGGTGAGTTGTCCGACCGCTTCCATTTTCTGTGATTGGCGCAGGGCTTCTTCGTTGTGGCGTAACTGAGCGGTACGTTCCTCAACCTGTTGTTCCAGGGTTTCGAGGGTGGTTTGCAAACGCAGTTCGCTTTGACTCAGATCGATCAACCGATCCCTGGCTTCATACTGTCGTCGTCGGCCGCGTAAGGCGGTGGTCACCAGACTGATCAGCGTCACGGGATGGAAAGGGCGCTCGAGGAAGGTGACGTTGCCAAGTTGCGGGCCGAAGCGTGAGGCAGGGTTCTGTTCCGGGCCGCCATGGTAGGTCATCAGCACGATGGGCAGATCCGACCACGCCGGCTGTTGTTCTATCAGTCCGAACAACGGTTCGACATCACTGCCCAACAAAGCCTCGGAAGAGATCAGCAGCAACCCGGCGCCATGCTCCAGTTCGGCGCAAAGGCTGATCAGATCGCGGGTGATGACGCCGTCGTAACCTGCTTCATTGAGCATCTTCAGGGCAATCTGGCTGTCACGTCCCAGCGGCGCGAGGATGATCGCGCGCTCGGACGTTGCTTCCTGGACCCTCACGGGATTTCGTCCCCGAGCAATGGATTGCTCGCACCCAGATAAGTCGGCACGCCGCGCAATACACCCTGAAACGCATCCAGTGGTTCGCCGATGGTCATGCCCTGCGAACTGATGCGGTATTCGCGAATGGTCGATTCATGACTGCCGGTGCGTTTCTTGATGATCGAGATCGCCCGGCGAACCTTGCCCAGCGCTTCGAAGTAGCGCAACAAAATGACCGTGTCGGCGAGGTAGGTAATGTCCACCGGCGCTCGCATGTCACCGACCAGTCCATGTTGGGCCACGGTCATGAAGGTCGCGGCGCCCCGGCGATTGAGGTACAGCAACAACTCGTGCATGTGCAGCACCAGGGCGTTTTCCTCAGGCATTGCGGCTTGATAGCCGTTGATGCTGTCGATCACCACGGTTTTGATGTCACGTTCATCGACACAGCGACGAACCCGGTAGGAAAACTCGCCAGGGGACAACTCGGCGGCATCCACTTGTTCAATCAGCAAGTTGCCAGTGTCTTGCATGGCCTTGAGGTCGATCCCCATGTTTTTCATGCGCTCGAACAGCAGGCCCAACTCTTCATCGAAAATGAACAGCGCGGCTTTCTCACCCCGGGCCACGGCTGCGGCGGCGAAGATCATCGAGATCAGCGATTTGCCGGTGCCGGCCGGACCGAGGATCAGGGTGCTGGACCCGGTCTCGATGCCTCCGCCGAGCAGGGCGTCCATTTCCTTGATGCCGCTGGTCAATTGCTGGCGAACATACCCACCACGATGTTCGGCGGCCACCAGCCGCGGGAACACATGCACGCCGTCGCTCATGATGGTGAAGTCATGGAAGCCGCCACGGTATTTCTGGCCGCGATACTTCACTACGCGGATGCGCCGGCGCTCGGCGCCATAGTTGGGGGTCAATTCTTCAAGGCGAATCACACCGTGCGCCACGCTGTGCACGGTCTTGTCGAGGGACTCGGTGGTCAGGTCGTCCAGCAACACTACCGTGGCGTCATAGCGCACGAAGTAGTGTTTGATCGCGAGGATCTGGCGCCGGTAACGCAGGGAGCTTTGCGCCAGCAGCCGGATCTCGGAAAGACTGTCGAGCACGACGCGAGTCGGCTTGACCCGTTCGACCACTTCGAAAATCTGCTTGGTGGCTTCACCCAGCTCAAGGTCCGAGGAGTACAAAAGGCTCTGCTGATGCTGGGCATTGAGCAGGCTTTCCGGTGGTGTCAGCTCGAAGATGTGGATGTTTTCATCCAGCTCCCAGCCATGGGACAACGCCCCTTGGCGCAGTTCGCGTTCGGTTTCGGACAGGGTGATGTACAACGAGCGCTCGCCGGCTCTGGCGCCGGCCAACAGAAAATGCAAAGCGACGGTGGTTTTGCCGGTTCCGGGTTCACCTTCCAGCAAAAACACATGACCGCGGGACAATCCACCAGCCAAGATGTCATCCAGACCTTCGATGCCGGTGGCGGCTTTTGCACTGAACAACTCGTTAGATGTAGACAAAAAATGCCCTCTCAAGACCAGGGGAAGTGAGGCAGCAGGCCTGAAGTGCCTGAATGGACTGCCTGATCACTTGACCATTTGCCGAGAAGAGCGTTCAACACTTTTTGGGGTGGGGATAATGCAACAGCAAAAGATCGCAGCCTGCGGCAGCTCCTACGGATGAACGCATCTGGCGTAGGAGCTGCCGCAGGCTGCGATCTTTTAAAGACCTTGCTGCAGCGCCGGGTCGTCGGGGTTGAGCTGTTCAAGCTGCGCCAACAGGATCTGCACGTTTTGCAGCTGCCCGCTTTCTTTCCAGTAGTTGATCAACAGGACCCGGGCCTTGCGGTCGGCAGGGTGACGCTGGACGATTTCCTGCAATTGTTTCTGCGCCGCTTCAAGCTCTTGCTCGTCATGCAGCGTCGTCGCCAGGTCGTAGCGATAATCCTTGTTGTCCGGTTCGAGCTCCACGGCCTTGGACAAGCCGAGCAGGGCGAACTCACTCTGACCGTGGTGCAGCAACCACATCCCCAGGGCATGTTGCAGGTAGGCGGAATCGGGCTGGGTCTTCAGTTGTTTGGCCAACAACAGCCGGGCTGCTTCGCTTTGTCCTTGCCGGTCCAGCACTTCGATCTGCATCACCAGTGCGGGCAGATTGTCGGGGGCCAGGCGCAAGGTATTTTCAAGCGCCTGTTGCGCCGCTTTGAATTCACCGTTGTGCAGGTGCAACCGGGCTAACTGATACTGGTTGTCGGCGCTTTCAGGCGCTTGGGTCAGCACCTGTTCCCACGCATCGATGGCCTGTTGCAGCGGTCCGAAATACAAACCCAGGTCGTCCGGCGACAACCCCAGCAACGCGTTCACCGCGGCAAAACGGACACGTTGGTCGCTGTCATCGAGCAATGGGCCCAACAGCAGGCTGCGCTGACCGCTGGGGACCAGCCCGCTGATGCTTCTGATGGCGGCGATGCGCACATCGGCCGAGGGGTGTTGAAGGTCAGCGTCCGCCAGTTTCAAGGCCTGAGGGCTGGGATAGTTGGGCAGCTCGGCATGCAGCCAGACGCGGCGTTTGGGGGAAATGTCGGGGCGCCCCAGTTGCTGGTAAAGCACCCGCGCCGCACCCGGTTGACCGGCCCGCGCCTGCGTCAGTGCTTCGCTGTAACCGCGCTTGATCGCTTCCGGCACCACAGGGGTCGTACTGCGCAGGAAAAGCCAGGCAAGGCCAATGGCAAACAGGACGCAGAGGCTGATGATCAGGTAGCGGCGAGACTTGGGCATGCAGGAATCCGGGAGCTGGCAGGCTTTTGCAAGGTTGCCAGCTTCTGTCAGGCCGGGCTGCGAGTCAAATCCGCAGGCCATTGCGCAGCGGATCGTCAGTATTTTTCCTACAAGTCCTGTCGACACTGAAACCCCGTCGAGCCACCGAAGCAGTGACTACGCTTGCAGGAGATGACTCGATGAGCACTCCCATGCAACCGCTGCTTCAATACTTCAAGGCCATACTCAACCCCGGGCCGGGGGTGGTGTTGTTCGCCTTGAGAACTATCGCGGCCGGGCTTTTGACGCTGTACCTGGCGTTTCTGTTCGACCTCGATCAGCCCAAGTGGTCGATCATGGCGGTGGTCATCGTCAGCCAGCCATTGGGCGGGATGGCGCTGGCCCGCAGTTTCGGCCAGGTCATCGGCACTACCCTGGGCGCGGTGGTGGCCGTGGTGATCATGGCGATCTTCCCTCAGGCGCCGCTGCCTTTCCTCATCACATTGTCCCTGTGGCTGGCATTGTGTACCGCCGGTGGCACCTTGTTGCGCTACACCAGTTCCCAGGCATTCGTGCTCAGCGGTTATACCGCGGTGGTGGTGGGACTGCTGGCGGTCCCTGATCAGGAGGGCACCTTCCTGCTGGCCGTGACCCGGGTGACCGAAACGTTGCTGGCGGTGGCCTGCGTGTGTGTCGTCAGCCTTTTGACCGCGCGCCCGGAGGCCGTGGCCAAGGATTACTTCGCCAGGATCGATCAGGTGATCAAGCTGCTGGCGACCCATGCCAGCGCCGCGATTCGTACCGAGGAAAGCGAGGCCGATTTCCACCTTCGGCAAATGCAGCTGCTCGGCCAGATCAGCGCACTGGAAGGGGTACGCCGGCATCTGTATTACGATGCGCCACGCTTGCGCAGCGCCGATGACCTGGTGCAATTGCTCGGCAATCAACTGGTGCTGCTGACTGCGCGGCTGACTGCGTTGCGCCATCAGAGGGAGTTATTGCTTGAGCGCCTGGAAGGTGAGATTCCCCTGGAGATCCAGCGTTTGCTCGCCGAAGAAGTCTTGTTTCTCGATCAACTTGCGCAGTTGGGGCGTGCGATGCCCAATGAGCAACGGCGCCAATTCGCAACGTTGCAGAAGCGTTTCGATGATCTGGCCTACCGTTCCGAGCAACTCATCGAGCCCTATCCGGCGACCTTGCGCTCGCTGTCATGGTCGTTGCGCTGGGAACAGGCGCGTCTGTTGCAGCAGTTTGAAACGATTCTTGAGTTAAGCGATGCGATCCAGAGTGGGCGCAAAGCCAGCAGCCTCCATCGCGGGCAGAAGAACCCGCTGCACATGGACTACACGCTGGCAGCGATGAACGCGATCCGCGCCTTTTGCGCATTGATGGTGGCCGGACTGATCTGGATCGAAACCGGTTGGGACGGCGCACGGGGCGGAATGATCGTCGCCGGGATTCTCTGTTCGCTGATGGCGACGTTTCCGCGGCCACTGCTGGCCGCCCAGAGCTTTGCCCGGGGCCTGGGACTGGCGCTGGTGGTGTCGGCGGTTCTGCAATTCGCGCTGGTGCCGATGATCAGCAGTTTCGAGTTGTTGGCGCTGTTGCTGGCGCCCTTGCTGTATGCCGTCGCGGTGGGGTTGTCCAGCCCGCCCACCACTGGCACGGGAATTGGGCTCGGGTTGTCGACCTTTCTGTTACTGGGCCCGCAAAACACCGGGCTGGGGCAGAACAGCGCAATCCAGTGGTTCGAGTTTGGCGGCTCGTATGTCTGCGCCACCGCGCTGGCGTTGAGTGTATATGCCTTGATCTTTCCCTTCAGGCCAGTACTGCGCATTCGTCGGCTGCACCAGGAGAATTGCGAGCAGGTCTACGCCTTGCTGAAAATCCCGGCCACGGATGAAAACCAGTTTGCCTTCGAGAGCCGCATGGTCGATCGACTGACCATGATGCTGGGCCTGTTGCCGTCCATCGAGGACAAGCCCTCGCGTGAATTGTTCGACGTCAGCCTCGGTTGCATGGCGCTCGGCATTGCATTGAACCAGCTCAGGCAACAGGGGCAGAACAACGCGTTATTGAGCCCGGAAGTGCAAAGCCGGCTGTTCGCTACGGTTCGGGAAACCGGGCGACTGGTCGCCGGCCGGGCTGACGCTGAAGTGGATCGCGTGCTCGACAGCCTGCATGCCCTGGGCGATGAACTGGATGCGCTGCATTCCGGCGTCCATGAGCATCTGTGGTCGGTGTTTCGCATGCGCGTTGCGCTCTTGATCGTGGTGTCGTTCCTGGAACGTCACCGGGGCCACTTTGAACCTGAAGCGCCAAAAGTAGGAGTGCCTGCGATTGCCCATTGATCTGGAAATAGGCGGCGTCTACCTGCCGCCGATTGCTCAGGCGCTACTGCTGGGCTTGCCGATTTATCTGCTGCTGGACTGGATTTTGCGGCGCCTCGGCGTGTTGCGGTTCGTGTGGCATGAAGCCTTGTTCGAGGGCGCGCTGTACGCCTGCGTGTGTGCCGCGTTGATTCTGCTGATGGGAGCCTGATGCATTGAAGACGATTCTCGCCCGACTCACGACAGTGGCCGTGGTAGTGCTGGCCTTTGTGCTCGGCTGGTTCGCCTGGGAACACTACACCCGTGCCCCCTGGACCCGGGATGCCCGGGTGCGTGCCGATGTGGTGACCTTGTCCGCCGATGTCGCGGGACGCATCGTCAACCTCGGCGTGCAGGACAACCAGCATGTGGAGAAGGGCCAGTTGCTGCTGGAAATCGATCCCTCGCGCTACGTCCTGGCAGTGGAACACGCCAAGCGTTCGGTGGAAGTGGCGAACGCCTCACTGGGGCAATCCGAAGCGACCATCGTGGCCAGCCAGGCGCTGCTCAAACAGCGTCAGAGCGAGGAGCGCCGCCGCCGTACACTCAAGGAACGCGCAGCGATTTCCGGTGAAGAGTGGGAAAAATCCAGCACCGATGTCTCGGTGGCCCAGGCCGACTTGCTGCGCAACCAGGCCAACCTGGGGTTTGCCCAGGCCAACGTGCATCTGGCCATCGCCGCATTGGCCGAGGCTGAACACGACCTGGAGCGTACCCGGGTCGAATCGCCCGTCAGTGGCTACGTCACCAATCTGCTGACCCGACAGGGCGACTATGCGACTGCGGGTGGTCCCTTGGTGGCGCTGGTGGACAGTGAATCCTTTTACATCAGCGGCTATTTTGAAGAAACCAAACTGCCGCGAATCGGGGAGGGTGACCGGGTTGATATCGAGTTGATGAGTGGTGAACGTTTTGGCGGCACCGTGCAAAGCATCGCTTTCGCGATTGCCGACCGGGAAAACCTGCCCGGCGGCCGTTTGCTGGCCAACATCAACCCCAGTTACACCTGGGTCAAACTGGCGCAACGGGTGCCGGTGCGGATCAGGATCGACGCGGACTATGCCGGTAAAGACAAACTGCGGGCGGGGACGACGGCGACAGTGACCGTCCAGGAAACCCAAAAATCCCAGGATCACCAGTAGCCAATATAGGAGCAAAGCTTGCTCGCAAAGACGTCAGCACATTCAACATCGATGGCGATTGTCCCACCGCTTTCGCGAGCAAGCTTTGCTCCTACAGGAGGCGTGGTGGATTCCCCATTACTATCAGGCAAAAAAAAGCCCCGCGACCGAATGAGGCGCGGGGCAAAAAAAACCTGGTTGGTTGCGGCCAACCAAAGGAGTTATTTACAGCGTTACTTGCTGGCGACCGTCTCTGGTTGCCAACCTCCGCCAAGGGCCTTGTAGATTGCGACAATGCCGCGATACAGATCGACTTCGGCCTGGGCCTGGGAGTCTTCCGCCGCCAGACGCTCACGCTGGGCATCGAGCAGGACGAGGAAGTCCGACGACCCTTCGCGGTAGCGAATTTCAGCCAGGTCGGCTGCCGCGCGGCTTGATTCACTCTGACGAATCAGCGAAATCAGGCGTTGCTGGCGTTTGCCGTAATCGCTGAAGGCGTTTTCCGATTCTTCCAGGGCCAGCAGCACTTGTTGCTCGTAGGTCGCCAGTGCGCCCTCGGCATCCGCGTCGGCACCGCGCAAGCGAGCTCGAACGCTGCCCAGGTCAAACGCTGCCCAGGTGATGCTTGGGCCCAGTGCCCAGGCGTTGGCCGCTGAAGAACCGATCTGCGAACCACGCCCGGCGGTCCAGCCAAGGAAGCCGCTGAGACTGACCCGTGGGAACAGGTCCGCCTTGGCCACACCGATACGTGCCGTGGCCGAAGCCAGTTTGCGTTCGGCGCTGAGGACGTCTGGACGACGCTGCAGCAGATCACCCGGATCACCGATCGGCAGCGCCTTGGCAATCGCAGGCAATTCTTTCGGGCTCAAATCGATGGTCAGTTTGTCCGGACGCTCACCCAGCAAGGTGGCGATACGGTTCTTCTGCCGAACCTGTTCCGCCTGCAACTGCGGCACGCTGGCTTCGACGGCCGCCAGGCGTGCATCGGCGCGAACCACATCGAGCTGATCGCCGACGCCGGCATCACGCAGGCTTTCGGTGATCTTGCGCGATTCCTGCTGGTTGTTCAGGTTGGCCAGGGCAATCTTTTCCCGCAGTTGTGCACCGCGCAGTTGACCGTAGGCGTCCACCAGTTCGGCAATCATGGTGACTTGCAGCTGGTACAGATCGGCTTCGGCCGCTTGCTGTTCGGCATCGCTGGATTCCAGGTTGCGCTGGATGCGACCAAACAGGTCCAGTTCCCAGGCCATGTCCAGACCCAGGTCATAGCGTTCGCTATTGACCCGTTTGGTGGTCTGGCCCGGAATCTGACCTTTGCCCAGATCACTGCTTGCACGGCTGGTGATGGTCGGCATGGCGTCATTGCTGACGTCATCACGAATCGCCCGGGCCGCTTTCCAACGGGCGAAGGCGACACGCAAATCGCGGTTGCCTTGCAGGGATTGCGTCACCAACTGGTTGAGGGTCGGGTCTTCAAACTGTTGCCACCAGACGCCTTCGAAACGCGAGCGGTCGAAGTTTTTCTGGCCGGCAGCGCCATCGGTGGCTGCAGTGATGTTGGCCGGTTCGGTGGCCGGGGTCTTGTAGTCCGGGCCCACGGCGCAGGCACTCAGGGCCAATACCAGCAGGCTCGGCAGGAAGGCTTTCAGGCTCATTGTTGCGCCTCCAGTTTCAGGGCCTTGGCCGCTTTGCGTTTCTCACCGCGCTCCACAAAGTTACGAATCAATACGTAGAACACCGGCGTCAGCAACAGACCGAAGAAAGTCACCCCGAGCATCCCGGAGAACACCGCCACACCCATGGCATGACGCATTTCGGCACCGGCACCGCTGGAGAACACCAGTGGCACCACACCCATGATGAACGCGAAGGAGGTCATCAGGATCGGCCGCAGACGCAGGCGGCACGCTTCGAGCACCGCAGCCAGCGGGTTCATGCCTTCTTCCTGTTTGTCCTTGGCAAACTCGACGATCAGAATCGCGTTCTTACACGCAAGTCCCACCAGTACGATCAAGCCGATTTGGGTGAAGATGTTGTTGTCGCCTCCCGAAGCAATCACACCGGTGATGGCCGACAGCAGCGTCATCGGTACGATCAGGATCACCGCCAGTGGCAGGCTCCAGCTCTCGTATTGAGCCGCGAGTACCAGGAACGCCAGCAATACGCAGAGCGGGAACACGAACAGCGCGGTGTTGCCGGACAGAATCTGCTGGTAGGTCAGGTCGGTCCACTCGTAGGTCATGCCGTTCGGAAGTTCTTCCTTGAGCAGTTTCTCGATGGCCGCTTGAGCCTGGCCGGAGCTGTAGCCTGGGGCTGCCGCACCGTTGATTTCAGCCGTGATGAAGCCGTTGTAGTGCATCACGCGGTCCGGACCCGAGGTGTCGCTGACCTTGATAAAGGTCGCCAGCGGGATCATCTCGCCTTTGTTGTTCCGCACTTTCAGCTGACCGATCTGGTCCGGCTCAAGGCGGAACTGCTGTTCAGCCTGAACGTTGACCTGATAGGTACGGCCGAAGCGGTTGAAGTCGTTGGCATACAGCGAACCCAGGTAGATCTGCAGGGTGTCGAAGATGTCGCTGACGGCGACGCCATGGGTCTTGGCTTTTTCCCGGTCGATGGCGGCATCGACCTGCGGCACGTTCACGGTGTAGCTGGTGAACAGGGCGGCCAGTTCCGGCACGTTGTGGCTCTTGGTAATGATGTTCATGGTTTCTTTGTACAGCTCGTCGTAGCCCAGGTTGCCCCGGTCTTCGATCTGCAGGCGGAAACCACCGATGGTGCCCAGGCCTTGTACCGGCGGCGGCGGGAAGATCGCCATGTAGGCTTCCTGAATCCCGGCGAACTGGCCGTTCAAGGCACCGGCAATCGCACCGGCGGACATGCTCGGGTCTTTACGCTCGTCGAACGGTTTCAGGGTCACGAACACAATGCCGGCGTTCGGGCTGTTGGTGAAACCGTTGATCGATAGGCCAGGGAAGGCCACCGCACTTTCAACGCCAGGCTGTTTCAGGGCCAGGTCGGACATGCGCTTGATCACGTCTTCGGTGCGGTCCAGGCTCGAGGCGTCCGGCAATTGCGCGAAAGCCACCAGGTATTGCTTGTCCTGGCCGGGCACGAAACCGGTCGGGGTGTGGGCGAAACCGAAGAAGGTCAGCACCATCAGGCCTGCGTACAACAGCAGGGCAATACCGCTGCTGCGGATAACCCGAGCGACGGTGCCGACATAACCATGGCTGGCGCGTTCGAAGAACCGGTTGAACGGACGGAACAGCCAGCCGCCCAATAGTTTATCAAGCACTTTGGTAAAGCGATCTTTCGGCGCACTGTGGCTCTTGAGCAACACGGCGGCCAGGGCAGGGGACAGTGTCAGCGAGTTGAACGCCGAGATCACGGTCGAGATGGCAATGGTCAGGGCAAACTGTTTGTAGAACTGGCCGGTGAGTCCGGAAATGAACGCCGCCGGGATAAATACCGCACACAGCACCAGCGCCGTCGCGATGATCGGCCCGGTCACCTCTCGCATGGCTTTCTTGGTGGCTTCTACGGGCGTTTCTCCCAGCTCGATGTGCCTTTCCACGTTCTCCACCACCACGATGGCGTCGTCCACCACGATACCGATGGCCAATACCAGGCCGAACAGTGACAAGGCGTTCAGCGAGAAGCCGAACAAGTGCATCACTGCAAACGTACCGATCAACGACACCGGCACCGCTACCAGCGGAATGATCGAGGCACGCCAGGTTTGCAGGAACAGGATCACCACCAGAACCACGAGGATCAGTGCTTCGAAGAGGGTGTGAACCACCGCTTCGATGGAGCCGCGCACGAAGATTGTCGGGTCGTAGACGATGCTGAAGTCCATGCCTTCCGGGAAGCCCTTCTTCAGCTCCGCCATCTTGTCGCGCACTTCGTTGGAGATTTCGATCGCGTTGGAACCCGGACGCTGGAAGATCGGAATCGCCACCGCCGGTTGATTGTTCAGCAAGGAGCGCAGGGCGTACTGGCTGGAACCCAGCTCAACGCGCGCGATGTCTTTCAGACGTGTGATTTCACCGTTGTCGCCGGAGCGAATGATGATGTTCTCGAACTCTTCTTCGGAAACCAGGCGACCTTGGGTGTTGACCGACAACTGGAACGCCGTGGCATTCGGTGCAGGCGGAGCGCCCAAGGCACCGGCAGCCACTTGACGGTTCTGCTCACGAATCGCAGTCACCACATCGGTGGCAGTCAGATTGCGCGAAGCGGTCTTGTTCGGGTCGAGCCACACTCGCAGAGAGTAATCGCCCATACCGAACAACTGCACATCACCGACACCGCCCAGACGCGCCAGCTCATCCTTGATGTTGAGCAAGGCGTAGTTGGAGAGGTACAGCATGTCGTAGCGTTTGTCCGGCGAGGTCAAGTGCACAACCATGGTCAGGTCGGGCGACGCCTTGTCGACGGTGATACCGATGCGCGTCACTTCTTCTGGAAGCTTCGGTTCGGTCCGGGTCACGCGGTTCTGCACCTGCACCTGTGCGTTGTCCAGGTCAGTGCCCAGTGCAAAGGTGATGGTCAGGGTGATCTTGCCGTCAGCGGTGGACTGCGAGGACATGTACAGCATGTTCTCGACGCCGGTGATGGCTTGCTCCAGTGGAGCGGCCACAGTTTCACCGATGACTTTTGGGTTGGCGCCCGGGAAGTTGGCACGAACCACAACGGTCGGTGGCACGACTTCCGGGTATTCGCTGATCGGCAACTGGAACAGCGAGATGGCGCCGGCGATCAGGATCAGCAGCGACAGCACCGCTGCGAAGATCGGCCGTGAAATGAAGAATTGGGAAAAATTCATCGGAGTCGTTATCCCTTAACCGCGTGGGGTTGCAGCAGCCAGTTTCACAACCGAACCCGGCGCGACCTTGGCAGGTGCGACTTGAGGCAGGTTGCTGGCTTCCAGCGCTTGTCGTTGTTGTGCGAGTGCCGCGAGGGTTTGTTCGCTGGCCATCGGGATCACTTCAGGGGTGACTGGCGAACCGGGACGTACCCGTTGCAGGCCCTTGACGATGATCGTGTCGTCCTTGTTCAGACCGTTGCGCACGATGCGCAGACCTTCGATTTTCGGACCCAGCTCGACGGCGCGGTATGCAGTCTTGTTGTCCGCATCCATCACCAGCACAAACTTTTTACCCAGGTCGGTGCCGACGGCTTCGTCGTTGATCAGCACGGCGGAGTAGGTGCCGCTGCCAACCAGTTTCAGGCGGGCATACAGGCCTGGGGTGTAGGTGCCGTCGGTGTTGTCGAACACGGCGCGACCACGGATGGTGCCGGTTTTCGGGTTGACCTGGTTGTCGACGAAGTTCATCACGCCCTGGTGCGGGTTGCCGTCTTCGTTGGACAGACCGAGGTACACCGGGGTGGTGGCGCCGCGTTTGCCCTGGCGAGCGAGCTGGGTGTATTTGAGGAACACACGCTCGTCGGCGTCGAAGTAGGCGTAGACCTTGTCGGTGGACACAACGCTGGTCAGCGGTGTGGTGTCGGCGGTCACCAGGTTGCCCGCGGTGATTTCCGCACGGCTGACGCGGCCGCTGATGGGTGCGGTGACGCGGGTGAAGCTCAGGTTGAGTTTGGCCAGATCCAGTTGTGCTTGAAGGGCACCCACCGCGGCGCGGGCTTCCTGCGCAGCGCTGGTGCGCGAATCAGCCAATTCGGCGGAAATCGCGTTGCTGATGCGCAGACGCTCACCGCGCTGGGCTTCATTTTCACTGCGGGTGGCATTGGCGCGGGATTGGGCAACCAGTGCTTCGAGGCGGCGGACCTCAGCCTGGAACGGACGTGGGTCGATCTGGAACAGCAGGTCACCTTTCTTGACCAGCGCGCCTTCAGTGAAGGCCACGTCATCGATCTGTCCGGAGACCCGTGGACGAATCTCTACCGTTTCCGGCGCTTCAAGGCGCCCGGTGAATTCGTCCCACTCGTTGACCGGTTGTTCCAGCACCTTGGCGACGCTGACTTTCGCCGCAGGCATGGTCGCGGCAGACTCCGGAGCCTTGCCGCAAGCGCTCATCACCAGCACGGCCAACATGGCCAAGGGGAAGCGCAAATGTTTGAGTGACTGTTCCATGGATGCATCCGCCAATGTATTGAGATGGGCGGATGATGCTCGGCGAGGTGGTATCGCACGAATCGAATGAAGCGAAGGTAACTATCATTCGGAATGATATAAGGTCGAAGCGAGCCCTCTAGCATGCACCTCGGGTTCGAAGGCGATCAATGTGCTTGATGGCAATTCTGTGTTGCGGGGAATGCAGCAATCGGCGCGAGACCGAGTCGCGCCCTTCGCGAGCAAGCTCGGCCCCTGCAGGGGATTTATGTCGAGCCCACATCCCCTGCAGGAGCCGAGCTTGCTCGCGAAGGGGCCAGAAGCCCTCATACACAATCAGGATCAGGCCAGGCTATCCGGATCCCCAAAGAACATCTGAATCCGCGACCGCAACCAGCGCTCACCCGGATCATTATCCTGCGACCCGCGCCACGCCATGTGCAACTCAAAGCTGCGCACCGGCAACGGCGGATCTTCAGCTCGCACGCCACCGGCTGCCGTCAACGCTTCCGCCGTGTAATCCGGCACGGTGGCGACAATATCAGTGCCGCTGATCAGCGTACTCAGCCCGTTGAACTGGGGCACAGCGAGCACGACATGCCGCTTGCGCCCGAGTTTTTCCAGTTCTTCATCTATAAAGCCGCTCAGGTCACCGGCGAATGACACCAGCGCATGGGGGCGTTCGCAGAAGTCGTCCAGGCTCAATGGGCCCGGCACGCTGTCGGCGCGCAGCAGTTTAGGCATGCTGCGGCGTAGCACTTTGCGCTTGGCGTTGGCCGGCAGGTCGGCGGTGTAGCTCACGCCGATGGAAATCTCGCCCGAGGCCAGCAGGCTCGGCATCAGGATGTAGTTGGCCCGACGTACCACCAGCACAATCCCCGGTGATTCGGCGCGCAGGCGTTTGAGCAGCATCGGCAGCAATGCGAACTCGACATCGTCCGACAGGCCGATGCGGAACACCGCAGTGCTGGTTGCCGGGTCGAATTCCGCCGCACGGCTGACGGCGGTGGAGATCGAGTCCAGGGCCGGCGAGAGCAGGGCGAAGATCTCCACCGCCCGGGCGGACGGTTCCATGCTGCGCCCGGTTCGCACGAACAACGGATCATCGAACAGCCCGCGCAGGCGCGAGAGCGCCGCACTGATGGCGGGTTGGCCGAGGAACAATTTCTCCGCAGCGCGTGTCACACTGCGTTCGTGCATCAATGTTTCGAAAACGATCAACAGGTTCAGGTCGACACGACGCAGGTCATTACGATTCATCTGGAGTCCTGGCAGAGTCATCAAGCTTGACGAGAGCGGCCATATGAGAACAATGGCCGGCATGAATATTACGGGGAAAGGCTGCTACTCTGCACCGAGTAATTCAGTTTTCCTACAAAGGCTGCTTCGGTTTCTTACGACATTTGAAGATGTCACCGGCGCTGCGGAATCAATGACAGGCATGTCGACTATTAATAGCCACTGATAGTCTTGGGTAGAAAGCCCAGATAGAGTTCAGGGCATTAGAGGTTTCTTTGACGAGGTTTGCGATGTCCCGCACGATCCGTTTTCACAAGTTTGGTCCAGCCGAGGTGCTCAAATGCGAAGAGCATGCGGCCGCTCTCCCTGCACCGGGCGAAGTGCAGGTGCGCGTCGAGGCGATTGGCATCAGCTGGTACGACATTCTCTGGCGCCAGAACCTGGCCTCGTCCCACGCTCGTCTGCCTTCAGGCCTCGGCCATGAAATGTCCGGCGTCGTGACGGCGCTCGGCGAGGGCGTCGATGACCTGGCTGTCGGTGACAAGGTCGCCAGCTTCCCGGCTGAAAGCCCGAACGACTATCCGGTCTATGGCGAACAGATCGTTTTGCCTCGCTCAGCGTTGACCCGCTATCCGGACGTGCTCAGCCCGATCGAAGCGGCGGTGCACTACACGCCACTGTTGATCGCGTATTTTGCCTATGCCGATCTGGCACGGGTCAAGCCTGGGCAGTTTGCCTTGGTCACCGACGCCAGCCACTGTGCCGGTCCGTCCTTTGTACAGTTGGGCAAGGCCTTGGGTGTGCGGGTGATTGCCGCCACGAAGACGGCCGAAGAGCGTGAATACCTGTTGTCGCTGGGTGCCGAGAAGGTCATCGTCACCGAGGAAGAAGATCTGCTGATGCGGATCAACAAGATTACCGATAACCGCGGTGTCGATGTGGTGTTCGATGGCTTGGGTGGCCCGCAGATGTCTCTGCTCGGCGATGTGCTCGCGCCTCGTGGCAGTCTGGTGCTGTATGGCCTGCAAGGTGGCAACCAGACGCCGTTCCCGGCCTGTGCAGCGTTCCAGAAGAACATTCAGTTCTTTGTGCATTGCATCGGCAATTTCACCGGCAAACCAGAACTGGGCATCATTCAGGACCAGGTCGCACTGCAACGTGCCTTGCGCGACATCAACCAGATGACCGCCGATCGCGTTCTGCTGCCGCTCAAGACTCGGGTCTTCCCGTTTTCCGAGTTTGTCGAAGCACACCGCTACATGGACGAATGCCCATGCCGCGAACGAGTCGCCCTGCAGGTCGAACCTGCGTAACACCCTCTGAAAAAGTCCGTGCCTGCACGGACTTTTTTTTGCCTGCCATTGTAGGCGCGAGCGGTGTCGCGATCCTTCAGGTCTGAAAATATGAGACGCCCCTGCCGATGAGGCCCGTTCAGCAACTGAACTGGTTTTTGCTCTTGATCTGTATCTTCTAATCGCCATTTAAGCCCTGATAATTGAATGATTACTTTCATCTCAAGGAAAGAGTCATGTCTGGGTATCGGTTTGATACTTTTCAATGCGCATCGTTAATATATTTCCGACAAGCTGTTGGTCGTTGCTCAATTGCCAAACAATCATGTGCGACTTCTTTCTTTATTTCTTGTGCTACATGTCTGTGGGGCACTGTCGGACATTTCCTAGGACGTCTCTCGTAGTCCGCAGACGCAGGTATTACGGGGCTTTGCGATGGGCTGTCTGTCGCCAGGGCAATCGCGCTGTTCAGATTCATCAAATATCTTCTGAAAGTTTAAGTGTTAGCATTCGGGCATAGCATTCAGCACTTCAATCGTGGCGGGCAATCGGTTTGCACATTGCATTTCGTTGTTTGCGCACTATTGAACTTACGAGTATCAGGTAAATAAAGATGACCCTTATCCATGATCAGGCGATGAATTATGTCTATCAGCAAATGCTGCAACGTTTGCTGAGTTTCTTCTCGCGGGCCGAACGTACGGCATTGCAGCTGATGATTCAGCGGTTGGTGGTCACCGCCGGTGGAATGGAGCGCATTGGCGACTACAAGGTGCTCGCCATTCAGTCCGGGTCCCGGGACAGTTGCTACACCCTGGCGCTACTGCGCGCGGCGCAGCTCAGTATTGCCGGCAGGGCACCTTCCACGTTCCAGCTGCGCGTGGCTTCCTTGCGTATGAGCGGTCTCAGTGCCTCGGCGCAAGACAACATTCATCGCAGCCACAGCGCATTGTTCCTCTACGATGACCCGAGGGTCGAAGTATTGATGGCTGATAACCGGGAGGTCTTGCCATTCAGGCATCCGGCGCCGGTCTCGGAGGCCGGCCGCGAAGCCAGTCGGCTCAATCTGCTGATGGTGGGGCATCGTCGGACCCTCGACGGGCCGCTCGATCTGTGGGACGACGGCTATCTGGCCACTGGCGAATTCGTTGGGCAAATTGCCCGGTGGAGCAGCGGCGTGGATGCATTGATCTGCAGCGATACGCCACGTCAGCAGAAACTGTTTATCGAGGGTTTGAAGCGGGCGGCCGCGAAGGCCGGGCTCACGACGTCCGATCATCCCGGAACCGGCTTTGACGAGCTGTTTGCAGTGCTCGACGAACTCGGCAGCGATTGTTACCGCACGTTTTATGACGGGCGTGGCCCGGCGCAATGGCGTCCGGCCGAACAATTCGAAGCCTGCCGTCGCGCCACGTTCATCGACATTCACGACCTCCTGGTCAGCAACCGGGAAGAGCGATGGCCGCTGCTCACTGAGTTTCTGGGGTTTCAGCCTGACGAACTCACGGCCCAGCTCAGTGAGAACGAATACGTCAGCCCTTCGATCTCTGCCCATGTCCGTGGGTTGCAAGCGTGCTTCGTGCATGGTCACAGCTATGAGACGGGCGTCGCCGAATACTTGCAGCGAGCCTTGGTGATGATGCGTCGCAAGCAACTGTCGGAGCGTCTGTGCGAACAAGCCGTGGAGACCTTTGGCAGCCCGGCGAAGTTGTCCGATCAGCGTGCACTGGCAGCGGCCGAAGCGCACAAAAGCCTTGGGTTGAACGAGGCGCAGCTGGTGTGCCTGCTCTTCGCGCCTTTTGTCGAAAACGGCGCCGGGCTTGAGCGTTTCCTGCGTCAATGCCACCCGGGCATGCTGGTGGCGATGCCTGACTTGCACCGTGCGATGCAGGGCCACCCGGTGCCTGAACAGATTGTGCACTGGATGGTCGACGTCAGCGGGTTGCCCGTCAGCCTGATCGGCAAGCTGTACCGCATGGGGCCGGTGCCTGGCGTCGAGGGCAGGGTGAATGACGGGGAGCCCGACGACGCGGACGGGCAATCCGAAGCCGTCGATCCTGGTCATGATGCAGTGGTGGCAGGTGAATGGTCAGCGGGACATTGAAAGGACCTCGCGAAACCGACTTTGCCTATCAGGCGGTGTACCGATACCTGACCCACCTGATCAACGAGCCGGTCAGCGACACGAGCGTACGCTTGCCATCGTTACGCCAGTTGGCCAATCGTTTGAGCGTGTCGATCTCGACCATTCAGTACGTTTATTCGCTGCTGGAGAAAGAAGGGCGTGTCTATTCGGTGGCCAAGTCCGGCTATTACGCATTGCCGGTGTCCTCGATCAACATGCCCGGCAATGGCAACGACCTGCTCGAAACGGTTTATGTCAGCGCCAGGCGCCCGGGCATGCTGGTCTTCAGTGCCGATGAGCCGGCGCTGCTACAGCCCCTCGACAGTCCATTGTTGCTGCTGGAGCGCGAACTGCTGCGCCAATACCCGCGCCTGCCACAACCGCCTTCACAACCTTGCGGCGAGCTCGAACTGCGCGCCGCACTTGCGGCGCGTTACACCACGTCGCCGGTGCGTTGCTGGCATGCCGATCACGTCTATGTCGGCGCAGACTTGCGCGGAGTCCTGGAAATATTGATCGCTGTACTGGGGCTCAAGGACGCCGTGGTGGTGATCGAGTCGCCGTGTGACTGGTCGATTCTGCGTCTGCTTCAGGCGGCGGACGTTCAAGTCATCGAATGGCCGGTGCAAGCCAATGGCAGCCTGGACGTCGAGCGACTCAAGTCACTGCTGGAAACCCGACCGGTGCGGCTGGTGATGCTGTCGTCGGGGTTGAGCGCACCACGGGGCAGCCTGCCGCCCGACGACAATCGACTCGCCATTGCGCAGTTGCTGGAGCAGCATGGCAGTTGGGTGCTGGAAAACGACTGTTACGGCGACCTCGAATTCGAGCCGGGCGGTTTGCGATTCCGCGACCTGCTCGACCCGGAGCGGCTGATCGTGTTCTCCACGTTCGAGAAAATCATCGGTCCGGAAGCGCCTTACGGCTATCTGCTTTCGCGCCATTTCAGCGAGCAAATGCAGCGGCACTTTCTGCTACGCTCATTTCGCCTGTCGCCGATTCGCCAGAAAGCCATTGCCCGTTTGTACGCCAATGGCCGGATCGATCAGCACCTTCAGGTGCTGCGCAGATTGCTCAAGGACCGCAAGGTACACATGACGCAGCTATTGCAGGAGCGTCTGGGTGACGCCCTGCATGTCGTCGATCCTCAGGGCGGGGCGACGATCTGGGCACGCTCACTGCGCGAGGTCGATATGCGTCGAGTGTTCCAGCGCTTGCTCAAGCATCATGTGGTGATTGCGCCGGGGGAACTCTTCAGTCTGCAGGGCCTGCACACGCAGCACTTGCGCTTGAGTCATGCGTTCGGCGGAGATCATGACATCGGTGCTGCATTGAGCCTGCTGGGGGATGCCTTGCGGTTGGAATCGGTGGACTGAACACGGCCGTAAACCTCCTTTCAGGCCCGTGGATCGATCCCATCGCGTTGCGGTCAAACTGCCAGTAAACTGCGGTCCTATTCCTGAACCACTCTATTTCAGAGGTTTTGCATGACACTCAGTCCTTTTGCGGGCAAACCGGCACCGGCAGAATCGTTGGTCGACATCCCGCGACTGGTAACGGCCTATTACACCGGCCAGCCCGACGCCGCCATCTCCACCCAGCGCGTTGCCTTCGGCACGTCCGGGCACCGGGGCAGCTCGTTCGACCTGAGTTTCAACGAATGGCACGTCCTGGCCATCAGCCAGGCGATCTGCCTTTACCGCGAAGCCCAGGGCATCGACGGGCCGCTGTTCGTCGGCATCGATACCCATGCGCTGTCCACCCCGGCCGGCGCCAGTGCCCTCGAAGTACTGGCGGCCAATGGCGTGACGGTGATGATTGCCGAGGGTGACGAATACACCCCCACACCAGCTATTTCCCACGCCATTCTCTGCTACAACCGCGGCCGCACTTCCGGGCTGGCGGACGGTATCGTCATCACGCCGTCCCACAACCCTCCGCAAAGCGGTGGCTACAAATACAACCCTACCAACGGTGGTCCGGCCGATACCCACATCACCAAGTGGATCGAAGCCAAGGCCAACGAACTGCTGGGCAACAAGCTTGCCGGCGTCAAACGCATCAGCTACGAACAGGCGCTGAAGGCCAGCACCACCCATCGTCATGATTACCTCAACACCTATGTTGCCGACCTGATCAACGTGATCGACTTCGATGCCATTCGCGATGCCAAGCTGCGTCTGGGCGTAGATCCGCTGGGCGGAGCAGGGGTGCGCTACTGGTCGGCAATTGCCGAACACTACAAGCTGGACCTGGACGTGGTGAACAAGCAGGTCGATCCGACATTCCGTTTCATGACGGTCGACTGGGACGGCCAGATCCGCATGGACCCGTCATCCACCCACGCGATGCAAGGCCTGATCGGCTTGAAAGAGCGCTTCGACGTGGCGTTCGCCTGCGATCCGGACCACGACCGCCACGGCATCGTGACCCCGTCGGGTGGGTTGCTGGCGCCGAACAGTTACCTGGCGGTATCGATCGACTACCTGTTCCAGAACCGCCCACTATGGCGCGCCGATGCCGCGGTAGGTAAAACCGTGGTCAGCAGCGGCTTGATCGATCGCGTGGCCAAGCGTTTGGGCCGCCGCCTGTACGAAGTGCCGGTCGGTTTCAAATGGTTTGCGGACGGTCTGTTCGACGGCTCGCTGGGTTTTGGTGGCGAAGAAAGCGCCGGTGCGTCGTTCCTGCGCAAGGACGGCGGTGTCTGGAGTACCGACAAGGACGGTTTGATCCCGGCGCTGCTGGCGGCAGAAATGACCGCTCGTACCGGTCGTGATCCAAGCCAGGCTTACCGCGCGTTGACTGACGAACTGGGCGAGCCGTTCTCGGTGCGCGTCGATGCCAAGGCCAATCCGGAACAGAAAGCGCTGCTGAGCAAGTTGTCGCCGGATCAGGTCACTTCCACCCAACTGGCAGGCGAAGCGATCCAGAGCATCCTCAGTCATGCGCCGGGCAACGACCAGGCTATCGGCGGGCTGAAAGTCATGACAGAGAATGGCTGGTTTGCGGCGCGTCCGTCGGGTACGGAGGACATTTACAAGATCTACGCCGAGAGTTTCGTCAGTGACGAGCACCTGAAGCAGTTGGTGGCCGAAGCCCAAACCCTCGTGGATGGCGCAATTTCAGCGAAGTGATCGAGGGCTCTGTGGCGAGGGGACAAGTCCCCTCGTCACAATTCCGCTGTCCAGTCCTGAAACAGGTGCAAACCTTATTCAGGACGGGACAAGCATGTAAAAAAGGGGCGACCATTTCCGGTCGCCCCTTTTTTTGCGTTTCATTTACCCAATCAAGCCAGGTCCACCAAAACGATTTCACTGTCCTCAATGGCCGTCACCCGCAACACCTGCTCATCGACCACAGCAACACCGTCTCGAGCTTGTGCGCGCAACCCATTGACTTCAATGACACCCGTGGCCGGCACCAGGTATGCACGACGGCTGCTGTCCAGCCGATACTCGGCAGACTCGCCGGCCTTCAGGTTCGCTGCCACCAGCCGTGCATCCGCACGAATCCGCAGGCTTTGGTCGTCGCCGCTCTTGCCACTGGCCAGGGTCACGAAACCTTCGCGCTGGCCTTTAGGGAACGGCTTGGCGCCCCATGACGGTGCCAGACCGGTTTCGTTCGGGATGATCCAGATCTGGAAGATTCTGGTTTCGGTGGCTTCCAGGTTGTACTCGCTGTGTGCGATCCCGGTGCCGGCACTCATGACCTGAACGTCACCCGCTTCGGTGCGGCCCTTGTTACCGAGGTTATCTTCGTGAGTAATCGCGCCTTCACGAACGTAAGTGATGATCTCCATGTCCCGGTGAGGGTGTTTCGGGAAGCCGGTGCCGGAGGCGATCACGTCATCGTTCCACACCCGCAGGTTGCCCCAGTTCATGCGTTTTGGGTCGTGGTACTCGGCGAACGAAAAGTGGTGATGAGCATCCAACCAGCCATGGTGGGCGCCGCCCAGGGAGTTGAAAGGTCTGAGTTCGAGCATGATCGTCTCCTGAAATGGGTTTTGATGGCGAGCATCATCCATCAGGCATCGATCGATAAAAAGCGTAAAAAGTGCCTCAATACCATCGAATAAGTTGATATCAAATAACCTCGAAACATTCTCACCCAGCCTTCACTTCATCGCATAAGCCAATGACCTGTAAGCATTTCACTAGAACTGAACGGCAAATGCAGACACCATAGCCTTCAACAGCCTCACACCCTGGAGTCAGCCCGCGTGCCGCAACACACCCCCGATCTTCCTCCTGAACTTCGTCCCCTGGCCGAGATGCCGCTGCTCAAGCGTCTTGCGGCCCGGTTCTTCGGCCATGGCCTGACCCGGCTGCGCGCGCAGCACCGCGCCTCATGGCTGCATGGCCAGGCTGATGGCTTTCGCAGCGGTCACATCGCGGGTGTGGATTATGGCTATAAGGAAGGCAAGCTCGAAGGGTTGGAGGAAGGTCGGCAGGTGTTGCTGATCCGTGACTCGCGCTCGACCGAACACCGCGCGCCCAACGTCGACGACAACTTGTTCGATGATTGGCGCCTGCCCTTGAGTGCGGACTTGAAAAAACGCATGAAGGCCGACGTTGCCCGTTTCCTGCCAGCCCATTCCCAACCCAGTGCCGCGCAGTGGAAGATGATCTTCAGTGACACGCCATCGACGTCGGTGATCGCCGGAGCGGGTGCGGGCAAGTCCACCACACTGGTGTTGCGTATCTTGCTGCTGACTCACTATTTGGGTTTCGAGCTCGATTCGATGACCGTGGTGACGTTTACGCGGGAGTCGCGCAAGGACTTCATCAATAAGCTGATCGAGTTGTTTGCGCTCTGGGGCCGGTCACTCAGCTTCAAAGAGGCGCGGGATCTGGTGCGCACCTTCCATTCGCGAATCCTGCCGATGGTGCGCAGTCTGCCGGGCTTCGAACGGCTACAAGCCTTCGAAAACCTCAGTCATCGCCCACAAAATGGCGATGAGGAAGCCGACAGCAATCCGTTCGACCTGCGTATCAATGACGCTCAGCGTCAGCAGCTCAACGCCTGTTACCACAGCCTGCACACCCGCGATGAGCGTTTCCGCGAGCTGATCAAACCGTTATCCCGCCATGCCTTGCAGCTCAAGGAATTGGAGCGCGATCACCCGGATGTGCAAAAGCGCATGGCCGTGACCGAACTGGCGGCCAAGCGTGATGAAGAACTGTGCGATTTCATCGAGGACTTGTGGTTCCGCGCCGGTGCCTGGCCGATCAAGGGCATCGAGCCCAATCGTCAGTCGTTCGATATCAATGGCTCGACGTTTCACTGCCATGGCTATATTCCAAGCCTGGACGCCTGGGTGGTACTGGGGTTCGATCCACGGGAAAATCCGCAGGTCAGCCGTCCGAATGCCAAGCTCAGCGTTCGCGCCGAGTGGGCTGTGAAACGAACACTGTTTCAAGCTTTCTGTCGTAAGCCATTGATATGGTTGGATAGTTACGAATCATCAAAGCGTGTTTTGGCCTCGCTGGCAGGGGATGCCAGCGCCGGGCCGGGGTTCGATTACAAGGTCAAGGGTGAACTCGGTTCCGCGCCGTTGCTCGACTGTTTCGTTGCAGCGGCCGGGTTTATCGAGAACCTGGGGCTGGATGTTCCGGGCGCCGTTGGCCAGATGAGTTTCGCGAAGGACGACCCGGACCGTTTTTTCTTCGAAGCCCTGAGCCTTTACTGGCGCGCACTGGAAGATCATCTGCTGGATCAGAAACCGCCGGTGATGACCTACAACCGCATGTTTGCCTTGTTCAGCGAGCACTCCCCGGAAAATCAGAAGCTGCTGAGCGATGAACTGCTGCGGCCCCTGTCGCACCTGATGATCGACGAATTTCAGGATGTCTCGCCGCAGATCGTCTCCTGGATTCGTGCCAGCCTGGCGGAAATTCGCAGTCGTGGCCCGGCCATGCACGTTGGTCGCGGCGCCCAGCGTTCGTCGCTGCTCTGCGTGGGCGATGACTGGCAGTCCATTTATGGATGGCGCGGCAGTTCGCCCACGTACTTCATGGAATTCAACAAGGAATTCCCGTCGCCGAGCACCACCAGGGTCATGCTCAGTGACAACTACCGCAGCCATCAGCACATCATCGATGCCGCCGAACATATCGTCCGCGCCGCACCGGCGATCGCCGGAAAAAAGGCCAAGGCCAGCGGCGAGCCGAGGTCGCTGCTTCCGGTCAATGTGCTGGATCGCGACGATCAGGGCATGGCCAAGCGCCTGATGGATCACTACAGAAAGGGTGATTCAATCTTGATGCTTTATCGAAAAAGTAGCGATAAGTCATTGATAGAAGAGCATATTCAGTCTGTAGTTAATGTTGATTCTAGCTTGCCGTACGAATCGCGACGGCTGAAGCAACTGACCTACCATAGCGCCAAAGGCCTTCAGGCCGATGCCGTGTTCTTGCTCGGGGATTGTCAGCACCTGACCAGTTCGCCTTACAAGAATCAGGTCTACCGCATGGCGGGTCTCGGCAAACCGGGCGACAACGAGGCGTATGACAACGCCCAGAAAGACGAGATCCTGCGACTGGCTTATGTCGGCATCACCCGGGCGGTGAGCCATTGCTACTGGTATGTCGACGGCCAGGACACTCAGGCGGCGAACCTGCCCAAGGCTTCCGACCGGATTGGCAAGGGCAAAGCGTTTTTTGCCGATCATCGCGCAGGCAAGACATCGGCGTAAGCCTTGAAAGATCGCAGCCTCGTTTCACTCGACAGCTCCTACCAAGGGAATGCGTAACCCTGTAGGAACTGTCGAGTGAAACGAGGCTGCGATCATTTTTAAAAAAAAAGCGGTTCAACCTTCAGGCATAACTCCTGAGGGCTACCGGTGGAATGAAAGACTCCAGCTCATCCTCCACCGCTTCGATGATGCGTTCCACATCCGCGGCATTCATGACCGTTGCGCATGGAATACCGGCGATGGCGATCATGGTCTCGCCACTGGCGCGGTCAAACAGACGGGCGATCATGCTGCCCGGTGCGTCCATGGTCGCCTCAAAACCCATGGGATGAAAATGCCAGCGCATCAGCTGGCAGGCGTTTGGAAAGGTGACCTTACTGAACCCTTTATTCATATGTTGCCCGCCTTCTTCATCGAGCGCTTCCGTTAGCTCATGTTAGGAGGGAAGAGCCTTCATTGGCTCAACCGGTGACTGCATTTAAAAGTAGCATCCGTATGTGAAAGGAATGTGGATTTTTCAGGCCGTTTAGCGATTGGTTCAGTTTTTTTGATTCAGGTCACAGCGCTGCGTTTGTTAGGCGAAAGGCCAGTATCGAATCGACGTTGAAGCCGGGGCTGAATTTCGGCAAGCTCGCTTTTTTCTCATCGAGACCTTTATGCCCGCCGATGACGATGGTCCGTTGCAAACCCAGGCCACGAGCGAGACGGTCATGCGCTATCACCTGCGCTGGAAACACCGGGACCTGGACGGGGTCATGGCGCTGTATCACCCGAATGTTCAGTACAACGACTTTTTCCAGAACCGAGTGATGGGGCTGGACGAGTTGCGCGAGTACGTGCGCAGCAGCATGCCGCGCGATCCCGATGAAGCGCTGGAGCACTCGGACCGCATTCGACTGGACGGCAACACGGCATTCATTCAATACCGCATTACGCTGCGCGGCGGTGAAGGGCTGGTGTCCTTTCGAGCCAGTGAAGCGATTACCGTGCGCGACGGGCTGATCTGGCGGGTCAATGAATACGCCTCGCTGGTGCATGAGCGGCCCGTCAGCAAAACCGCCAACAATCAGCGTCCAGCCGCCAGCCGGCTCGGGTTGTCGCCACGTCAGCTGAGTTTCATGGCGCAAGACCTGCAACAGTATTTCCAGCGTCAGCAGCCTTATCTGGATCCCGAGCTCGACCTGCAACGGGTGGCGAAGGAGTGCGGTTACAGTCGCAACCAGATTTCCTATCTGCTGAATCAGGTGCTGGGCCAGAGTTTCTATCGCTACGTTAACCAGGCGCGGTTGCAGCATCTGCTTGCCGCGCTGGACACCGCCACGCCGCCGCTACGGATCGATGAGCTGGCGTTTGCAGCCGGCTTCAATTCGCTGTCGGCGTTTTACAGCTGCTTCCGCCAGCACACCGGCCTGTCGCCGAAGGCCTACGCCAAACAAATTTCTTTGCGTGCACGCGCGCAAGACAGCCTCTGAGCCCACGCACTAGGATCGACGCCATCGAAACTTGAGTGGCGGAGTCCTGCATGCCGGCGTGGCGCAAAATCAGTTTGTGGATGGACCAGCTCGACGAGCCCTTGTTGGCGCGTCCGGCGCTGGAGCAGGATCTGGACGTCGATGTCGCCATCATTGGCGCGGGATACACCGGCCTCTGGACCGCGTACTACCTCAAGCGCCTGGCGCCGGGCCTGGACATCGCCATCATTGAAGCGCAGACCGCCGGTTTCGGTGCCTCGGGCCGCAACGGCGGCTGGCTGATGGGCAACATCCTCGGCGAAGACCGGCTGCTGGCGGATCTGCCCGCTGAACAGCGCCGCGCCTCTTATGATCTTCTGCACAGCATTCCGGATGAAGTCGAGATTGTCATCGAACGTGAAGGCATCGACTGCGATTTCAGAAAAGGTGGTGCGCTGTATTGCGCCGCGCGCTATCCGGAACAGGAAGCCAGCCTGCGGCACTATCTGGACAAGCTCTACCGACAAGGCCTGACCGAAAGCGATTACCGCTGGCTCAGCCCGGAGCAGTTGGCGCAACAAATCAGAATTGCCAAGCCTTATGGCGGTATCTATGCACCGCACGTCGCGACCCTTCATCCAGCAAAACTGGTGCGAGGACTGGCTCGGACGGTGGAACGCATGGGCGTCAGGATTTACGAAAACAGCCCGGTCACCCATTGGCAGTCGGGCAGCCTGCGCACGGCGAAAACCGCGGTACGCGCTCGCTGGATCGTTCCGGCGGTAGAAGGTTACGCAGCCACCTTGCCACCGTTGGGCCGTTACCAGTTGCCGGTGCAAAGCCTGATTGTGGCGACTGAGCCGCTGTCCGCTGCCACTTGGGACGAAATCGGCCTGAGTCGCGGTCAGGCGTTTGGCGAAAGCAGCCGCCAGGTCACTTACGGTCAGCGTACGGCGGATAACCGTCTGGTGTTCGGCGCGAGGGGCGGCTATCAGTTCGCCGGCAAGCTGCGCCATGACTTCGACCTGACCACCAGCGAAGTAGAGCTGCGCCGTTACCTGTTCGGCGAACTGTTCCCGCAACTCAAGAACGTACGGATCACTCACGGCTGGGGTGGCAACCTGGGCATGTCCCGGCGGTTCAAGCCGCACATGCTGTGTGATCAAGCGAGCGGCATAGCGATTTCTGGCGGCTATGGCGGGGAGGGTGTCGGCGCCAGCAACCTGGGCGGGCGAACCCTGGCCGATCTGATTCTGCAGCGCGATACCGGGCTGGTTCACCAGCCGTGGGTCATCCCTCAAGGCGGTCTCGACGCGCTCAAAGCCTGGGAGCCGGAACCCTGCCGCTGGCTCGGCTACAACGCGATCATCCGCAGCTTCGTCCATGAAGACCAGACCCTGGCAAACCCGGCGACTGCACCCTGGCGGCGCAAACTGGCCAGCGGCGTAGCAGGGTTCATGGAAGGTTTCATGCAGTAAACGGCGGCTCTCTACATCCAAAGGTATTCCCATGAGCATCACGCAATTCAAGAACACCGCAACGCTGAAGCTGGACGAATCAAACCCGGTCGCCATGCCACTGGGAACGCCCGTGGCGGTGGCGTCCACCACCAGTGTCGAACGCGACGATGGCGTCGAAACCGGCATCTGGGAATGCACCCCCGGTCGCTGGCGCCGGCAGATCGTGGCCCAGGAATTCTGTCATTTCATCCAGGGACGCTGCACCTTCACTCCGGACGATGGTGAAACCCTCTACATAGAAGCCGGCGATGCACTGATGTTGCCAGCCAACAGCCTCGGGATCTGGGACATCCAGGAAACCGTGCGTAAGACCTACGTTCTGATTTTTTGATCCTCTGATTGCCTGCCAACAACAATAACCCCCACAGGAATCCACTCATGATCCGAAAGACTCTGGCATTGGCCCCATTGGCGCTCGTCGCCTCCTTCAGTCACGCGGCCGACACCGTCAAGATCTACAACTGGTCGGACTACATCGCCCCGGACACCACCAAAAACTTCCAGACAGCGACCGGCATTGGCTTTAGCTACGACGTCTACGACAGCAACGAAACCCTCGACGGCAAGTTGATGACCGGTAAATCCGGCTACGACGTGGTGTTCCCGTCCAATCACTTCATGGCCCGGCAGATTCAGGGCGGGGCGCTGAAAAAACTCGATAAAAGTCAGTTGCCGAACTGGAAAAATCTGAATCCGGTCTTGCTCACGGCTTTGCAGACCAACGATCCGGGCAACGAGCACGGCTTCCCGTATCTATGGGGCAGCACCGGCATCGGCTACAACATCGCCAAGGTCAAAGCGGTGTTGGGCGATAACGCCCCCGTGGATTCCTGGGACCTGATCTTCAAGCCCGAGAACATGGCGAAGCTGCAGAAGTGCGGCGTGGCGATCCTCGACAATGGCCCGGAATTGCTCCCGGCGGCGCTGAACTACCTGGGCCTGCCGCATCACAGCAAGAACCCGGAAGACTACAAGAAGGCTGAAGCGCTGCTAATGAGAGTCCGGCCTTACGTCAGCTATTTCCACTCGTCCAAGTACACCAGCGACCTCGCGAACGGTGATATCTGTGTGGCCGTCGGTTTCTCCGGGGACATCCTGCAAGCCGAAAATCGCGCGAAGGAAGCCAACAACGGCGTCGACATTGGCTATGCGATTCCCAAGGAAGGCGCTGCGATCTGGTTCGACATGGTCGCCATGCCCGCCGACGCCCCGGACGAAAAAGCCGGTTATGCCTTCATGAACTACCTGCTGCGCCCGGACGTCATGGCCAGCATCAGCAACTACGTGCATTACGCCAATGGCAACGAACAGGCTGACAGTCTGATCGACCCGGCCATCAAGAACGACACCAAGGTCTACCCGAGCCCGGAAATGATGGGCAAGTTGTTTGCACTGGAAGCGATGCCGCTGAATGTAGACCGGATCCGGACACGGGTTTGGAACAAGATTCGCACTGGCAGTTGAGGTAACGGGAGTTGTCGTCCCGGCGCTGGTACTCCCGGCGCCGGACCTTTGGTAAAAGGCATTTGATATGCCGAACAAGTCTTGAGGCCTGTCATTTTTATCAGGTTTATCTGCGTCATTTTTGATTTGTAATGATCAGGTGAGCAGTAGCTCGCTACCGCAAAAGCGGTTACCCAATCAAAGGGAAATGACATGACAAATGATCTGAACAAAAAATTTCAAGCGCCTGTGCAAACACCACTCGCCGGTACGATGAAAGGGACCATCACGCCGACGGATGCTCCTGACAAAAAATTCGACTACACGAGTACTGTGGTAATACGTAGATCACAGAATGGCATCATGCGTGTAGAGAGTAAGATGACAGTGCAGGACGCCGATACCCCGGTTCATGTGGAATTTCAGCTCGTCGGCGAAAATGCACCCTCGAAGACATACAGACTTGAGGATAAAGAGGTTGAAGCTCTTTTCATTTATTACCCTTATGATCCCTTCTATACATTCAATGCCATAAGCGGCTATATCACCCTTGAAAACCATACCCCGGAGTCAAGAATCACTGGTGTCTTGGACTTCACAGCGGAAGCGGTTGTGGGGTGGCACCAATATCATGTAGAGATGGTATTTGAGGTGACAGGAGTTACAACTGTGACCCGCCCCGGCAAAAATTGACAGGTTGTCTGTTGCGCGATCAGCCCGTCTGCTCGACGGTACAACTCATTAGCGCAGAACCCGGCATCTGGAAAAAGGCCTCGTTGCCGTCTTGCCAGAAGCTGTAGTTGCCCCGGTTATCCCTGGCGCTGTATCGGGTCTCGGAATCATTCGGCACCTGGGTGAGGGTGACAGAGGTATTCGCCCATTTCAGGTATACGACACCCGGCTCGACGTTGAAGAACGTGGCGGCAATCAACGCGTTTAACCCTGTGCAATGCAAGGCGACGGGACCATCGGTGAGCCTGTACGGATCCTTGGTTCGCGCAATCGCCGAACCCTGACGGAGCTGATGCGCACGCTCGGCATAACTTCGAATCGTGCATGCCTTGGGCTCTTTGTCGGCTGCACACTGATTGCGGGCGTCGACCCAGAATCGCTGGTCGATCTCGACTTTGTCAGGACGCGGCACTGAATGATCGTCCGTGAGTGCCAGGCGATAAAGGCGCGTCAGTTCGATCTCCATCTGCTTCAGTTGGGGGTCGCGACAGATCAGTTTCTCGACGGCTGCGCTGGCCCTGGCACAATCGAAGCTGGTCGCCAGGACCGTAGAAGTCCCGGCCTTTGCACAAAGGCTGGTCGTCGCGCACGCGCTGGCGGCGATGAGAGCGGCCAAAAAGGGCGTGACCATTTTCATGTCGGCTTCCACCCGGATCGTCTATGAGCTTCGCGAAGAACGATAACTCGGTATTTCAGTGTGGTCACATTCCTCGAAAAGTCTAATTTTCACTGATCGAACTGTACGAAGCAGAACTTGAATAGTCGGACGATTCTCATTCGGGCAACTTACCTTTATTTAATATTTAAATTGTCGATTGTCAGACAATGCGCTGAATCGTTATTTTTATATTCCATGCTTTTTCGATGCGCCTATTGTTTTCGGGCACTTTCCCAAACACACAAACTTAACGTCAAAAAAGTAGTGGACGTTTGATTTCAAATTGTGTCAGTTTTCTTTCGCCTTCATTGGGCGAGTGATAGGACGATCTCGCCAGAGATTATCGCTATCTGACTAAAACTGTTCCATAGCAATACAAGGAAGTGTGTTTATGTCGAAAGTAAAAGGTAACGCTATTGAGAGTGCCGAACTGGCCTTTCAGCCCTTGCAAGCGTTGGCTGCCCCGAGTTCCGCGTTCAATCAGATCAATAGTTTCAGCCATCAATACGACCGTGGCGGCAACCTCACGGTCAATGGCAAACCGTCGTTCTCCGTCGATCAGGCAGCCACCCAATTGCTGCGCGACGGTGCTGCCTACCAGGACAAGGATGGCAGCGGCAAAATCGAATTGACCTACACGTTCCTGACCTCGGCCTCGTCGAGCACCATGAACAAGCACGGGATCACCGGGTTCAGCCAATTCAGTGCGCAGCAAAAAGGCCAGGCCGTGCTCGCCATGCAATCCTGGGCCGACGTGGCCAACGTCACCTTCACAGAAAAGGCCACCGGCGGCGACGGTCACATGACCTTCGGCAACTACAGCGGTGGTCAGGACGGCGCAGCGGCATTCGCTTATTTGCCCGGCACGGGCGCAGGTTACGACGGGACTTCCTGGTACCTGACCAACAGCAGCTACACGCCTAACAAGACCCCGGACCTGAACAACTACGGCCGGCAAACCCTGACCCACGAAATCGGTCACACCCTGGGCCTGGCCCATCCCGGCGACTACAACGCCGGTGAAGGCGCACCGACCTACAACGACGCGTCCTACGGGCAAGACACCCGCGGCTACAGCGTCATGAGTTACTGGAGTGAAAGCAACACCAGCCAGAACTTCAGCAAGGGCGGTGTCGAAGCCTATTCATCGGGCCCGCTGATGGACGATATCGCAGCCATCCAGAAACTCTACGGCGCCAACACCACCACCCGGACCGGCGACACCACCTACGGTTTCAACTCCAACGCCGGTCGCGACTTCCTCAGCGCGTCCTCGTCGTCGGACAAGGTCGTGTTTTCGGTGTGGGATGCGGGCGGCAAGGACACCCTGGATTTCTCCGGGTTTACTCAAAACCAGAAGATCAATCTCAATGAAGCCTCGTTCTCCGACGTTGGCGGCCTGGTGGGCAACGTGTCCATTGCCAAAGGCGTTACTGTGGAGAACGCTATCGGCGGTTCGGGCAATGATTTGCTGATCGGTAACGGTGTCGCCAACGAGCTGAAGGGCGGTGCCGGAAACGACATCCTTTTTGGTGCGGGCGGTGCAGACAAGTTGTGGGGCGGCGCCGGTTCGGACACTTTTGTGTTCGCGGCCAGCAGCGACTCCAAGCCGGGTTCGGTCGACCAGATCCTCGACTTTGTCAGCGGTCTGGACAAGATCGACCTGACCGGTATCACCAACGGCGCAGGCCTGCATTTCGTGAGCGCATTCACGGGTGCGGCGGGCGATGCAGTGCTGACCACCTCTGGTGGCAACAGCCTGTTGTCGGTGGACTTCTCCGGGCATGGCGTGGCTGACTTCCTCGTCAGCACCGTGGGCCAGGCGGCGTTCTCGGACATCGTGGCCTGATTCAAGGCAAAAGGAGGGCGGTGCCGAAAGCGCCGCTCTTTGCCCCTTGAGCCACAACCCTGAGTAAAACGCCTTATGATCCCTGACGCTTTTACCTACAAAGCAACCGCGTGGCTGTTCGCGACGCTCATGATTTTTTTTGGAGATGTAGCCATGGCAAGCAGCCTGAAGTTGGCAGACCCGTCGGAGTTGGCGGGGAAATGGCGGGTGACGCAGCAGGACGCCCCGTCGAACGTCTGCCCCCTGGAATTCAAAGCTAACCAGACCCTGGGCGACGGCACCGAATGCCTCGCTGGATGGCTGGGAGAGCAGCCGATCGGTTGGTTTCCTGAGCCCGACGGCATCGCGCTCACCGGTAAGGAAGGGTCGAAGATTGTGTTTTTCAGTCGTCAGCGTGACGGACTGTATCGAGGCACTTCGAAGACCGGGCTGGTCATTACACTTGAGCACCCGCTGCATTAATCGAAACCCTACAAGTTGTTATTAAAGTGTAAGTAACGACCTCGCCAGGCAGGCGAGGGATAACACCTCAGGAAGAGCGCATGAAGATGGCTAAGAACCCGGTCACCGCGCCGTTAATTATGGCGCTGGGTGATTACAAGAGCATTCTGATCAGCGTCGGCTGTTTTACGGCGCTGATCAACATTCTGATGTTAGTGCCCTCTATTTACATGCTTCAGGTTTATGACCGGGTATTGTCCTCACAAAATGAAACCACGCTGGCCATGTTTTCGCTCATGGTCGTCGGGTTCTTTGCGTTTATCGGTTTGCTGGAGATTGTTCGCAGTTTCATCGTCATTCGTATCGGCAGCCAACTGGAGCGCCGCTTCAACCTGCGGGTGTATCAGGCGGCTTTCGAACGCAACCTGTTCAGAGGCGAGGGCAACGCCGGGCAGTCGCTGGGGGATCTGACTCACATACGCCAATTCGTCACCGGCCCGGCGTTGTTTGCTTTCTTCGATGCGCCTTGGTTTCCGGTGTACCTGTTCGTGATTTATCTGTTCAACGTCTGGCTCGGCGTGTTTGCCACGGCGGGCGCCGTATTGCTGATCGGGCTGGCGTGTCTCAACGAGGCGATGACCAAAAAGCCGCTGGGTGAAGCGGCAGTTTTTTCCCAGAAGTCCAGCCAGATGGCCACCAGTCACCTGCATAACGCGGAAACCATTCAAGCCATGGGCATGCTCGGTGCCTTGCGCCATCGCTGGTTCCAGGTGCATTCGCGCTTCCTCGGCCTGCAGAACCAGGCCAGTGATACCGGCGCAGTCATCAGTTCCCTGAGCAAAACCCTGCGCCTTTGCCTGCAATCACTCGTGCTGGGACTGGGTGCATTGCTGGTGATCAAGGGCGACATGACGGCCGGGATGATGATCGCCGGCTCGATCCTGATGGGGCGTGTGCTGAGCCCCATCGACCAGTTGATCGCCGTGTGGAAACAGTGGAGTGGCGCGAAACTCGCCTACCGACGTCTCGACGCGCTGCTACAAGCCTTTCCACCGAGCGACGACGCCATGGCGTTGCCGGCGCCGAAAGGGCAGATCACCTTCGAACAGGTCAGTGCCGGTCCTCCCGGCCAACGGGGCGCGACCTTGCACCTGGTCAGTTTCCAGCTCGGTGCCGGCGAAGTGCTGGGCGTGCTGGGTGCCTCCGGTTCCGGCAAGTCGACGTTGGCTCGAGTATTGGTCGGCGTGTGGCCGACCCTCGGCGGCACCGTGCGGCTGGACGGTGCCGACATCCATCGCTGGAATCGCGACGAACTCGGTCCCTTCATCGGTTACTTGCCGCAGGACATCGAACTGTTCAGCGGCAGCATCGCGCAAAACATCGCCCGATTCCGTGACGCCGACCCGCAAAAAGTTGTGGAAGCGGCGCATCAGGCGGGCGTCCATGACTTGATCCTGCGCCTGCCTCGGGGCTACGACACGGTGCTTGGCGAGGATGGCAGCGGTTTGTCCGGTGGTCAGAAACAGCGTGTGGCACTCGCGCGAGCCCTGTATGGCAAACCGAGCCTGGTGGTGCTGGATGAACCGAATTCCAACCTCGACACCGTCGGCGAAGCCGCATTGGCCGGCGCGATTGCGCAAATGAAAGCCCAGGGCACCAGCGTGATTCTGGTGACTCACCGTTCTTCGGCGCTGGCCCAGGCCGACAAATTGCTGGTGCTCAACGATGGACGTTTGCAGGCGTTCGGCCCGAGCCAGGATGTGCTCAAGGCGCTCGCCGGCGCTCAGGAACACAAGCCAGCGCAGGCACCGGCCGGGCTGAGCATGAGCCGGCAGTATCAGTCCTCGACAAGGAATTCGGGCGTATGAGCAACACTAGCGAAGCCACCCTGGAACACGATTACATCGCCGAGCGCCCTGAACGCGATGCACGCTATTTCGCCCGCGCGGGCTGGATACTGGCGATTGTCGGCGCCGGCAGTTTCTTTGCCTGGGCCAGCCTCGCGCCGCTCGACCAGGGCATTCCCGTGCAAGGCACGGTCGTGGTCTCCGGTAAACGCAAAGCCGTGCAATCGATGAGCAGCGGCGTGGTCAGCCAGATTCGGGTGCGCGAAGGCGAGGTGGTGAAGCAGGGCCAGCCATTGTTCCAGCTCGACCGCACGCAAGTCGCCGCCGACGTGCAATCCCTGCGGGCCCAATACCGCATGGCCTGGGCCAGCCTGGCACGCTGGCAAAGCGAACGGGACAACCTTGGGCAGGTGAGTTTTCCTGCCGAACTGAGCACCGATCCTGACCCGCGCCTGGCACTGGTGCTGGAAGGTCAGCGGCAGTTGTTCAGCAGTCGCCGCCAAGCGTTTTCCCGCGAACAGGCCGCCTTGCGCGCCAGCATCGAAGGCGCCGGGGCGCAACTGGCCGGCATGCGCCGCGCCCGTTCGGACCTGACGGCTCAAGCCAGTTCGCTGCAACAACAGTTGGGCAATCTCCAGCCGCTGGCAGACAACGGCTACATTCCGCGCAACCGGTTGATGGAGTACCAGCGTCAGCTATCGCAAGTTCAACAACAATTGGCAGAAAACACCGGAGAAAGCGGCCGGGTAGAGCAGGGGATCCTCGAATCGCGCCTGAAGCTGCAACAACACATCGAGGAATACCAGAAAGAAGTCCGCACCCAACTGGCCGATGCGCAGCTCAAAAGCGTGACCCTCGAAGAGCAACTGACCTCTGCCGGATTCGACCTGCAACACAGCGAGATTATCGCCACCGCCGACGGCATTGCGGTCAACCTGGGTGTGCACACCGAAGGCGCCGTGGTGCGTCAGGGCGAAACTCTGCTGGAGATCGTCCCGCAAGGCACACACCTGGAAGTCGAAGGGCACTTGCCGATCAACCTGATCGACAAGGTCGGCACGCACCTGCCGGTGGACATCCTGTTCACCGCGTTCAACCAGAGCCGCACCCCGCGCGTGCCCGGCGAAGTCAGCCTGATTTCCGCCGACCAGATGGTCGATGAGAAAACCGGCGTGCCGTATTACGTGCTGCGCAGCAGCGTCAGCGATCAGGCCATGGAAAAACTCAACGGTCTGGTGATCAAGCCCGGCATGCCTGCGGAAATGTTCGTGCGCACCGGCGAGCGCTCTCTCCTCAACTACCTGTTCAAACCGCTGCTCGACCGCGCAGGTTCCGCGTTGACCGAGGAATAAGGATGTTCCGCTGTATGAATAAGCTTTCCCTTTTTGCAGCGAGTTTCGCGTTGCTGACCTGCAACACTTCAATGGCCATGGGCCCGTTCGACATTTACGAACAAGCGTTGCGCAATGATCCGGTGTTTCTCGGTGCCATCAAGGAACGCGATGCCGGCCTGGAAAATCGCGCCATTGGCCGCGCCGGGCTGCTGCCACACCTGGGTTACACCTACAACAAGGGCCGCAACACCTCCAAGGTCACTTACCTCAATGAGCGCGGGCAAAACCAGCGCGATGATCGCAACTACAGCAGTTACGGCTCGACCCTGACGTTGCAGCAGCCGTTGATCGATTACGAAGCCTATGCGGCGTACCGAAAAGGCGTGGCGCAATCGCTGTTTGCCGACGAAGCCTTCCGTGGCAAGAGCCAGGAGTTGCTGGTACGCGTGCTGGAAAGCTACACCCAGGCGCTGTTCGCCCAGGACCAGATCGACATTGCACTGGCGAAAAAGAAAGCCTTCGAACAACAGTTCCAGCAGAACGAACACATGTTCCGTCAGGGTGAGGGCACGCGCACCGATATTCTCGAGGCGGAATCCCGTTACGAACTGGCGACCGCCGAAGAAATCGAGGCGCGCAATGAGCAGGATGCGTCCTTGCGAGAGCTCGGCGCGCTGATTGGCGTGCCGGCCATCGACATCGCAGACCTGGCGCCGCTGGACCAGAACTTCCAGACCTTCACCCTGCGACCCGCCCGCTACGACACTTGGCACGAGATGGCCGTGGCAAACAACCCGAACCTGGCTTCACAGCGCCAAGCCGTGGAAGTGGCGCGTTACGAAGTCGAACGCAATCGCGCCGGGCACCTGCCGAAAGTCAGTGCCTACGCGTCGGTGCGGCAGAACGAATCGGAAAGTGGCAACACCTACAACCAGCGCTACGACACCAACACCATTGGTATCGAGGTCAATGTGCCGCTGTATGCCGGCGGCGGGGTTTCCGCCTCGACGCGCCAGGCCAGCCGCGCGATGGAGCAGGCTGAATATCAGCTTGACGGTCAGACCCGGGAGACGCTGATCGAGCTGCGTCGGCAGTTCAGCGCGTGCCAGTCCGGGGTGAGCAAATTGCGGGCCTATCAGAAAGCCCTGACGTCCGCCGAAGCCCTGGTGGTCTCGACGAAGCAAAGCATCCTTGGCGGTGAACGGATCAACCTCGATGCGCTCAACGCCGAACAGCAGCTCTACACCACACGCCGCGACCTGGCCCAGACCCGGTACGACTATTTGATGGCCTGGATCAAGTTGCATTACTACGCCGGAACCTTGAGCGAGCAGGAGCTGGCCAAGGTTGACGAGGCGTTTGGGCGAGGCCGCCGCAACGATCTCTGACAATTCCAACAAAAAAAGAGGCTTTACCATGGGTGTTTACGACTACAAAAACTTCGGCCCGGCAGATTCAAAGGCGTTGTTCACGGACGCCATGGCGATCACGCTGTATTCCTATCACAACCTCGATAACGGCTTTGCCACCGGTTATCAGCACAACGGCTTTGGCCTTGGCTTGCCGGCGACGCTGGTGACCGCGCTGATTGGCGGCACCGATTCCCAGGGCGTCATCCCCGGCGTGCCATGGAATCCGGATTCGGAAAAAGCCGCGCGGGAGGCGGTGCAGAAGGCCGGTTGGACGCCCCTTGCTGCGACTCAGCTGGGCTATGACGGCAAGGTCGATGCTCGCGGAACGTTCTTCGGCGAGAAGGCCGGCTACACCAGCGCGCAGGTGGAAATCCTCGGCAAGTACGACGCCCAGGGCCATCTCAGTGAAATCGGCATCGCCTTTCGCGGCACCAGTGGGCCACGGGAAAGCCTGATCAGCGATTCGATCGCGGACGGGATCAACGATCTGCTCGCCGCATTGGGGCCGAAGGATTACGCGAAGAACTACGTGGGCGAAGCGTTTGGCGACTTGCTGAGCGATGTCGCGGCATTTGCCCGGGCCAATGGCTTGTCGGGCAAGGACGTGCTGGTCAGCGGCCACAGCCTCGGCGGCCTGGCGGTCAACAGCCTGGCGGACCTGAGCAACGACAAGTGGGCCGGGTTCTATAAGGACTCCAACTACATTGCCTATGCGTCGCCCACCCAAAGCAGTACCGATAAAGTGCTCAACGTCGGTTATGAGAACGATCCGGTGTTCCGTGCGCTCGATGGCTCATCCTTCAACCTGTCGTCGGTGGGCGTCCACGATGCCCATCAGGACTCGGCGACCAACAACATCGTCAGCTTCAACGACCATTACGCCTCGACGGCGTGGAATGTGCTGCCGTTTTCCATCCTCAATATCCCGACCTGGATTTCCCACCTGCCCACGGGTTATGGCGATGGCATGTCCCGGGTGCTCGAGTCGAAGTTCTATGACCTGACCAGCAAGGACTCAACCGTTATTGTCGCGAACCTGTCCGACCCGGCGCGCAGCAACACCTGGGTCCAGGACCTCAATCGCAACGCCGAGACCCACAAGGGCAGCACCTTCATCATTGGCAGCGACGACAACGACCTGATCCAGGGCGGCAAGAGCAACGACTACCTGGAAGGCCGCGATGGCAATGACACCTTCCGCGACGGCGGTGGCTACAACATCGTGCTGGGCGGCAAGGGGAGCAACGTGCTGGACTTGCAACAGTCAGTGAAAAACTTCGATTTCGCCAATGACGGCGCCGGCAACCTGTACATCCGCGATGCGCAGGGCGGCATCAGCATCACTCGTGACATTGGCAGCATCGTCACCAAGGAACCGGGGTTTCTCTGGGGGCTGTTCAAGGATGACGTGAGCCACAGCGTTACGGCCAACGGTCTGGCGGCAGGAAACAACCTGACTCAATACGCTTCGACGCTGAAGGGCGGGGCGGGCACCGATACGCTGAAAGCTCACGCGAGCGGTGATTGGTTGTTTGGCCTGGAGGGCAACGACCATTTGATCGGCGGTCAAGGCAATGATGTGTTTGTCGGCGGAGCGGGAAATGACCTGATGGAATCGGGCGGCGGGATCGATACGTTCCTGTTCAGTGGTGCGTTCGGTCATGACCGGGTGGTGGGCTATCAGGCGAATGACAAGCTGGTGTTTCTCGGGGTTCAGGGCGTCGCGCCGAACGATGACTTTCGGTCCCATGCCACGGTTGTGGGGCAGGACACGGTGCTGACGTTTGGCAATGATTCGGTGACCTTGGTCGGGGTGGGGCTGGATAGCCTGGGCGGCATTGTTATTGCCTGAAGGTGATGTGGCGCCTGTAAGGGCCTCTTCGCGAGCAAGCCCGCTCCCACACTTGATCTTCAGTGAACACAGATTCTGTGCTCGTCGATGATCCCTGTGGGAGCGGGCTTGCTCCGGGCGGCGTTCCGACGATGAACGATAACGCGGTTTTTCAGTCTTCCTTGCGAACCGTTGCCACCTCATCAACCTTGACCTTCACCTTCGTCCCGGAAATATCTTCAAACTCGTAGAAACCTTCCTTGTTATTGGCTTTCGGCATGTCCTTGGTCAAATACTGGGTGCCGTTCTGCAGTGTCACCACCGTTGGCGTCGAGCAACCGGCGAGGGCCAGCAGGGCCGCCATTGCCAGGGGCAAACCCAGAGTCTTGATTTTCATAACCACCTCTCATCCTCCAAAAAACAGCGCGACTGCTTCGAATCCTTCAATCGTCACTGTACCTCTAACGCGGTTGGTACGATGGATCGCGGGAAAGTTCGACTGGCAGCCGAAATAATCCTGATCACGCCGCCGCTTATCCTTTTCCGTTTGCACCGGACAGGGCGTTGCTGGTATCTGTACGCATAACCAGTACTCGCTCCCGATGGCCCTGTTTTCCTGTGACCCAGAATCCACTCGACGATCCGTTCTATTACTTGAACAACTTCATGCAAGTGCTTGATTGGCTTGAGCATCGCTATGCCGATGTGCTGGCTGTCGAGGAACAAGCCTTCATCCGTGAATTCAACCGGTTGCCCCGCGAGTCCAGGGCGCTGCTGGTGCGGATGGTGATGCGCAAGGGCATTCACTTCCGGGCGAGCAAACTGCACTACCTCGAGATTGGCGACATCGCCAGCGCCGCCAAGCCGTTGCTGGAACTGGGCTGGATCGATGAGCAGGCGCCGCTGCCGCTTGAAACGTTATTCGACGTGTTGCTCAAGGCGGAAATCGTGGAATGCTTCGGCACCGCCATTGATCAGCCCAAAGGCAAGAAGACCGAGTGGCTCCCGATCCTGAGCGAGCAGTTTCCCGAAGCGCTCAGCTTTAGCCAATGGTGCGCGCCACTGGCGGACCGGTTGTTCAGCCTGACCATCATGGGCCTGTGTGATCGTCTGCGCTTGATGTTCTTCGGCAATCTTTATCAGGACTGGTCGGAGTTCGTGCTGGCCGACCTCGGCATCTTTACCTACGAAAAAGTCGAGTTCTGCGCCGAATCCCGAGGCTTGCGCAGTCGTGAGGACGTGGATGCCTGTCTGTTTCTTCACAATTGCCTGCAGCAGCTTGAGGCCGGCGAGGCGGTGGCGCCCATTGTCGAGCAGATCACCGGGCTGACCCTGAGCAATCCCTGGTTGCAGAAACGGCGCGGCAAGCTGTTGTTCCAGATCGGACAGCACTGCGAGCGCATGGCGGATTTCGCCAATGCGCTGAGCATTTATCGCAACTGTGCCTGGCCTGGAGCGAGAGCGCGGTTGATTCGTGTGCTGGAACGCTGCGGCGAGTATCAACTGGCCATGGACCTGGCCACGGTTGCCGGCCAATCGCCGGAAAGCGCTGCCGAACAACAGCACTTGCTGCGTGTATTGCCCAGATTGCGGCGCAAGCTCGGCGGGCCGCCAGCAAAGCGTTCATCCCAAAGGGAAATGCTGCGCCTGGACCTGCAACTGCCCAGAATCGACCCCTCGTTATCGGTGGAGTTCTATGTACAGGCACATCTGGAGGAGGATTCGGCACCGGTGCATTACGTCGAAAACAGCCTGATCAATTCGCTGTTCGGGTTGCTGTGCTGGCCGGCGATCTTCGCGCCCTTGCCGGGGGCTTTTTTCCATCCGTTCCAGCGTGGGCCGGTGGATCTGCTCAACGAAGACTTCCACGCACGGCGGGCCGATCTGTTCCAGGCCTGTCTCGCCGAACTTGATGACGGACGTTACCTGCAGACGATCCGGGAACGGTATGCCGCCAAATGGGGCGTGCAATCGCCGTTCGTGTTCTGGGGCGCGTTAAACGAAGAACTGCTCGATCAGGCGCTCGATTGCCTGCCGGCCGAGCACCTCAAACACTGGTTCAATCGTTTGTTGCTGGACATCAAGGCCAACCGCGCCGGCATGCCGGACCTGATCCAGTTCTGGCCGCAGCACAAAACCTATCGCATGATCGAAGTCAAAGGCCCTGGCGATCGCCTGCAAGACAATCAGCTGCGCTGGCTCGAGTTCTGCCATGAACACCAGATGCCCATTGCCGTCTGCTACGTGCAATGGGCGGAGCAAGGCGCTTGAGCTACAGCATCGCAGTGCGGGCGTTGTGTGAGTTCACCGCCAAGGTCGGCGACCTCGACCTGCGCTTCACGCCATCGCCGACTGCGCTGGAAGGCATCGTCGGCCACCGGACGGTGGCGTCCCGGCGTAGCGACGGATATCAGAATGAAGTCGCGCTTGAAGGCCTGTATCAAACGTTGAAGGTCAAGGGCAGGGCGGACGGCTACGACCCGGTGCAAAACTGCCTGGAAGAAGTCAAAACCTACCGCGGCGACCTGAGCAAGCAACCGGCCAACCATCGTAAACTGCACTGGGCGCAGGCCAAGGTCTACGGTTGGTTGATGTGCCAGAAACTGGGCCTGGCGCAGATCAACCTGGCGCTGGTGTACTTCGACATCGTCAGCGAAAAGGAAACCTGCCTGGTCGAGGCGTTCAGCGCTCAGGAACTGAAGGTGTTCTTCGAGCATCAGTGCCAACTGTTCCTTCGCTGGGCCGAACAGGAAATGGCCCATCGCGAAGCACGCAACGCTGCGGCGCAGCAACTGGCGTTTCCCCATGCCGATTTTCGTCCGGGGCAACGGCACCTGGCCGAGTCCGTGTTCAAGGCCGTGAGCACTGGCCGTTGCCTGATGGCCCAGGCGCCGACCGGCATCGGCAAGACCGTCGGCACGCTGTTTCCGATGCTCAAGGCCTTGGCGCCGCAGCAGTTGGACAAGGTGTTTTTCCTCACGGCGAAAACCCCGGGGCGCAAATTGGCGCTCGATGCCGCGCAGGTCATTCTCGACAGCGCCGCTGCGCTACCGTTGCGGGTCCTGGAAATGATCGCCAGGGACAAGGCCTGCGAGCACCCGGACAAGGCCTGCCATGGCGAATCCTGCCCGTTGGCGCAGGGTTTCTACGATCGGTTGCCGACAGCGCGCCAGGCCGCCAGCGAGCTGACGCTGTTGAACCAGAACGCCTTGCGTGAGGTCGCCCTGAAGCACGATGTCTGTCCTTACTACCTGAGCCAGGAAATGGCCCGTTGGGCCGACGTGGTGGTTGCTGACTACAACTACTATTTCGATTTCAGCGCGCTGCTGTTCGGGCTGGCCCAGGCCAACAACTGGAAAGTCGCAGTACTGGTGGACGAAGCCCACAACCTGGTGGAGCGTGGGCGGCAGATGTACAGCGCAAGCCTTGACCAGTCGACGCTCAACGCTGTGCGTAAAACCGCTCCCGAGCCCTTGAAGAAAGCCCTGCAGCGGGTCAATCGCGAGTGGAACGCCCTGCATAACCTGCAACTCGCGCCTTACCAGGCCTACGACAAGCCTCCGGAGAAACTGCTCCAGGCATTGTCGTCATGCAGTGCGAGCATCGGCGACTACCTCAACGATCATCCCCAGGGCCTGGACAGCGCCTTACAGACTTTCTATTTCGACATGCTGCAATTCTGCCGCGTCGCCGAGCTCTTCGATGAGCAGTTCCTGTTCGACATCAGCAAGCGCGACCTCGACCGTAAGCGCAACCTGTCGCAACTGTGCCTGCGCAACGTGGTGCCTGCCGGTTTCATCCGCCCGCGCCTGACGGCAGCACGCAGTACCGTGCTGTTCTCCGCGACGTTGAGTCCGCGCCATTACTACGCCGATTTACTCGGAACGCCGGCGAACTCAGTCTGGATCGATGTCGAATCGCCGTTTCACGCTGACCAGTTGAAGGTCCATATCGTCAGCCGGATTTCCACGCGGTTTGTCCATCGACAGTCTTCCCTAGCGCCGATCGTCGAACTGATCGCCAGGCAATTCAGCCAACGCCCCGGCAATTACCTGGCTTTTTTCAGCAGCTTCGATTACTTGCAACAAGTCGCACAGTTGCTGGCCGAGACACATCCTCACATCAATCTCTGGTCGCAATCCCGAGGCATGGGGGAAGGGCAGCGTCAGGACTTTCTCGATCAGTTCACTGCACACAGCCAGGGCATCGGCTTCGCGGTGCTGGGCGGGGCGTTTGGCGAGGGCATCGACTTGCCCGGTGCACGGTTGATCGGCGCATTTATCGCCACCCTCGGACTGGCGCAACTCAATCCGGTCAATGAACAGTTGAAACATCGGATGGAAGCGATTTTCGGGGCTGGTTATGACTACACCTATCTGTTTCCGGGGGTGCAGAAAGTGGTGCAGGCGGCTGGGCGCGTGATTCGTACGCAACAGGATCAAGGGGTGGTGATGTTGATCGATGACCGGTTTGGCGACAGCAAGGTCAAGCAACTCCTGCCGCGTTGGTGGTCGGTTGCTCCGTCGAATTCGCTCTCTGTCGAGTAGGAATTTTTACCTTAAAAAACATCGACATATCTTGAAAGCCAAGGCCGTTTGAACAAATGGTGAGTGCGCGCTTTATTGATAGGGCAAGTCATCACTTTCAATCCCGTCTTTGATAAGGAAATCAAGGTATGTCAGAAGCACAGAAGTATGAGTACACCCCCGACCAGGTCACGCAGGCATTCGATGAAATCATAGCGACGATTTTCAGCGGTATTACCGTCGAAGCCGTACCCAAAATGCTGATCGTGGCAGGGGTCGAGGCCTCAGGCAAAACGTACTTGCTGGAAAAAAGCCTGCTGCCTACTGGCCGCTATGAAAACTACGTGCGTCTGTATCTGCCCGAGTACAGAAAAAAACACCCTCAGTACGCGCAGATAATCAAAAAAGGAGTTTTGCATGCTTACGAGCACACGGAGGAATTTGTTCGGGAAGTCTGCGCAAAAATCTTTGCCCAGGCGTTCGACAGCAAATACAACATCATCATGGAAAGCGCCTTCGACAGCCTGGATTTCGCTGCCTTTCCGCCGTCGGCGACCGCTGCCGGGTATCAGTTCGAGACTCACATTGTTGGCTGCACTCAAGAATTCGCTCATGTATCGAGTATTAAACGAGGGCTAAAGAGCCTTGAAGTGCAGGCCTTGGAAAGATTTCTCACAGCAGAGAAGCTGGATATCAGCACAAGCCTTTCGCAAGCGATCATTCTGGCCTTCGAGACGGCTGCAAAGGCGGTCAGCGGCTCGCAAATGTTTGTCTATGAACGTGGATTCGGAGCGTTGAACGAACGAATTCTTCGTGCACATAGCGCCTATACAAAAAATACCGATGGTTCCGTCACCACAACGACAACCGGAATGAATTTCACCTACAGCATCTACTCCAAGATTATTCAGAACCTCGTTTTCGCAAGGAGCGATCGCAACGAAATCGTTAAAGAATGCCACTTGGCATTGCTCAAGGCCTCTACCCATGCCGCGGATGTCCCACAATTTGTCTACAACGACTTGTACGCTTACCTCGTCAGGTACGTGTATCGATAGTTCCCGGGGGCAAGTGTCGTGTTGCCGGCTTCGCAAAATCCCGGTTTGCCGCATACTCCAGCAAAATAATCATGATGTGAGGGCTCAATGAGCGAAGATCGAACCAAAGCCAGCACCATCGAAGACGGGCGCTTTCGCTTGTTGATCGACGCGGTGATTGACTATGCGATCTACATGATTGATCCCGAAGGCATCATCACCAGCTGGAATGCAGGCGCCAAGCGTTTTAAAGGGTATGAGGAAGCCGAGATTCTCGGTCAGCATTTCTCGCGTTTCTACACCGAAGAGGATCGCCTCAAAGGACTGCCCCAGCGGGCGCTGGACACGGCGATCCGCGAGGGGCGTTTCGAGGGCGAAGGCTGGCGGGTTCGCAAGGACGGTACGCATTTCTGGTGCCACGTGGTAATCGACCCCATTTACGATGCGACGGGCACCTTGTTGGGTTTTGCCAAGATCACCCGGGACCTGACCGACCGCAAGATGGCCGAAGAAGTCCTCAAGCAAAGCGAGCAGCAGTTCCGGCTATTGGTGCAAAGCGTCACGGACTACGCCATCTACATGCTCGACGCCGATGGTCGCCTGACCAACTGGAACCCTGGTGCCCAGCGCATCAAGGGGTATCTGCCCGAAGAAGTGATCGGCAAGCATTTTTCGATGTTCTACACCCCGGAAGACCGCGAAGCCGGCGAACCGAAACGCACGCTGGACATTGCGGTTCGTGAAGGGCGATTCGAAAACAAGGGCTGGCGACTGCGCAAGGACGGCACACGCTTCATGGCGCATGTCGTGGTCGACCCGATTTGGGGCGACACCGGCACATTACTCGGTTTCGCCAAGATCACCCGGGACATCACCGAAGCGACCTACACCCAGCAGGCCCTCGAACAAGCCCGCGAGGCGCTCTTTCAAGCGCAAAAGATGCAGGCCATCGGGCAACTCAGCGGAGGCATCGCCCACGACTTCAATAACCTGCTGACAGTGATCCTTGGCAATCTGGAAATCGTCCGCAAGCGGGTGGGCGAGGATCCGAAAATCACCCGGTTGCTGGACAATGCCGCTCAGGGCGCCTTGCGCGGGGTTTCGCTGACCCAACGCATGCTGGCCTTTGCCCGGCGTCAGGAACTGAAGACCGAGCCTGTCGAAATACCGAAGTTGGTAGAGGGCATTACCGGTTTGTTGCGCAGCTCCCTCGGGCCCTCCGTGGTGCTCGAAACCCGTTTCCCGCAAGAAATCGAGCCAGTGGTGGCAGACGTTAACCAGCTCGAACTGGCTGTCCTGAACCTGGTGACCAACGCCCGCGATGCAATGCCCCACGGCGGGAAAATCCTGATCAGTGCCAAGTCTGAAGAAGCCTGGGATCACCCCTCGCTCGCGCCAAGGTCAGGTCGTTTTGTCTGCCTGAGCGTCAGTGATTCGGGAGAGGGCATGGATGACGCCACCCTTGCCTCGGCGATGGACCCGTTCTTCACCACCAAGGGGGTGGGCAAAGGCACGGGGCTGGGATTGTCGATGGTTCATGGTTTCATCGAACAATTGGGCGGTCGATTCATTCTGAAAAGCCAAAAGGACAAGGGAACCACGGCCGAACTGTGGATACCCGTCTCCACTAACGGTCTGGCCACCAAGCCTGCCCGGGAGGAGGCCGCGCCACCGGTGCCGCGCCTGTGCGTGCTGGTGGTGGACGACGACAGCCTGGTGCTGACCAGTACCTGCCTGTTGCTCGAAGATTTGGGTCATCGAGTGATCAGTGCAGTATCCGGCGCTGAAGCGCTGACAGTGTTCGACAGCGAACAGGCCATTGATCTGGTCATCACCGACATGGCCATGCCGCAAATGGACGGCGCGCAACTGGCGCAAGCGATTCGAAACGTCAAGCCAGACCTGCCAATCATCCTCGCCACGGGTTATGCCGAGCGACTGGAAGGTTTTGCGACCAGACTCCCGCGCCTGTCCAAGCCTTTTACTCAACTCAATCTGGTGGAGATCATTGCCTCGACGATGAAATGACTCATGTCCATGGCAGGCCCCTTGCGATGTAAATCCAGCTGAACTTGTCAGTAGGCGTTTCTTCTAAACGTTTTCCATTCTGTGCGTGACTCCCTTGCCAAGAATACTGACTGAAGCCGCTGACGAAGAAGTCCTGACCGAACACAATGCCAAGATGTTCGGCTCGCCCAAGGAGCGTCTGGATTTCTACCGGCGGGAAATCCAGTACGAAACCAGCATTCTGGCCAATCGCACCGACGCCTACCTCGCGGCGCAATCGTTTCTGGTGATTGCCTTCGCATCGTGCATGGCCAACCTCAATCCCGAGTGGGGCAAACTCTTTACCCTGGTGGTGCCGCCATTCCTGGCACTGTTGGGGCTGCTCAGTTCCCTGAACGCCTGGCCGGGCATTCGCGCGGCTTACGACATCATCGATCACTGGCACTTCAAACAGAGTGAGTTACTGCGCAGCGAACCTTTGATGGGGCTCGCCTACGATGAGTCGCCGTTGTTCAGCGAGATGGAGTCGTCCCACAAGGGTTACCGCAAGTCACTGTTGTTCTCAGTGCGCACACCCTGGATTTTTGCCACGTTCTGGGTGTTGCTGGGCAGTTATGCGTTTTATATCCAGGTAACCAATCCCGGCGCGTGAGCCGCAAAAACAAGAAAGCCCGGCGTTTTCCGTAAGGCTGTTCACTCAAGCCGGGCACGTCAATTTGTGGCGAGGGATTTCTTGCCCTATGAAGATTTTCTTAAGTGAATAGCATTACGGAAAACGCCGGGCCTTTTATTGCCTCTCACTTTGATCAGGCCGCCAGATTGGCCGCACTCATTTCTTTCTTGTACTGGGCCTTCAGACTTACCATTTGCGCCCCCAATTCTTCAAGGGTGGCTTTGCCCAGCAGCTTTTTGGCCTGAGGAAACATTTCCTTTTCTTCCTCTTCGATGTGGTGTTCCAGCAGTTCCTTGACCACTTTCACGCGCCCGGCGAATTCCACGGAGGACGGGTCGGTGACTTTCAAGTCAGGCAGCACCAGAGAATCGACGGTGCGGTGTTCTTCCTTGGCTTCGTAATACATGACGTCCTGTTCTTTGCCACCCGCTTTCTTATATGCCGGGTACAGGACTTCCTCTTCGAGTCGGGTATGGAGGGTGATCTCCATTTCAAGCTTGGCCAGCAGCTCGGTGCGTTTTTTAACACCACGCTCGGTGGATTCGCTCAGTTGGGTCAGGATGCCCTTCACACGTTCATGGTCGGCTTGCAACAGGTCAATGGCGTTCATGGTCAAGTCTCTCGAATAGTCACGGGGTTGAGCGCGAACGGTCTCAAGGCCGAAGGTCGCTCATAGTCCAGGAGCATTTGTCGTGCCGGATTGGCTACTGAGGTAACAGCCTTGAAAATCAACAGGTTGAACTTGCTAATGGCGAACTGCGGTCATGCAGCCTGCATGAGTCCGGATTTTGACTCATGCAGTTCGCGGTTTCATTTTCGCAGCGCCAAAATACCAATGCCTGTATTCACCAGCGAGGATTCTGGCGCACTAGACCCGATCCCTTGTGGGAGCGGGCTTGCTCGCGAACGGTGTTCCAGAATCAGAGATGTCGACTGACACGCCACATTCGCCATGCAAGCCCGCTCCCACATTCGTATCGGGTGATGGCTGATTTCAGGTTGATAAATACCGGCGGACATTCCCAGCCATCAAATCAGGGCTTTTGCTTTTTTCGCTGTTCATACCAAGCCAGCATCGGTTGCGTGCTGATGCCATGGACGAGGATGCTCAGCGCAACCACCGACAACGTCAGGTCGGTGCAAAGTGCTGCGATTGAGGGCGCGAGCCCATGGTTAAGGGCATAGAAAAGGTAATACAGGCTGCCGATGCCGCGAATGCCGAACCAGCCGATCAACAGGCGCTGACGACCGTCCAGCAAGCCGCGCCAGGGCAGGGCGACGACGCTCAGCGGTCGAATCAGGCAAAACAACACGCCGCCGATCAACAGCGCTCGCCAATCCCAATGCCCAATCAGCACGACACCGAGCAGCGTCACCAGAAACACTTCCATGGCACGTTCTACCAGGCTGCCGAACGCGAGCATGTCGCCCATCATGATGCCGGCAGCGACTTGCGTGTCTTCAAGACCTTCGGTATCGCCATGGACGGCCTGGTGCGGTTCGACGTTCTGGTGGCCGACCACCGGCTGTACCCGATGCTCGGCCGGCAGTTCGTCATCGCCGGTGGATTTGACCTCTTCATGGCGCAGGCCCAGGCCCGCTGCAAACACGGACAAAAAGCCGTAGCCATGAACCGCTTCGGCGCCGACGTACGCCAGGGCAATCAACGCGAGGGCCAGGTAGTCGTTAGGGGAAAGGGTGCTGTCTTCATTCTTGATCCGCAGCGCCAATGTCAGGCGACCGATGCCGCGCCCCATCGCATACCCCGTGAGCAAGCCGGCAGGCACGGCCCAGAGCAGGCTGCGCAGCGCCCAGTCGCCCAGCCAGCCGGGGTTGCCGTCGTGTTGCAACAGCAGCAACCCGAGGATCACGAACGGAAAGGCAATCCCGTCGTTGAGCCCGGCTTCACCGGAGAGGCCGAAGCGCACACTGTCGTCATCCCGGGCGTCGTTGACTTGTACCAGCGCCGCGAGTACCGGGTCGGTGGGTGCCAGTATCGATCCGATCAACACGGCGACGCCCCAGGACATTTCGAAACCGTAGTGCAACAGCAGGCTGACACCGGCAATGGTCAACACCATCACCGGTCCGGCCAGGCCGACCGCGATGCGCCAGTTTTTATCCTTGAAGGGCGAGCGCAACTTCAGGCCACACACGAACAGCGAAAAGAGCACCGCGACTTCCGTCAGATGCTCCATCCAGGTCGAGGCGTCGTTCATGTCCAGTTTCAACAGACCCAGTGCTGCGGGCCCGATTGCAATCCCCAACACCAGGCACACCGCCGATGTCGTCACCGGCATCCAGCGCAGGTACGAGGACGTCAACGCCAGAGTGAGCAGCACCGCACCCAACACTGCTACCCAGAGAATGAAGCTCATGCGCTGTACCCGCCCAAAGGATGCGTATTCAAAGCATAGGCTTGCCGCCGGTAATCCCGTAGCGCTGACCGGTGATGTAGCTGGCCTCATCCGAGGCCAGCAGCACATAAATCGGCGCCACTTCGACGGGTTGTCCCGGCCGTCCCATCGGTGTTTGCCCGCCAAAGTTCTGCACTTCCTCATCGGGCATGGTCGAGACGATCAGCGGCGTCCAGATGGGCCCTGGCGCCACGCAGTTGACCCGGATGTTTTTCGGTCCCAGCATCTGCGCCAGGCCGGCGGTGAAGTTGGCGATCGCGCCTTTGGTGGTGGCGTAGGGGAGGAGGGTCGGCTTGGGCATGTCCGAATTGACCGAGCTGGTGTTGATGATCGAACTGCCGGGTTTCATGTGCTTCAGCGCCGCCTGGCAGATCCGGAAAATGGCGGTGATGTTGACGTCAAAGGTCATCACCCATTCTTCGTCCGGGATGTCCTCGAAATGTTCGTGGGTCATCTGGAACGCGGCGTTGTTGACCAGGATGTCGATGCGGCCAAATCGTTCGACGGTTTTGTCGACCAGCGTCTGGCATTGCGCTTTCTGCGCGATGTCGCCGGGCAGCAACACGCACTGACGCCCGGCCTGTTCGACCCAGCGCGCGGTTTCCTGCGCGTCTTCATGTTCATTGAGGTAGGCCACGGCGACGTCCGCACCTTCACGGGCGAACGCGATCGCGACGGCGCGGCCGATCCCGCTGTCGGCGCCGGTGATCAGGGCGATCTTGCCGTCCAGACGGCCGGAGCCTTTGTAACTCTGCTCGCCACAGTCCGGGTACGGGTCCATTTTCTTCTGGGAGCCGGGGACGGGTTGGCCCTGTTTCTTGAAGGGGGGTCTTGGATAGTCAGTCATCGTGAAATCTCCGTTCTCAAGGCAGAAGAGTCAAAGGGTGGACCCTGCTCTTTTGTCTTGAGTTCGGTTGGATTTCGGAGGGCTGTGGAATCTCTCGAACTGCATAGATTCCCTGTGGGAGCGAGCTTGCTCGCGAAAACGGTGTGTCAGTCAACATTAATACTGGATGACACACCGCTTTCGCGAGCAAGCCCGCTCCCACAGGGGATGGCGTTGACGAAGTTCGGTCAGGCCTTGAGATTGATCAGGCTGCGCTCCATCCGCGCAATCCCTTCCTCGAGCAACGCACGCGGGCAGCCGAAATTCAGGCGGACGAACTGTTTGCAATCATCGCCAAAATCCAGGCCTGGGCTAAGCCCGACCTTCGCCTGTTCAAGGAAGAACTGCTGCGGATTCTCCAGGCCCAGCGCCGAGCAATCGAGCCACGCCAGATAAGTGCTCTGCGGTACGTTCATGGTGACGCCCGGCAGCCGGGTGCGAACCGCATCGACCAGGTAATCGCGGTTGCCTTGCAGGTAACCCACCAGCGCGGTCAGCCACGGCCCGGCTTCAGTATAGGCAACCCGTGTCGCTTCCATGCCCAGCGGGTTGACGCTGTCGACCATCCCGCAACGGGCGTGGTTGACGCGCTCACGCAAGGCCCGGTCCTGAATGATCATGAACGAGGTCTTCAGGCCAGCGATGTTGTAGGCCTTGCTCGCCGACATCAGCGTGATGGTGCGCTGGGCGATTTCCGGGCTTAACGATGCGGTGGGAATGTGCTTGCGCCCGTCGAAGCACAGTTCGGCGTGGATTTCGTCGGAGATGATCCAGGCGTCCTGCTCCCGGCAGATGTCGGCTACCGCTTGCAGTTCGTCCCGTGGGAACGTCTTGCCCAACGGGTTGTGCGGATTGCTCAGCAGCAACGCGCCGCCACCGGCCAGCGACTGGCGCAAGGTGTCGAGTGGTGTGGCGTAGGTGCCGTCTGCCTGCGTGTCGAAATTCAGTTCAACCTTGTTCAGACCCCAATGGCCAGGGGCATGCCGCAGCGGCGGGTAGTTGGGGACCTGGACCACGACGTTCTGTTGCGGTTGTACCAGGGCGTTCAGGGCCATGTTGAAACCCGACTCCACGCCAGGCAGGAAAATCAGCTCTTGCGGCTGAACGCGCCAGGCGTACTTGTTCCACAGATCGGTGACGATGGCGTGGCGCAAGTCATCCTGAGCCACGCTGTAGCCGAGCAACGGGTGTTCCAGACGCTTTTGCAGGGCCTGGATGATCACCGGCGGCGCGGCAAAATCCATGTCGGCGACCCACATCGGCAATACCTCGGCCGGGTAGCGGCTCCACTTGGTACTGCCGGTGTTGTGGCGATCGAACACCTGATCAAAATCGAAAGTCATGCTCATCTCATAAAGGCCGGGATTAATTCGGCAGACATGATAAGCGCCAAGCCCTCGTGGGAGCGAGCCGTGTGGAGGGTGGATTTGTGGAGAGGAGGTTTTGTGGTGAGGGGATTTATCCCCCCACCACAAAATCCATCAGCCACAGGCTCCCTCCCACCGGGGAAGATGCCGGGCCGGCTGTCGGTTTTCACACTGTCCGCAACAGCATTGTCTAGAGTTTGAAGTGTCGGCAGCCCGTCTGCCGCTACCGTGATCGTCCAGAAAAAACCGGCAAAAGTGCCGGGTCTTCACCTGATCAGGAGTGCACGATGGACCTCAACCGTCGTCAGTTCTTCAAGGTCGCCGGTATCGGCCTTGCAAGCTCGAGCCTCGGCGCGCTGGGCATGGCCCCGGCGCCGGCCTTCGCCGAGCAGGTGCGCCACTTCAAGCTTGCCCACACTCATGAAACCCGCAACACCTGCCCGTACTGCTCGGTCGGTTGCGGCTTGATCATGTACAGCCAGGGCGATGCGGCCAAGAATGTCGCGCAAAACATCATCCACATCGAAGGCGATGCCGACCATCCGGTCAATCGCGGCACGCTGTGCCCCAAAGGCGCAGGGTTGCTGGACTTCATTCACAGCCCCGGCCGCCTGCAATACCCGCAGGTGCGCAAACCGGGCAGCAGCGAATGGACGCGGGTGTCCTGGGATGAAGCGCTGGATCGCATCGCCGACCTGATGAAGGCCGACCGCGACGCCAACTTCATCGAGAAGAACGACCAGGGCCAAACGGTGAACCGCTGGCTGACCACCGGTTTCCTTGCGGCTTCGGCGGCGTCCAACGAGGCGGGTTACATCACCCACAAGGTCATTCGCAGTCTCGGCATGCTGGGGTTTGATAACCAGGCGCGTGTCTGACACGGCCCGACGGTGGCAAGTCTTGCCCCGACGTACGGCCGTGGTGCCATGACCAATACCTGGACTGATATCGCCAACGCGAATCTGATCCTGGTGATGGGCGGCAACGCAGCAGAAGCGCACCCGTGCGGTTTCAAATGGGTGACCGAAGCCAAGGCGCACAATGCCGCGAGGCTGATCGTGGTCGACCCGCGATTCACCCGCACCGCGTCCGTGGCCGACTATTACGCGCCCATCCGCACCGGCACCGACATCGCCTTCATGGGCGGGCTGATCAATTACCTGCTGACCGAGGACAAGATCCAGCACGAATACGTGCGCAATTACACGGACGTGTCGTTCATCGTCAAAGCCGGGTATGGCTTCGAGGACGGAATATTCAGCGGTTACGACGTGGCCAAGCGTGCGTATACCGACAAGTCCGGCTGGGGTTATGAGCTCGGTGACGACGGCTTCGTCAAGGTAGATCCCAGCTTGCAAGACCCGCGATGCGTCTACCAATTGATGAAGCAGCATTACAGCCGCTACAACATCGAGCTGGCCAGTCAGATTTGCGGCATGCCCGTGGAGGCCATGCAAAAGATCTGGGAGGAGATCGCCACCTGCTCGCAACCCGGCAAGACCATGACGATTCTCTATGCCCTGGGCTGGACGCAGCACTCGATCGGTTCGCAGATCATTCGCAGTGCCGCCATGGTGCAATTGCTGTTGGGCAACGTCGGCATGCCGGGCGGGGGCGTCAATGCCTTGCGCGGGCACTCCAATATCCAGGGGCTGACGGACCTGGGGCTGCTGTCCAATGCGCTGCCGGGCTATCTTACGTTGCCGCAGGACGCGGAGCAGGATTACAACGCCTACATCACCAAACGCACGCAAAAACCATTGCGGCCGGGGCAGCTGTCCTACTGGCAGAACTACAGCAAATTCCACGTCAGCCTGATGAAAGCCTGGTACGGCGGCAACGCCACGCTCGAGAACAATTGGGCGTATGACCATTTGCCCAAACTCGACATCCCCAACTACGACATCCTCAAAGTGTTCGACCTGATGGGGCAGGGCAAGGTCAACGGCTATATGTGCCAGGGCTTCAACCCGATTGCCGCGTTGCCCGACAAAAACCGGGTGATGGCGGCGCTGGCCAAGCTGAAATGGCTGGTGGTGATGGACCCGCTGTCCACCGAAACCTCGGAGTTCTGGCGCAACGTCGGGCCGTACAACGACGTGCAAACCGACGGCATCCAGACCGAAGTGATTCGCCTGCCCACCACCTGTTTCGCCGAGGAAGACGGCTCGCTGGTCAACAGCAGCCGCTGGCTGCAATGGCACTGGAAAGGCGCTGACGGCCCTGGCGAAGCGCGCACGGACGTGCAGATCATGAGCGAGCTGTTCCTGCGTCTGCGTCAACGCTATCAAGCCAATGGCGGCGCTTATCCCGACCCGATCCTCAAACTGTCGTGGCCCTACAAGATTGCCGACGAACCGATGCCGGAAGAGCTGGCCAGGGAAATCAACGGCTACGCCACCACCGACTTCACCGATGCGACGGGTGTGGCGATCAAGGGCAATGCGCAACTCGCCGGCTTCGGCCAACTCAAGGACGACGGCAGCACCGCTTCAGGCTGCTGGATTTTCTGCGGCAGCTGGACCGAGACCGGTAACCAGATGGCCCGACGCGACAATAGTGATCCGTACGGCATGAAACAGCATCAGGGCTGGGCCTGGGCCTGGCCGGCGAACCGACGGATTCTCTACAACCGCGCCTCGTGCGACCCACAAGGCAAACCGTGGGACGAGAAAAAACGCCTGGTGTGGTGGAACGGCAAAGTCTGGGGCGGCACCGACGTGCCGGACTTCAAGGCCGACTCGCCACCGGAAGCCGGGATGAATCCGTTCATCATGAACCCCGAAGGCGTGGCGCGATTCTTCGCCGTGGACAAGATGAACGAAGGCCCGTTTCCGGAACACTACGAGCCATTCGAAACGCCCATCGGCATCAATCCGCTGCACCCGGAAAACAAGAAAGCCACCAGTAACCCGGCGGCGCGAATCTTCGATTCGGTATGGGACTCCCTCGGAGTGGCCAAGGATTATCCGTACGCCGCCACCAGCTACCGCCTGACTGAGCATTTCCACTTCTGGAGCAAGCACTGCAAGCTCAACGCGATTTCCCAGCCCGAGCAATTTGTCGAAATCGGCGAGGTGCTGGCCAAGGAAAAAGGCATCGTCGCCGGTGACCGGGTGCGGGTCAGCAGCAAGCGCGGGCATATCGAAGCGGTGGCGGTGGTGACCAAGCGGATACGTCCGTTGCAGGTCAACAATCAGGTGGTGCACCAGATCGGCATCCCGTTGCACTGGGGATTTACCGGGCTCACGCGTCACGGGTACCTGACCAATACCTTGGTGCCGTTCCTCGGCGATGGCAACACTCAGACCCCGGAATCCAAGTCATTCCTGGTCAACGTGGAGAAAGTGTAAATGGCCAGCCAAGACATCATTGCTCGCTCGGCCACCACGACGGTTTCGCCGTCGGTGCGCAATCAGGAGGAAGTGGCCAAGCTGATCGACACTACCAAGTGCATTGGTTGCAAAGCCTGTCAGGTCGCCTGTTCGGAATGGAACGAGCTGCGCGACGACGTCGGTCACAACCTCGGCACTTACGACAATCCCCAGGACCTGAGCGCGGAAACCTGGACCCTGATGCGCTTCACCGAGCACGAAACCGACGCCGGCAATCTCGAATGGCTGATCCGCAAGGACGGCTGCATGCATTGCGCCGAGCCGGGCTGCCTGGCGGCGTGCCCGAGTCCGGGGGCGATCATCAAGCATGCCAACGGCATCGTCGATTTCGATCAGGATCACTGCATCGGTTGCGGCTATTGCATCACCGGTTGCCCGTTCAACATCCCGCGGATCTCGCAAAAGGATCACAAGGCCTACAAGTGCACGTTGTGCTCGGACCGGGTCGCTGTGGGACTGGAACCGGCCTGCGTGAAAACCTGTCCGACCGGGGCGATTGTGTTCGGCACCAAGGACGACATGAAGGAGCACGCCGCCGAACGCATCGTCGACCTCAAGAGCCGCGGCTTCGCCAATGCCGGCCTGTACGACCCCGAAGGCGTGGGCGGCACGCACGTCATGTACGTGTTGCATCACGCCGACACGCCTGTGTTGTACGCCGGTTTGCCGAACAGTCCGACGATCAGTCCGCTGGTGGAATTGTGGAAAGGCGTGAGCAAACCCCTGGGCTTGCTGGCCATGGGGCTGGCGGTGCTGGCCGGGTTTTTCCATTACGTGCGCATTGGCCCGCAGCTGGTTGAGGAAGACGAACTTCCGATGCTCAAAGACCCGGCGGTACACGAAGTCGATCCGGCGGTGCACACCTTCGATCCGCGCGGGGAGGACAGACCATGATCCGCAGACAGATCCTGCGCTACACCCCGAACCAGCGCACCAATCACTGGCTGGTGGCGATCTTCTTTTTGATGGCGGCACTGTCAGGGCTGGCGCTGTTTCATCCGGCGTTGTTCTGGCTCAGCAACCTGTTCGGTGGCGGGCCGTGGACGCGCATCCTGCATCCGTTCATGGGCGTGGTGATGTTCGTGCTGTTCCTGGGGCTGGTGATTCAATTCTTCAGGGCCAATTTCTTCATCAGCAATGACCGTTTGTGGCTGCGCCGCGTCGGGCGGGTGATCCAGAACGAGGAGGAGGGCGTGCCGCCGATCGGCAAATACAACCCGGGGCAGAAGCTGCTGTTCTGGACGTTGCTGTTGTGCATGCTGGTGTTGCTGTTCAGCGGGTTGGTGATCTGGCGCGCGTATTTCAGCGAGTATTTCGGCATCACCGCGATTCGCTGGGCGATGTTGCTGCATGCCTTGGCGGGATTTGTATTGGTGCTGAGCATCATCGTGCACATCTACGCCGGTATCTGGATCAAGGGCTCGGTGAGCGCCATGGTGCATGGCTGGGTCAGCCGCGCCTGGGCAAGGAAACACCATGAACTCTGGTACCGGGAAGTGACGCGCGATGAACACCCTGAGCGACCGATCAGTAAAAAAGGATAAGCACCTTGGCGACGATTCTTGAGCCTGGCGAGATTGAAGCGGCGGCGAGTTCTCCGCCGTTTCTGCACCTGCCGCCGAATAACCTGTTCGCGTTGCGCGCGCAGCGACTGGAACGGTTGGCTGAGGGGCATCCTTTGGCCGATTACCTGCTTTTGGTGGCCGGGCTGTGTGATGTTCAGCAGCAATTGATGGACGATCCGCCCGTCGCTGCGTTGCCGGACCCTGAACGTCTGCGGGTTTGCCAGCAGCATGGCTTGCCGCCGTTCGCTGCCGACAGTCTGGTGCGCGAGGGCGATTGGTTGCCTTGGCTCGATGCGCTGTTGCGCCGTTATCAGCCACCGTCGCAACTGGAAGTCGAGAGTGCGATAACCCGCTTGCGCAATGCCGGTGCCGGTCAGCTCAAGGCCTGGGCAATTGCCTTGGTCAGTGGCCAGTTCGCGTTGCTGCCTGCGGCGTTGGTGCCATTTCTGGGCGCTGCATTGCAGGTTGTCTGGAGTCATTGGTTGCTGAACACGCCTGATCTGTTCTTGAAACCCGGTGACAGTCTCAACCAGTGTCCGGCGTGCGGTTCGCCGGCGATGGCGGGGGTGATCCGGCATCGCGGTAAACATAATGGCTTGCGCTATCTGGTGTGTTCGCTGTGCGCCTGCGAATGGCATGTGGTGCGGGTCAAATGCGTGTATTGCGAGCAGAGCAAGGGTCTTGAATATGTCAGCTTTGATGATGACCGCCATGCCGCCAATCAGGCGCCGTTGCGGGCTGAAGTGTGCCCCGGTTGTCGCAGTTATCTGAAGTTGTTGTATCTGGAAAACGATGCTGATGCTGAAGCGCTGTCGGGTGATTTGACTAGTCTGATGTTGGACATGCGGCTGGAGCAGGAAGGGTATCAGCGGTTGGCGCCGAATCTTTTGTTTGCGCCTGGAAGTGATTGAATCTGTCTTGGAGGTTTTAAACGCTAGGGGGACATATCTGTTTCTGCGGTAACGGCGGCTATTGGTTCCGCCCTTACGGCGAGTCACTTGGAGAAGCGCCAAGTAACCAAGCGCTCTTGCCCCTTTCGTTCGGTGCCTCGCTGTGGCTCGGCATGCCCTCGTTCCGGTCTCACGAGGGGGCGCGACTACCGCCACAGCGCCGCGAGGCGGCCTTCGGGCCGACCTGGGCGTCAAGCGGGCGCGCTTCGCTCATTTGTCGTTTACATCCCTCTTGAACAACTCCCACAGGGGATTTTTGGCGGGTATGAGATGGGGGGGCACTGCCGATGACCTTGACCGAAAACAGGTCGGCTCTAAGGCCGCCTCGCTTTGTTTTTGATCTTGATCTTGATCTGCCCCGTCGGAAGGCCGAGTGGAGGTTCTGCGCAGTGGGCAACCCGGCATGGATGCCGGGTTAGCCGCCCCCGGCCATGGATGGCCGATGGCGGCGGGCCCACGGAGCAGGACCGGAGCGAGGGGATGGCGAGCCTTAGCGAGCCACCGTACGTCAGGGGCGCAGGCGCTTGGTTACTTGGCGCTCTTCCAAGTGACCCGCCGTGAGGGCGGAACCATTAGCCGCCGTTACCGCAGCAATGGATATGTACACCCTCAAAAAACAAGCCGCCTGACGCTCAGCCATCGCTAGCAAGCCAGCTCCTACAGGGGGGCCGGGGACATCAGCAAGAACAGGTCGGCTGTCAGGCCGCCAGCGCACGAGCGCCAGCCGTACGCAGATCCATTGTGGGAGCGTCAGCGACTACACTCAGGCGGTCAGCCGTTTACGGGAGCCCCTGATGTCCTCCAGATCCGCCAGCCCGGCCTTGCGGCTACCTTCCATCGACAGTTTGCTGCGCCATCCGGCCTGTCAGCCACTGACCGAGCGCTACGGACGCGAGGCGTTGCTGGCGAGTTTGCGACAACTGCTGGATGACCTGCGTGAACCAGTCATTTCAGGACAACTCGAGGCGATAGAAATCACCCCGGAAATCCTCGCGGGCAGGGCTGGCGAACGCCTTGCCCAACAGCATCGCAGCCATGTCCGTCGCGTATTCAACCTCACCGGCACCGTGCTGCACACCAACCTCGGTCGCGCGTTGTTGCCACAGGAAGCGATTGACGCCGTGCTGATGGCCGCCCGTCATCCGCTCAACCTGGAATTCGACCTGCACAGCGGCAAGCGCGGCGACCGCGACGATTTGATCGAAGGCCTTATCCGCGAACTCACCGGCGCCGAAGCCGTGACCGTGGTCAACAACAACGCGGCCGCCGTGCTGCTGACGCTCAACAGCCTGGGCGCGCGCAAGGAAGGCATCATCTCCCGTGGTGAACTGATCGAAATCGGCGGTGCGTTCCGCATTCCCGACATCATGGCGCGGGCCGGGGTGAAGCTGCACGAAGTCGGCACCACCAATCGCACCCACGCCAAAGACTACGAAGCCGCCATTGGCCCGCGCAGCGGTCTGGTGATGCGCGTGCACGCCAGCAACTACAACATTCAGGGCTTCACCACGAGCGTGCCGACCGCTGAACTGGCAGAGCTGGCGCACAAACATGATTTGCCGCTGCTCGAAGACCTCGGCAGCGGCAGCCTGCTGGACCTGACTCGCTGGGGCTTGCCCGCCGAGCCGACGGTGCGCCAGGCATTGCTCGACGGTGCCGACATCGTCACCTTCAGCGGCGACAAACTACTGGGTGGCCCACAGGCCGGACTGATCGTGGGTCGCAAAGACCTGATCGCGAAGATCAAGAAGAACCCGCTGAAAAGGGCGTTGCGCGTCGACAAACTGACCCTGGCCGCCCTCGAAGCCGTGCTGGGGCTGTATCGCGATCCGGATCGTCTGGCCGAACGCCTGCCGAGTCTGCGCCTGCTCACTCGGCCACGGGCAGACATCCTCGCCCAGGCCGTACGCCTGCACCCATCGCTGGCCAAAGTGATGGGTGACGGCTGGAGTGTCAGCGCAGTGCCAGCGTTGGGCATGATCGGCAGCGGCAGCCAACCGGTGGCGCGCCTGCCGAGTGCGGCGTTGTGCCTGCGACCGGAAGTCAGCAAGCGCCTGCGCGGTCGACGGTTGCTTGAGCTGGAGGCTGCCTTCAGACAGCTGGACATTCCGGTGCTCGGTCGCCTTGATGACGACGCCTTGTGGCTGGATCTGCGGCAACTGGACGACGAGCCGGCGTGGCTGGCGCAACTCGATCGACTGCAGGTGCCCGGGTGATCGTCGGCACCGCCGGGCACATCGACCACGGCAAGACCGCTTTGCTGCAGGCCTTGACCGGTCAGGCGGGCGACCGTCGCCGGGAAGAGCGTGAACGGGGCATGACCATCGACCTCGGCTACCTCTACGCAGCGCTTGAACCCGGCGCGGCCCTGACGGGGTTTATCGACGTGCCCGGTCATGAACGTTTCACCCACAACATGCTGGCCGGGGCGCAGGGTATTGATCTGGTGCTGCTGGTGGTGGCTGCCGATGACGGCGTCATGCCCCAGACCCGCGAACACCTGGCTATCGTCGAACTGCTGGGCATTCCTCGGGCACTGATTGCGATTACCAAATGCGACCGGGTCGAGCCTTCCCGGGTGCAGGCCGTGCGCGAACAGATCGCCACCTTGCTGGCGCCCGGTCCTTATGCGGGTGCACCGCAGATTGCGCTGTCGAACACGACCGGCGAGGGCATCGAAACGCTGCGCCAGGCCTTGCTGGATGCGCAAGAAAACGTGCTCCAGCGCAGTACCCACGGTGGGTTTCGTCTGGCGATTGATCGGGCATTCAGCGTCGCCGGCGCGGGCATTGTGGTGACCGGCACAGCGTTGTCCGGGCAGGTGTCGGTCGGCGACACGCTGTTGTTCGGCCCGCAGGGCAAGCCGGTGCGAGTGCGCGGCCTGCATGCGCAGAATCAGGCCGCCGACAGCGCAACGGCGGGCCAGCGCGTGGCATTGAACCTGAGTGCCGAGCGCCTGGCACTGGAGCAGATTCATCGGGGACACTGGTTGTTGGCCGAGTGGCTGTATGCGCCGACCCAACGCCTGGATATCGACATGCAATTGCTGGCCAGCGAACCCAAGCCCTTCGAGCACTTTCAGCCGGTGCATGTTCACTTGGGGACTCAGGACGTAACGGGGCGGGTGGCGCTGCTGGAGGGGGCCAGCCTGGCACCGGGCGAGCGAATGTTTGCGCAGATCCTGCTGAATGCGCCGGTGCAGGCGGTGAAGGGCGACCCTTTGATCCTGCGCGATCAAAGCGCTCAACGCACCCTCGGCGGTGGTCGGGTGCTGGACCCGTTCGCGCCATCCCGACAGCGCCGAAGCGCGGAGCGACTCGCGCAGTTGCAGGCACTGACCACGACGACAAATCTGGAGGACGTCCTGCCGGCATTGCTGATCAACAGCGACATCGGACTCGATCCGCAGCAACTGGAACGCCAGTTCAACCGTCTGCGCGGCACCTGGAACCTGCCCGATGATGTGCGCCTGATCGACACACGCCAGGGACAACGACTGTTCAGTACGCTGCGTTGGGAAACGCAAAAAGCCCGGTTACTGGAGCATTTGGCGCGTTTTCATGAACTCGAACCGGACCAAATGGGCCCGGATCGGGACCGCCTTCGCCGGTTCACCGGCACGGCGCTGAACCGCGCGACGTTCATCAGCCTGCTCGACGAACTACTGGCCAGCGGCGTGATTACCGCCAGCGGACCGTGGCTGCATTTACCCGGTCATCAGGTACGTTTGAGCGAGGAGGACGAAGCCCTGTGGCAACACCTGCAACCGTTGTTCGAACAGGCCGGTTTCGATCCGCCGTGGGTGCGTGATCTGGGAGGCAATGAGGTGGCGGTACGCTTGCTGCTGCGCAAGATGGCGCGCCTGGGCCTGTTGCATCAAGTGGTCCGCGACCTGTTTTACACCGATGCGATGCTGCGTCGTCTGGCGACTATGCTCTTGCAACTGGCGGTGCAAAACGAGGTGATTCAAGTCACCGCGTTTCGCGATGCGGTGGGCCTTGGGCGCAAACGCAGCATCCAGATTCTCGAATACTTCGACCGCATCGGCCTGACCCGACGCTTTGGCGACAAGCGCCATGTGCGTCTGGACAGTGCACTGGCTCGGCAAACAGAGCCCTGAGTTCAAGGAAGGCAATCGCGCCCGGTGGCGCGGCCGGGCTTCAAACCCGGTTGGGGACGGCATCCGTTCCCGGGCAGGTTCGACTCCTGCTGCCTTCCGCCATTTCCATCAGAAACGCCCGAAGTTCAGCGGGTACTCGATAACCACGTAAACCCGGTCGATATCATCGCCGGCCTGGGCGCTGTTGGCCCGGTGCGAGACATGGGACAGTTGCAGTGACAAGCCCTTGGCCGAACCGGACTGCACGATGTAGCGCAAGTCGATGTCGCGCTCCCAATGCCGTCCGCCATCACCTTGTTGCGGCACGTTCGTGCCCAGCGATTCATCGAACGGGTTGTAAGCGCCACCTGGGGGGGCGTGGGTGCCATCAATCTGGCTGCCCCGGACATACCGGGTCATGAATTTCAGACCGGGAATGCCATAGGCACCCAGATCCAGGTCGTAACGCGCTTGCCAGGATTGTTCATGGGCGCCGTTGAAGTCGGCGTACTTGATCGAGTTGGCAAGGTAGATGGAATCGCCGCCGACGAAATCGAACGGTGTATCGCCGTTGACCTTCTGATAGGCCAGGGTAAAGGCATGGGCATCGACGGTGTATTTACCCGACAGGCTGAACGCTGTGTTATCGATAGCGCCGGCAAGTGATCGGCCAGTGTCCTGGGTGTGATAAAGATTGGCATCGAGGAACCAACCGGACTGTTTCAGGTGCAGATTGCCGTAGTACTGATGCCAGGTGTCGGTCAATTCCGATGCGTACAGGGCTGCGCCGAGAGGGCTTTGCGTAAACAGGTCGGCACCCAGCAATGAAATGCCGCCCGCTTCGGTGTTTGCGCCATAGCCGTAAAAGTTGCCCTTGCCCGAAGAGGCGTCCTGGTTCTTGAACGCTGTAAAGTGGCCGGCGACCAGGTTCATCCCGTCGATTTCGCGGCTGTTCAACAGAAACCCGCTGGCGTATTCCGGTTGCAGACGTTTGTCCGCGGTGTCGAATACCGGGGTTTCGACCATCATTTCACCGAAGGCCAGGGTGGTTTTCGAGGCCCTGATCTTCAATGCGCCGCCGCCACTGGAGTAGCTGTCTTCGCTCCTGCCGTCACTGTCCAGCGGCAACAGTCCTGTCCCGGAATGGCCCTTGCCGCCATTCAGTTTCAGCCCCAGAAACCCGTGGGCATCGAGGCCAAATCCCAGGGTGCCGGGGGTGAAGCCCGATTCGAACGAGCTGATGAAACCCTGGGCCCATTCCGCCTTGTAACTCTTGCCGGTGGGCGAGGGCGTACGGTAATCGCTGTTGAGGTAGAAGTTACGGCTCAATACTTCCGCCTTCGAGCCTTCAAGAAAACCCTGCACCGATTCATCGGCACGGGCAGGTCCAATAGTGCTGGCTAAAAGCACGGACAAGCACAATGGCAGCCTGACCCGGAGGTCTTGCGAGGAATATTTCATCGGTCAATCACCGCGGGGGAAAGCGACTCCGCAGGCCGCGGAGTCGCTGGTATTGCTTAGTGGCCTTCGGAAGCACCAAACATGGTCTTGGCGTAGATCAGCCCCAGACCGTAGGACCCACCGTTGGCAATCGAGGTTTTCACGGTTTCATCGTAAGTCTCGGTACGTGCCCAGTCGCGCTGCAACTCAAGCAGGTATTGCAACGAAGTCATTGGGCGGGCACCGATCTGGATCATGCGCTGCATGGCCATTTCATGAGCTTCGGTGCTGACGTCGCCACAGGCATCGGCAATCACGTAGACCTCAAAACCCTGGTCGATGGCCGACAGCGCCGGGCCAACGATGCACACGGAGGTCCACAGGCCGGCGAGGACGATTTTCTGTTTGCCGAACTTGTTCACTTCAACGGCAATGCGCTCGTCTTCCCAAGTGTTCATGCTGGTGCGGTCGATGACGTTGTGTTCCGGGAACACCGATTTGATTTCATCGAAAATCGGACCGGAGAAGCTCTTCTCGGCAACCGTGGTGAGGATGGTCGAAACCTTGAAGCCGCGGGCAGCCTTGGCCACCAGCGCGGTGTTGTTGCGCAGGGTCACGGCATCGATCGACTTGGTCGCAAAGGACATCTGCGACTGGTGGTCGATCATGATCAGCGTGTGGTCGGTCGGGGTCAGCAGGGTTTTGCCGGGAACTGCTTTTGCGATAGCCATGGCGAGGTCCTTACGGGTGAGTGAGGAGGCCATGGTTGCGTAAATTGACGCGGGGATATTGAACCGGTGTGCTGTGTTTTGACTTTCTTGCAGGGCGAGAACGACGCGCCGCCCCGCGCAATAAAAGCTATCGCGCGGGACATTCCATCATTGCATCACGTAACGACCTGGGGCCGATTCAATTGCAGGGTACTGCGCGTTGCCGGTGTGCAGCGCTGAAGGCTGGCGTTCACCGGCGTGTTCGGCCAGCCAGGCGAACCAGTCGTTCCACCAGCTACCGGGATGTTGCTCGGCATCCTTGAACCAGGTATCGGGGTTTTTCGTCACCCGGTTGTTGGTCCAGTAATTGCGCTTTTCCCTGGCGGGCGGGTTGATGACCCCGGCGATATGCCCCGAAGCGCACAGCACGAAGCGCTTGGTGCCCGACAGCAATTCGGTGCTGGCGTAGGCGCTTCGCCACGGCACGATGTGATCGTCATGGGTGGCGAGGATGTACGCCGGCGCGTCGATGGCGCGCAGGTCGAGCTTGACCCCGCAACAGTCCAGCTCGCCGGATTTCAGGTCGTTCTGCAAATAGGTGTGGCGCAGATACCAGCAATACATCGGGCCGGGAAGGTTGGTGCTGTCGTTGTTCCAGAACAACAGGTCCAGCGGAATAGGCTTCTGACCCTTGAGGTATTTGTCGACGTTGTAGTTCCACCACAAATCATTGGGGCGCAATAGCGAGAAGGTGTTGCCCATGTCCTCGCCCTTGAACAGGCCGATGGGGCCGTCATTGCCACCGATGGTGCGTTCGCGGTAAGCCACCAGTTGCTCGTCGACGAAGATGTCGATCGGGCCGGTGTCGAGGTAATCGAGAAAGGTGGTAAGCAGGCTCACGCTGCCGATTTCCTTGTCGCCGCGGGCCGCCAAAACGGCCAGCGCCGAACTCAACAGCGTGCCGCCAATGCAGAAGCCGACGCAGTTGGGACGTTGTTCGCCGCTGATTTCACGGGTCACTTGCAGGCCTTTGATGATGCCGGTTTCGATCAGGTCATCCCAGGTGGTGCCGGCGTGTGCCTGGTCGAAGTTGCGCCACGACATCAAGAACACCGGATGGCCTTGTTGCAATAGATGGCGAACCATCGAGTTGTCCGGGCGCAGGTCGAGGATGTAGTACTTGTTGATCGACGGAGGGACGATGAACACCGGGCGCCGATACTGGGTTTCGCTTTGCGGGTAGTACTGAATCAGCTGGAACAGTTCATTCTCGAACACCACTTCGCCAGGGGTGTTGGCCAGATCGACGCCAACCTTGAAGGCGCCGCTGTCGCACTGGCGCATCTTGCCTTCCTGCAGGTCGCTGGCCAGGTGCAACAGGCCCGTGAGCAGGCTGCCGCCTTGAGTGTCCGCGGCTCGCTGCAGGGCATCGGGATTGCTCACCAGGAAATTGCTTGGCGCACCTGCGGCGATGGCTTGTTCCACGAGATACAGCAGGCGCTTGCGGGGTTTCTTGTCTTTGATTGGCAGTTTGTCGAGCAGTTTGAGCAGGAACCCGGCGTTAAGCAGATAAAACGCGGCGAGGGAGCCGAACAGCGGCTGGCTCCAGTTGCCACTGGCGAAACGTCGATCTTCAAAGGTGAAGGGCTGGCCGGTCATCAACCGTTGGCCAAGGTCCGTCCATTGCAGTTGATAGTCCGATTGAAGGCTGTCCAGGGTGACGCGCGGCAGGTCGAACCACTCGTTGTATTCCTGACCGGTAAACCATGGATTGGTGCTGACCCATAAACGTAATTGTTGCACTGCAAAGGAGGCAATGAACGGAACCTGACCGGACCAGAAGGTGTTGAAAGTGTGCGCGTTAGTGTTCATGGAACTCCTTGCCCACATCAGTAAACCGGGCAGAAAAAAACCGCGGTGCCGGAATTCGGCACCGCGTCAGCAGTCAAGCAAGCAGTCCTGTGTTTCTTATTATCGTTCGATGACCAGGCTGACGCCTTGGCCGCCACCGATGCACAACGTGGCCAAGCCTCTTTTGCCCTCACGGCGAATCAGTTCGTGCACCAGCGACACCAGAATCCGCGCACCCGACGCGCCGATCGGATGACCCAGCGCGATCGCGCCACCGTTGACGTTGACTTTGCGGGTGTCCCAACCCAGTTCTTTACCGACCGCCAGCGATTGCGCAGCGAATGCTTCGTTGGCTTCGATCAGGTCGAGGTCGTCCAGGCTCCAGCCGGCTTTCTCCAGCACCAGACGGGTGGCCGGCACTGGGCCGATGCCCATGATCGACGGATCCACGCCCGCGCTGGCGTAAGCCTTGATGCGTGCCAGAACCGGCAAGCCGAGGGCCTGGGCCTTGGCGGCGCTGGCCAGCAGCAACACGGCGGCGCCATCGTTGAGGGTCGACGAGTTGCCGGCGGTCACGCTGCCGTCTTTCTTGAACGCCGGTTTCAGATTGCTCATGGCTTGCAGCGTGCCGCCCGGGCGCGGTTGTTCATCCGTATCGAACACCAGCGGATCGCCCTTGCGCTGAGGGATCAGGATCGGTGTGATTTCACGCTTGAAGTAGCCCGCTTCGATGGCTGCGGCAGCTTTCTGTTGCGAGGCGGCGGCGAAGGCGTCCTGATCTTCGCGGCTGAGGCTGTACTGAGTGGCCAGATTTTCAGCGGTGATGCCCATGTGGTAGTCGTTGAAGGCGTCCCACAAACCGTCCTGAATCACGCTGTCTTGCAGTTGCGCATGGCCCAGACGCAGGCCGGCGCGCACCTTGGGCAGCACATAGGGCGCCAGGCTCATGTTTTCCTGACCGCCGGCAATCACCAGTTCGGCATCGCCGCAACGGATCGCCTGGACAGCCAGTTGCACGGCCTTGAGGCCCGAGCCGCAGACCTTGTTCAGGGTCAGGGCCGGAGTGGTAAAGGGCAGGCCAGCCTTGATCGCCGTCTGGCGTGCCGGGTTTTGTCCCGAGCCTGCGGTGAGGACCTGGCCGAGGATCACTTCATCGATCTGCGTACCGTCCAGACCGGTCTCTTCCAGCAGACGGCGAATCACCGTGGCACCCAGCTCGGTGGCTGGAATCGCGGACAAGGCACCTTGGAAACTGCCAATGGCGGTACGAGTAGCGGCAACGATTACGACTTCGTTCATGCGTGACCTCATTAAAATTTTGTCCAGCGGGAGCAGGGCGTCCTTGCCCCGATCGGTCTATTGCATGTTCATGCCGCCGTTCACCGAGAAGTCGGCGCCGGTGCTATAGCCCGATTCATCGGAGGCCAGCCAGGCAACGATCGAGGCGATTTCTTCGGGTTGGCCGAGGCGCCCGACCGGGGTGGCCGCAATCATGGTGTCGAGGATGTCCGGGCGGATGGCCGCAGTCATGCTGGTCTGGATGTAACCCGGCGAAACGGTGTTGACGGTCACGCCCTTGCCGGACACTTCCCGAGCCAGTGCCATGGTGAAACCGTGGATGCCGGCTTTGGCCGCGCTGTAGTTGGTCTGGCCGAACTGGCCGCGCTGACCGTTGATCGAGGAGATGTTGATCACTCGTCCCCAGCCTTTGGCCAACATCCCTTCAATCACCTGCTTGGTGGTGTTGAACAGGCCGCTCAGGTTGGTGCCGATGACCGCGTTCCAGTCCTCGGGCGTCAGCTTGCGGAAAGAAGCATCACGTGTAATGCCGGCGTTGTTGACCAGCACATCGATCGGGCCGAATTGTTCGCGCGCCATCTCGAAGGCCTTGCGCGTCGACTCCCAATCGGTGATGTCGCCGTAGATACACTCGAACTGAAAACCCGCCGCCAGCTGAGTGGCGATCCAGTCGTTCTTGCGGGCGGAGTCAGCGCTGCAACCGACGATGACCTTGAATCCTTCCTTGTACAGGCGCTGGCTTATCGCCGTGCCAATCCCACCCATACCACCCGTGACCAACGCAATACGACCAAGCGACTTCATAAGCTCCATTCCTTTTTTGTTTTTGCGCTGCAAGATGGGCGATTGTTCGGGATTGGCGTGGGATGCGGAAGTGTTGGGAGGTGACGGTGTGGTGTCCAACGGTGCCATGGGCGGTTTAGCGGCTGTGATGCGACGAATGGCCCGAAACACTGGCTAAAAGTGAGGACTACCTATACTGGGATCAATATTGGCAACGAAACACCCCGTTAGAATCTCGATTCATCGCAGATCAGTCATGGCTCCGGACAGGATGTCCGGTTCCACAGGTCATTGAGGACGCCATGTATAGAATGAGTTCAGGCTATGCCAGCGTGCTGGCAAATACGCTCTCGGCTCAAGGACTGGATGTCGCCAGTCTGTGTCGGGAGGCTGGACTAGACATTAATCTCGCAAACAAACCAGGAGCGTTCTGCGAGCGAAAGACCATCTATCGACTCTGGGAACTGGCCACAGAGGCCTCGGGCGATCCGGACATTGGCTTACGGGCCTATGGCAGTTTCCACCCCGGCAGTTTTCAGATCGTCGGCTACACCATGATGTCCAGCCTGAATCTGAAAAAAGCCCTTGAACGCCTGGTCCGTTTCAGTCCGTTGATTGGCACCGGGTTCAGCCTTTTCTTCACTTCGGAACAGCAACATTACCGTCTGTCCGGGCTCGACCATCAGCAGCAGGGTTCGGTCAAACCGCGCCAGTACACCGACGCCGGGCTGGCGTCATTGCTGGGGTTCTGTCGCAAGCTGTCGGGCGGCAACGCACCGCAACCCCTGAGTGTCGAGTTCACCTATCCCAAGCCTGAAGACATCTCCGAGCATCGACGGCTGTTCGGCTGCAATCTGCATTTCGACGCGCCTTACGACAGCATTTTGTTTGACGGGGAGGAGCTGATGCGGCCTTTGAGCATGGCCAACGAAGCGTTGGCAGTGCTGCATGACAGTTTTGCCGAGGCGCAACTGGACCTGCTGTTTGGTTTTTGCATTGTCGGCCGGATTCGCGCGCTGCTTACCGAGCGCTTGAGTCAGGGGCAGGGGCAGTGCGACATGGAGTCGATCGCGGCGGCCTTGAACATCAGCAAGCGAACGCTGCAACGTGCGCTGGAAAAGGAAGGGACTCAATTCAAGGACGTGCTGAACGCGGTGCGTCGACAACTGGCGGATTTCTACCTGCGTCATTCTCACTTCAACATGAAACATGTCGCGTATCTCCTTGGTTTTCATGATCACAGCAGCTTCAACAAAGCCTGTAGCCGCTGGTTTGGCATGACACCGGGGCAGTACCGTTCCGATGAATCGTTCGAGATCGAGGAAGCCGCGCCGGTGTGACTCGTTGCTCGTCAGCACTTGAGCCTTGTCCACCATTTTGTAAGCAACGAATCCCCTGTGTGGCGAGGGGATTTATCCCCGTTCGGCTGCTAAGCAGTCGTAAAACCATTGTGTGCGGTGTACCTGATACACCGCGGTTTTCGATTTCGGGGCCGCTTCGCAACCCAACGGGGATAAATCCCCTCGCCACACAGGTCGCTCATCATGGTGCAGGAGGTTTCTTCGCACCTTTTTTGCCCTTGGCGGGTTTGCGCGTTTTAGTCGACATTACCGGGGCAATTGGCTCAGCGACGACCACTGGGGTCTTTTGCTTGACCGGCTCTGGTACGACGACGGGGGCTTTTTGCTTGACCGGCTCAGGTACAACGACCGGAGTTTTCGGTTTGATGGGCTCCGGAGTTATCGCCGAAACTTTCTCCACGACAACATCGGTTTCACCTGGAGGTTGAGTCAGGCTGAACCCCGGCAGCGGCACATCGAGCAGCGTGTGCAATTCACACCAGAACAGGTTGTCTGCGCCGCTGGTCAGCAGTTCTGGCAGCAACTTCGCGACGGCCGCCAGCACTTGTTGGCGTTCTTCGGGCTCAACCAGCATCAGGGGCAAACTGTGCAGGCTTTCCTGCGGGTGGGTGGCGACCAGCAGTTTTTGCAGGCGAAGGGTTTCGCGCAGGTCCATCGGCGCGGCACTGTAGTCCTGCAGCAGCACTTGCAATTGCAGGATAAGTTTCTCGACGCTTTGTTTGCCTGGTTCATCGCTGTCGCGGCACAGCAGGAACAGGATCCGGATCAAGGCTTCCATCAAGCCGCCAAGGGGCAGGGCGTCCTGAAGGCGTTGGGTCAGGACTTTATCGTGCTGCCTGGCATGCGCCTGGAGGTCTCGCCCCGGGGTATTGCCGGCGAGGCTATTGAGGACGCCATACACGCCGTAAAAACTCATCTCCTGTGCGGCATCACGCAGGTCCCGATAACCATTCAAAGCGTCCTGTACCTGGTTGGAAAACAGCTCCTGCCAGGCCAGCAACGGATTGGACGGGCTGGCGGGATGTCGATCCTTGCTCACTTGAGCGGCACTGCCTGCCAGCCACCAGAGGGCCGGGTTCAGGCTGTTCCACATCACCTGTTGCTGGTGGAACGGGTGTGCCTTGCGCATCATTTCGGCGGTCGGCTCGTTGATCAACTGACGCAACCACGGCCGTACAAATCCGTCATAAAGCGTGTTGTTGAAATCAGAGGCGCGTTCGACCAGCGCGAATTCGCGATCGTCGTCCCGGGGCGGCTGCACTTTACCGTGGATGTCGGCGATACGCCGTGGCTCGAAACGCACGGCGTACGGCGTATCCGAGTGTTCCGGCAGGTCATCGATGAGCATTTCATAGAGCCCGCCCGGCAGTTCATTGATTGCATCGACTGCGCCGAGCAACTCACGGTGTTCACGCCGCGCCACTTCACCCGACACGAAGATGCCCAGATGACCGATGCTCGCGTGCCGCAGGTAAACGATAGTGCGACCGGCATTTTGCAGGGCAAGATCGCTGGGATAGACATCGGTAATCCAGTCCAGCGCCTGCTGCGGCGAGGTGATGTTGTCGCCATAGGAACAGAACACCACCACCGGCACTTCGATGCGTTTGAGGTCGAGCCCGCTGCTCTTGCGCCCGAGGCCGCCGGACAGCTGATTACCGATGAACAGATCGTCGACGATCATCTCGATCTCTTCGCCATTGAGCAGGGTCGGGCTGCCCCACCAGCGTTCGAAATCCAGAAAGCGCGGGGCTTCGCTGTCGACTTCGCTGAACAGGTGGTAGTACTTGCCCCACCAGGTGTTGGCCGGGTCGAGGCTTTCGAAATTGCTCACCAGCCAGGTGCCGTCGAAACGGTCATTGCCCAGGTCGCTGCCCAGGCGCGCCATCCAGCCGCCACCCAGCAAACCGCCGGTGTAGCGCATCGGATTGCGCCCATTGACGCCGGCCCAGTACGACAAAGGCGCGCCATTGACGATGATCAGTCCTGGCAGTTCCGGGCGGGTCGCCGCCAGGCCCATCAGTGCCCAGCCGGCCTGGCAGTTGCCGATCACCACGGGTTTGGTGCTGGTGGGATGTCGCGTGCTGACCTCTGCGAGGAACCGTGCCTGGGCTTCAACGATGTCCGCCAGGGTTTGGCCCGGGCGTGGCGAATGGCTGAACGAGATGAAATAGGTCGGATGGCCGGCGCGCAGGCTTTCGCCGATGACCGAATCCTGTTTGAAACCGCCTATCCCCGAACCGTGACCGCCGCGTGGGTCAATGATGATCACTGGCTGTTTTTTGCTGTCGAGCGTTTGCCCGGGGCCCGCGAGGATCTGCAGCAACGAGTAGTTGACCGGGCGAAGCAGGTCTTCGCCGGCAATCAGGGTTTCATGATTGAACTTGAGCAGCAGCGGATACCCGGCGCGTTCGTAGGCCAAGGTGTTGTCACCGCGCTGACGCAGGGTGTCCCAGAACAGCACACTGCGTTGGCCCAGGTCGGTGACGTATTCCTGCCAGTCAGCGGCATTCGGCGTTGTCAGTAGCCCAAGGCTTGAAGGCGCGTAGGTTTTGGCCTGACGCTGTCGCGCGGCGTCGAGAACGTTGAGGGTGTTGAGGCGCTGGAGGTGGTTCAGGTGTTCGAACAAACCGGATGGAGCTGAAAGCCCATCATCTTGCAGCGCAATATTTTCTTGCTGACCCATCGTGAACTCCTGACCCACTGCGTGGGAATGTCGCCCTGATTGATAGAAGCCAGGCCGTCATTCAATTGTCACGAGTGTATAGGGAATATCAACCGAGCAAGCGAACTTTATTGTGCGCTGCACAAAATAGGCGTTGCCAAATAGTTTTGTGCGCTGCAATATCAAACCCGGCGCGATGACTGGCAGGATCGCTATCGCGTCCGCAGGCCCATCCGGGCCTTCCAGTACCAGGAGATTCAAGCATGTCTTTTTTCAACCCGGAAAATCTGCAAACCGCTCAGAAAGCCAACCTCGACTTGTTGCAGCAAATCAGCGGCAAAATGTTCGCCAGCGTTGAGCAATTGAGCCAGTTGCAGTTCAAGGCACTGCGTGACTCCACCGAAGAGCACTTCGAAGGCGTGCGCAAACTGCTGGCCGTCCGTGATGCACAAGGTTTTGCTGATCTGCAGGCGTCGTTCACCCAGCCGAGCGCGCAATCCGAACGTCTGGCCGAGTTTAATCGTCAGGTTCAGGCGCTGATCGTGGGCACGCAGTCGGACATCGCCAAACTGACGTCGAGTCAGGTCGAGGCGGGCACCCAGCAGGTGAATGAGTTTGTTGAATCGATCAGCAAGAATGCACCGGCCGGCTCCGAGCCTGTAGTGGCTGCATTCAAGTCCGGCCTGGCGAATGCCAGTACCGTGTTTGAAAGCGCACAGAAAGCCGTGAAACAGGCTTCCGATGTGGCTCAGAGCAATTTTGACGCCGCCACTGCCGCTGCCGCCAAAGCAGCACCAGAAGCCAGCGCCAAGACCACCAGCGGTAACAAGTAAGTCAAATCAGGCCGGCAGCACCGATGGCGACGGGTTTATTCCCCGTCGCCATTTTTTTTTGTGCCGTTTTCACTTTCAGGTTTGCCGGTGAACAGGCCAAACATGTTTTGCGTGTTCAGGTAGAGCGCCTTGGACTGGTCGACATACTGGCGCATGAGGTCCTTCATGACCGGCGCCTGCTGGTGCATGAAGGTGCTCCAGGCTTCGGAAGATTGCGCGCCGGTCTGGGACTGGATATCGATCACGGTCTGAATACTTTTGTCGAGGTAGCTGCCCAGCACACCCTGATAAGGACCGTAGAACTGGATAATCCCCATCAGCATCTCGCTGGTGAAGATCGGCTCACCGCCGCTTTCCGCTTCCAGAATCACCTGCAGCAGGATACTGCGAGTCAGATCCTCGCCAGACTTGGCATCGACCACCTGAAACGAAACCTTATCGACGACCAACTGGCGTATGTCCGCGAGCGTCAGGTGACTGCTGGTGTGGGTGTCATACAGTCGGCGATTGGGATACTTCTTGATCAGGCGGGGAGTGTTCCGACTGTTATCTGGCATGCGGGGCGTCTCGTGGCGAGCCTGGTTTGCAGGCATCTTAACCTACAATGGCTGCGGCCGCGGGATGGTGTCGGGGAGAGAGGTCGGGGCTGACCTTCCGGGTGTAGTTGAAGCCCCCATCGCCAGCAAGCCGGCTCCTACAGAATCGGGGTGTGCCGATGTTTTATGAACGACACAAACCGTGTAGGAGCCGGCTTGCTGGCGAATCGGTGGTGGCCGTTACGCAGCCTTACCATATCGGCAACGTGTAACTGACAATCAAACGGTTTTCATGGAAATCACGGCCAAAATTCGTTGAACCCCCCATCGCCAGCAAGCCGGTTCCCACAGAATCGGGGGATGCCGATGTTTTATGAACGACACAAACCTTGTAGGAGCCGGCTTGCTGGCGAATCGATGGTGGCCGTTACGCAGCCTTACCAGATCGGCAACGTGTAACTGACAATCAAACAGTTTTCATGGAAATCACGGCCAAAATTCGTTGAACCCCCCCATCGCCAGCAAGCCGGCTCCTACAGAATCGGGGGATGCCGATGTTTTATGAACGACACAAACCTTGTAGGAGCCGGCTTGCTGGCGAATCGGTGGTGGCCGTTATGCAGCCTTACCAGATCGGCAACGTGTAACTGACAATCAAACGGTTTTCATCGAAATCACGGCCAAAATTCGTTGAAGACCCCATCGCCAGCAAGCCGGCTCCTACAGAGTCGGGGGATGCCGATGTTTTATGAATGACACAAACCTTGTAGGAGCCGGCTTGCTGGCGAAGCGATGGTGGCCGTTACGCAGCCTCACCAGATCGGCAACGTGTAACTGACAATCAAACAGTTTTCATCGAAATCACGGCCAAAATTCGTTGAAGACCCCATCGCCAGCAAGCCGGCTCCTACAGAATCGGGGGGATGCCGATGTTTTATGAACGACACAAACCTTGTAGGAGCCGGCTTGCTGGCGAAGCGATGGTGGCCGTTATGCAGCCTTACCAGATCGGCAACGTGTAACTGACAATCAAACGGTTTTCATCGAAATCACGGCCAAAATTCGTTGAAGCCCCCTTCGCCAGCAAGCCGGTTCCCACAGAATCGGGGGGGGCCGATGTTTTATGAACGACACAACCCGTGTAGGAGCCGGCTTGCTGGCGAAGCGATGGTGACCGTTACGCAGCCTTACCAGATCGGCAACGTGTAACTGACAATCAAGCGGTTTTCATCGAGGTCGCTGCCAAAATTGGTCGACCGCACCGTCGCATTACGCCATTTCACCCCGACGTTTTTCAGCGGCCCGCTCTGCACGACATAGCCAATGTCGGTGTCCCGTTCCCATTCCTTGCCTTGCGGACGGTTACCGCCCAGGTCGATATTGTCCCCGGTGATGTAGCGCGTCATGAAGGTCAGGCCCGGTACGCCAATGGCCGCAAAGTTGTAGTCGTAGCGAGCCTGCCAGGACTTCTCGTCCTTGCTGGCGAAGTCGCCGATCTGCACGAAGTTCACCAGGAACGCATCGGTGCCATTGACGTAGGCGTACCCGGTGTCACCGCTCATGCCTTGATAACCCAGGCCCAACGCATGCCCGCCGAGGCTGTAGGTGAACATCGCACCGATGGCGTTGTTATCGACATTGCTGCCGCCATCATCCGTTGAACGGGCGAAGCGCAGGTCGGTTTTCAACGACTGGCCGGTGGTGACCGGCAACACATAGGTCAGGTTGACCAGGTGCTGGCTGTAGAAATTGTCGAGATGCCCGTAGCTGTAACCGGTGGCGAGGTTGCCGGTCCATTTGTAATTGAGGCTGGCGAAATCGAAGCTGTCGCTGTCCGGATGGCGGCTGGTGATGCCCTTGGCGCCGGTTCGGGTGATGCCCATGTCCTCGTAGTCCGAGGAATCGCGCTGGTTGACCTGCGTCAGTCGTCCGGCATCCACGCTCAGGCCTTCGATTTCCAGGGAGGTCAACTGACCGCCCTTGAAAGTTTGCGGCAGCAGCCGTGAATCGTTAGCCAGCACCGTCGGCAGTTTCGGCAGCAGCGTGCCGAGTTTCAGCGTGCTTTTGGAGGCGCGTACTTTGGCGGTCAGGCCCAGTTCGCCGTACTCGTCCTGCGCACCTTTGCGGGTGTCGCGATGGCGCTGTAGCAGGCCGGAGCCGGCGCGATCCGGGCTGGAGTCGAGCTTGACGCCCAGCAGGCCGATCGTATCGAAACCGAACCCGATCAAACCCTCGGTGAAGCCGGACTCGTAGCGCAGCAGGAAACCCTGCGCCCATTCCTCCTGCTTCGATTGCGCCGCGTTGGCCTGACGATAATCCCGGTTGAAGTAGAAGTTGCGCAGTTCGAGGCTGGCCTTGCTGTCCTTGATAAAGTCAGCCGCGGCGGGAGCCGAGAGGCTGATGACACCGCCGGCCAGAAACAGTCGGGTAGCGAGAATACGGGTGTTGCGATCCATGTGAAGCCCCTTTGTTTTTATTATGGAATGACGGCTTGCGCGACCCTCGCCAACCGGGCGAGGGCTTATCAATAAAAAAACGCGGACACCAAAAAGAGAGGAGCGTGGCGCCGCGTGCGGTTCAATCGTCAGAACTGCTCGGCCCTCAGACCGAACAACGAAGCACTGCCGGCGCGAATCGACTGTTCGAGGCTCAAAATGCGCGGCAGCAAACGATGGATGTAGAAATCGGCGGTGGCGATTTTCGCGCCGTAGAACGCTTCGTCTTCGCCACGTTTTTTCTGAGCAACCTGCGCCATGCGCGCCCACAGCCAGGCGTAAGCGACATAACCGAACAGGTGCAGATATTCCACGGAGGCGGCGCCGACTTCGTTGCGGTTGGTCGCCGCCCGGTCCTGCAACCAGTCGCTCAAGGCTTCCAGGCGCTGCACGGCATCGAACAGTTGCGCGGAGTAGGGCGCGTCAGGCTGATGGGCGAAATGGCGGATCTCGCCGGTGAACTGACGCAGCGCGACACCGTTATCGGCCAGCACCTTGCGCCCGAGCAGATCCAGCGCCTGGATGCCGTTGGTGCCTTCGTAGATCTGTGCGATGCGCACATCGCGGACCAATTGTTCCTGGCCCCACTCGCGGATGTAGCCATGGCCGCCGAACACTTGCTGGCCGTTGATGCAGCTTTCCAGGCCGGTGTCGGTGAAGAAGGCCTTGGCAATCGGTGTCAGCAAGGCGACCAGGGTCTGGGCGGTGTCGCGTTCTTGCGCATCGTCGGAGAACTTCGCCAGATCGAGCTGCTGCCCGACATAACTGGCGAACGCGCGGCCACCTTCGGTCATGGCTTTCATGCTGAGCAGCATGCGGCGCACGTCGGGGTGAACGATGATCGGATCGGCGACTTTGTCCGGGGCCATGGCGCCGGTCGGGGCGCGGCTCTGAATGCGTTCACGGGCGTACGCCACAGCACTCTGATAAGACGCTTCGGCGCAACCAATGCCCTGAATGCCGATGGACAGGCGTTCGTAGTTCATCATGGTGAACATCGCCGCGAGGCCTTTATTGGCTTCGCCCACGAGCCAGCCACTGGCACCGTCGAAATTCATCACGCAAGTGGCCGAGGCCTTGATGCCCATCTTGTGCTCGATTGAACCGCAACTCACGGCGTTGGCGTCACCGAGTGAACCGTCGGCATTGACCAGCACCTTGGGCACCACAAACAGCGAGATGCCTTTCGGCCCGGCCGGTGCGTCCGGCAGTTTGGCCAGCACCAGATGGACGATGTTCTCGGTCAGGTCCTGATCGCCACCGGTGATGAAAATCTTGCTGCCAGTGATGCTGAAACTGCCGTCGGCCCGAGGTTCGGCGCGGGTGCGGATGAGCCCCAGATCCGTGCCGGCATGAGCTTCGGTCAGGCACATGGAACCGGCCCAGCGACCTTCATACATTGGCGGCAGGTACAGGTCTTTCAAGCTGTCGCTGGCGTGGGCATCCAGTGCCAGGCAGGCACCGGAACTCAATGCCGAGTACAGCGCGAAGCTTGAATTGGCGCCGTAGAGCATTTCTTCAAACTGCACGGCCAGCATTTTCGGCATGCCCATGCCGCCATATTCGGTATTACCTGACAGGCCGACCCAGCCACCTTCGATGTACGTGGCATAAGCCTGTTTGAAGCCGATCGGCGTGGTCACCTGACCTTCATGCCATTGCGCACCTTCCTCATCGCCGCTGCGGTTCAAGGGTGCGATCAGGTGCGCGGTGACTTTTCCCGCCTCCTCAAGGATCGCGTCGGCGATGTCGGCATCGATGTTGTCAGCCAGGGCCGGCAGGCGCGCCCACAGGGCCGGGGCGTCGAACACTTCATGCAGGACGAAGCGCAGGTCGCGCAGGGGGGCTTTGAATTCGGGCATAACGTGAACCTCAACAGGACGGTTGTGCACGGCGCCGCAACAGCGCGCCGTGCCTTTCAATCAATGGCTGGAAGCGGCGGCAGCACCGAGGCCGGTCTGGGCGCGCACGAACTGGTCGGCGTAGGCATCACGTTCCTTGTCGGCCCGCACGCTGCGGTCGAGTCGGGACACGACGACGATCACCAGAAACGCCAACGGCATGGAGAACAGCGCCGGGTGGTCATACGGGAAGATCGCGTGAGCATGACCGAGCACGGTCACCCACACGGCCGGGGAAAGGATCACCAGCACCAGGGCGCAGATCAGGCCGGCAAAACCGCCGATGATCGCGCCTTTGGTGGTCAGGCCTTTCCAGTACATGGCCATGATCAGTACCGGGAAGTTGGTCGACGCGGCGATGCCGAACGTCAGGCCGACCAGGAACGCGACGTTCATCTTCTCGAACAGAATGCCCAGCAGAATCGCGATGACGCCCAGGCCCACGGTGGCCATGCGGGTCACGCGCATTTCCTGTTTCTGAGTGGCTTTGCCTTTCTTGAACACGGTGGCGTAGAGGTCGTGGGAAATCGCCGACGCACCGGCCAGGGCCAACCCGGACACCACTGCAAGAATGGTGGCGAAGGTCACGGCCGAGAGGAACCCGAAGAACAGATTGCCGCCGACGGCTTTGGCCAGGTGCATGGCCACCATGTTGCCGCCGCCGATCAGGGCACCGCCGACTTCGCCATTGACGTAGTACTGCGGATCGGTGCCGATGATCACCATCGCGGCGAAGCCCAGGGTGCAGACCACCAGGAAGAAGAAGCCGATGAAACCGGTGGCGTAGAACACCGATTTACGCGCTTCCTTGGCGTTGGGCACGGTGAAGAAACGCATCAGAATGTGCGGCAAACCGGCGATGCCGAACACCAGGCCGAGCGACATCGACGCCGTGTTGATCGGGTCGGCCAGCATTGAGCCGGGGCCCATGATGTTCCAGCCGCTGGCATGCGCCTCGACTGCTTTGGTAGCCAGGGTTTCGTAGCTGAAACCGAACTGCGACATGGCCATGACCGCGAGGGTCGTACCGCCGGCGAGCAACAGCACGGCTTTGATGATCTGCACCCAGGTGGTGGCGATCATCCCGCCGAAAATCACATACACCAGCATCAACGCGCCAACGATCATCACCGCGACCGGGTAGTCGAGCCCGAACAGCAATTTGATCAACTGGCCGGCACCGACCATCTGCACGATCAGGTAGCAGCACACCACCGTCAACGAACCGAACGCGGCGAAAATCCGCACTTTGTTCTGGTCCAGTCGATAGGAAACGATGTCGGCAAAGGTGTAGCGCCCCAGATTGCGCAGACGCTCGGCCATCAGGAAAGTGATGATCGGCCAGCCGACAAAGAAGCCGATGGTGTAGATGAAACCGTCATAACCCTTGGCAAACACCAGGCTGGACAGCCCCAGCAGCGTGGCGGCGGGCATGTAGTCACCAGCGATCGCCAGGCCATTCTGAAACCCGGTGATGCCACCGCCGGCAGTGTAAAAGTCCGATGTGGATTTGGTCTGGCGTGCGGCCCACCAGGTGATCGCCAGCGTACCGAGGACGAACACGAAGAACATGCCGATCGCGTTCAGGTTCAGCGGTTGTTTTTCTATGGCGCTCAACGCGGGCGCGGCGAACACAGCGGAGGCCGGCAGCAGGCACGCTGCGGCGAGGATGAGTTTACGCATCACTTGCTCTCCTCAAGAATGGCGGCGCCCAGCGCATCGAAGCGGGTGTTGGCGCTGTAGACGTACCAGCCGGTCAGCAGCCAGGAAAAAATGATGATCGCCGCGCCAACCGGCATGCCCAGGGTCAACATCCGATGCTCGCCAAGCGGTGCGTGCAGCCACTTCGGGGCAAACGCCACCACGAGCATGAACAGGTAATAAGTGCCGAGCACGGCAGCACTCAACGACCAGGCCAGGCGCGAACGGCTGCTGACCAATTGAAGGAATTTCGGGTTGGTCCGAATACGTTCACAGCGTTGGGTATCGGTTGCATGGATGTCGATCATGGTGCGCTCCACATTGTTGTTGTTATCGGTGTGAGGTGGCAGGGCGTGCCGAATCCGGCGTGCACGAGCCCGAAGCGGCAGGTAAGACACCTGCCGCCTGATAGGTGAAAAGTCGGTTAGGGTTAGAGGGCCTTGGCCCTGTCTCGCAGTACGTACTTCTGGATCTTGCCGGTGGAGGTCTTCGGCAACAGGGTGAAAATCACCGTGCGCGGGACTTTGAAACCGGCCAGGTGTTCGCGGCAGAAACTGATGATGTCGGCCTCGCGAACGTCCTGGTGATCGGCCTTCAAGGTGATGAAGGCGCAGGGCGTTTCGCCCCATTTTTCATCGGGACGGGCGACCACCGCGGCTTCCATCACGCCCGGATGGCGGTAGAGCACGCCTTCGAGTTCGATGGTGGAAATGTTCTCGCCACCGGAAATGATGATGTCTTTGAGGCGGTCCTTGATCTCGACATAACCGTCGGGATGACATACCGCCAGGTCGCCGGTATGGAACCAGCCACCCTCGAACGCTTCGGCGGTGGCCGTCGGGTTTTTCAGGTAGCCCTTCATCACGGTGTTGCCGCGCATGAACACTTCACCGATGGTCTGGCCATCGCGTGGGGTCGGCTCCAGGGTCTTCGAGTCGCCGACCATCACGCCTTCGAGCGTCGGGTAGCGCACACCCTGGCGGGATTTGATCTGCGCCCGTTCTTCCAGCGGCAGTTCATCCCATTCGGCATGCCAGGCGCAGAGGGTCACCGGGCCATAGGTTTCGGTCAGGCCGTAAACGTGGGTGACCTTGATGCCCATTTCTTCCACGGCGCCAATCACTTTGGCCGGCGGTGCAGCGCCGGCAACCATGGCGGCGACCGGGTGATCGATGGCCGCCTTCGCCGATTCCGGCATGTTGACCAGCGCATTGAGCACAATCGGTGCACCGCACAGGTGGGTGACCTGGTGTTCGCGGATCAGCGTGAGGATTTTCTGCGGATCGACGCGGCGCAGGAACACGTGCACACCGGCCAGCGCGGTGATGGTCCACGGATAGCACCAGCCATTGCAATGGAACATCGGCAGGGTCCAGAGGTACACCGGGTGGTTGCCCATCGCCCAGGTCATCTGGTTGCCCAGGGCATTCAGATAAGCGCCACGGTGGTGATAGACCACACCCTTCGGATTGCCGGTGGTGCCGGAGGTGTAGTTCAGCGAGATGGCTTGCCACTCATCGTCCGGCCATTGCCAGGCGAATGCCGGGTCGCCTTCGGCCAGCAATGCTTCATAGTCCAGATCGCTGACGGCCTGGCCTTCGCCGTATTCCGGATCGTTGACGTCGATGACCAGCGGCGGGTGATCCAGCATGCCGATGGCGGCATGAATGACGCTATGGAACTCGCGGTCGGTGATCAGCACCTTGGCCTCGCCATGCTGGAGCATGAAGGCAATGGCTTCGGCATCCAGGCGCACGTTGAGCGGGTTGAGCACGGCGCCGATCATCGGTACGCCAAAATGCACTTCAAGCATTTCCGGAATGTTGGGCAGCATCACCGCCACGGTGTCGTCCTTGCCGATGCCGCGACCGGCGAGCGCCGAGGCCAGGCGTCGGCAACGGGTATAGGTCTGCGCCCAGGTGCGACGGATCGAGCCATGGATGACTGCGGGGTACTCGGGATAAACGTTGGCGGTGCGCTCGAGGAAGCTGAGCGGCGACAAGGCGATGTGATTGACAGCCAAAGGGCTTAGCCCTTGTTCATAGATCGACATGTACGGGTACTCGGTGGCTGATTGTTAGCTCTATCGGTGGCCTTTCAGCGTAGCCGCTGAAGGTCACCTTTTATGTCCGGGTTGCTTTATATAACAATCCGCCATTGGTATGGAAGTACAACCTATAGCGTATAGTATATATACTATATTTGATTCTTTCTGATCTAAATGACTACAGTCATATCGATGAGGCCGGTATATCCTTGGCTTCCCCAACAAAGCGACCCCGTGATGACCCTGACTCCCGTTCGATTGCACAGCTGGTTACGCCTGCAGCGCGAGGGCGTTTCCCTGGCTGCCCGTGCCGATGCGTTGTGCCGGGCCTTGCAGGATTGCCCCGAGGTGCGTCGCGCGGTTTACCTCAGCTGGCAACCCCAGGCGAGGATCTACAGCCACGAAGGCGCCGCCCAGCATTTTCCGCCGGGCCAGGGCGACCCGTCGCAGGCCAGCGATCAGTTGCTGTTCGAGCGGCTGCTGGAGACGGGGCGCCTCGATCTGGCGCAAGTGCGGCAACTGGATTGCTGGTTGGCCGGCCGACTGCGCCGCGCCGCGATCAGCCACGGTCAGGTGTTTGATCTGGCGTTGACGCCAGGGCAGGCGGGTCTGTTGCTGGTGGAAGTCTGTGACGGTGTGAGTCTGGATTGGCTGGGGTGGGTGCAGGATTTGCTGACCGCCTTGCTCAGCAGCGTCAATGGCATGCTGCGTGGCTCGCCTTTATTGGGCCACGATCCACAGCCGAGCCTGTTGCTCGACGCGCAGGGCCGGCCGCAGGAATTCAACGCGGCGTTGTTGGCGCTGCTGGCCGAAAAGCCGCTGACCGATGTACTGGGATTTCTACCGGTCAATCATCGGGTGCTGGTACGCGCCTGTCTGGATCAGCAACGGGCCATTGAAGGGGTTGAAGCCCAATTCGAATCACAGATTCTGATCTGGACATTCATTCCCGATCCGCAGGACAACCGCGTGCTTGCCCGTTGCCGCGACGCCACCGTGCAAGTGCTGGCCGAACGCGAAGCGACCCAGGCGCGGCGGCTTTACCGGTTGATTATCGAGAACACCACTGACCTGATTTCCCGGCACACACCGGACGGCTGTTTTCTCGATGCCTCACCCGCTTCGTGGACATTGCTCGGTTACTGGCCGGAAGAATTACGCGGGAAAATGGCCCAGGGGTTGTTCCATGGTCAGGACCTGGCCAGCCTGGTGCAGCGCGCCCGCGATGCGCTGGAGCAGGACGGTTATCACACGATGACGTATCGCATTCGCCATCGGGACGGGCATTACCTGTGGTTCGAAACTGCCAGCCGGGCGATTCGTGAAACCTACACCGGCACGGTGGTCGAGGTGGTCAGCGTCTCCCGGGACATCACCGCCCGGGTGCAAGCCGAAGAGAACAAGCGGCGCCTGGCCGAAGTCGTCGAAGCCAACATCGACCCGGTGCTGTTTATCGATCCCGAAGGGCAAGTCACTTACCTCAACCCGGCGGCACGCCGCATTCTCGGGATTGGCGAACAACAGCCGATGCCGACCCTGGCAGAACTGTTCGCCAGCGCGGACTTGACGCGTCTGCAACGTGACGGCTGGACCGGCGCCGAACGCGACGGCGTCTGGAGCACCGATGCGCGCTTGCAACCACCGGGCGGTGGCGCTTCGGTGCCGGTATCCCTGGTGTTGTTGGCGCACCGTTCGGCTGGCGGCGAGCGCTACTATTCCCTGGTGGCGCGGGACATGACCGAACGTGAACTGCGCGAAGTGCAACAGCGCCGCCATCAGGATGAGCTGGCGCACACTGCGCGCCTGGTCACCCTCGGTGAACTGGCCTCGGGCATCGCACACGAAATCAATCAGCCGCTGGCCGCTGTGGTCAATTACGCGAATGCCAGCCAGCGCTATTTACAGACCGTGGATTCCAATCCGCAAGCCGCCGCCCGGGTCGCGCAAGGCCTGCAGCGCATCACCCACCACGCCACGCACGCCTCGGAAGTGATCCGTCGTTTGCGGGCGTTTCTGCGCAAGGGCCAGCGCCGCATGCAGGCGCTGAATGTCACCGATGTCGCCCGCGAAGCCGTGCGTTTGTGCGACTGGGAGGCGAGCAATTGCCAAGTGACAATCGAGGATCGACTGCCGGATAATCTGCCGCCCGTTTATGCCGACCGGGTGCTGCTGGAGCAGGTCCTGCTCAATCTGTTGCGCAATGCCATCGATGCCAACCGAGAACAACATCCCGGCCTGCCTTCGCTGATCGTGATGACTGCGGGGCAGGGCGGTGCCGCCTGCGTGGACATCAATGTTCAAGATCAGGGCCCCGGCGTGAGCGAGCCCGAACTGGAGCAGATCTTTACCCCGTTCTATACCAGCAAGGCCGATGGCCTGGGGCTCGGGTTGTCCATGAGCCGCAGCATCATCGAAGGTTTTGGCGGCGAATTGCAGGCTCGACGCCAACCGGTCGGGTTGCTGATGTGCTGTCGCTTGCCGCTTGCCGGCCCAACAAAACAACAACAGGAATAATGCAATGGCGGGTGTGACTGAGCACGTGGTGTATGTGGTCGATGACGATCAAGGCATGCTCGATTCGACGGTCTGGCTACTTGAGTCGGTCGGCCTCAAGGCGTTGCCGTTCACCAGTGGCGTCGAATTCCTCAATGCCTGCGATGCCAGTCTGGCGGCCTGTGTCCTGCTGGATGTGCGCATGCCTGGCATGGGCGGCTTGAACGTGCAGGAAGAAATGCGTTTGCGCGAACTGAACCTGCCGATCATCTTCGTCAGCGGTCACGCCGATGTGCCGATCGTGGTGCGTGCGTTCAAGGCCGGCGCTCACGACTTCATTGAAAAACCCTACAACGAACAATTGCTGCTGGACAGCGTGCAACAGGCCCTCAGTAATTGCGCGACACACCGTTCGGGCAATCAAGGGCATGAAGCGTTGCAGGCGCGCTTGCTCACGCTGACCCCACGGGAGCGCGACGTCTTGCTGCCGCTGGTGCAGGGTTACACCACGCGGGAAATCGCCGAGCAATTGGGGGTCAGTGCGAAAACGGTCGACCTCTACCGCTCTCGCGTGATGAAACGCATGCAAGCCAATACCCTGCCGGACCTGGTCGGCATGGCCATTGCCGCCGGACTGGTTGATCCCTTGAAGCTGCGTTGAATCCTCGCGCTTTCAATTGAGCGTCTATGCTGGGCTAACCGATCCCGTACCGCAGTGATCAGGGAGGCCTCCATGGAACCCACATCGTTCTCCGAAAAAACGCTGACGCGCACGCTGCTCGATGTCTTGATCCGGGCCGGTCTGATCGCCGTGCTGGTGTTGTTCTGTTTCGAGATTTTCAGCCCGTTCCGCGACCTGATGCTGTGGGCGCTGATCCTGGCGATCACCCTTTACCCGTTGCAGCAGCGGCTGAAAGGGCCCTTGGGGCAAAGGGACGGGCGCATTGCGACGCTGATTATCCTCATCGCCATCATCATTCTGGTGTTGCCGATCTACTTTCTGGGCACCTCGATTGCCGATTCGGTGGAGCGCGCGATGGAACTGGTCAAGGGGGGCGACTTTCACATCCCACCGCCCGCCGAATCCGTCGCCAGTTGGCCGCTGGTGGGCCAGCCGCTGTCTGATCTGTGGCTACAGGCTTCAACCAATCTTCCTGACCTGACCGCGAAATACATTCCGCAGATCAAAGACGTCAGCCTGACCCTGTTGAGCAAGATGGCCGGCGTCGGCATGGGTTTTCTGACTTTTATCTTTGCCTTGATCATTGCCGGTATTTTCATGGCCCATGGCGAGGGCGGCAGCCGCAGCGCGGTGCAGATTGCCTCCCGCGTGAGCGGCCCCGGCAGAGGACCGAAAATCGCTGCACTGTGCACCGCGACGATCCGCGCGGTGGCGTTGGGCGTGGTGGGCATCGCGTTCATCCAGATGCTGCTGGTGGGGCTCGGTTTTGTCTTCAAAGGCATCCCCGGCGCAGGTTTGCTGGCCTTGGCGGTGTTGTTGCTGGGCATCATGCAATTGCCGGTGACGCTCATCACTCTTCCGGCGATTGTCTTCGTGTTTACCACCGAGGGCGCGAACACTGCGACGATCGTGTTCGCCATCTATGTCTTTATTGCCGGCCTGGTGGATAACGTGCTCAAACCGTTGTTGTTGGGACGCGGGGTCGATGTGCCGATGCCGGTGGTGCTGATCGGCGCCCTTGGCGGCATGGTCACCAGCGGCATCATCGGACTGTTCATCGGCCCGGTAGTGCTCGCGGTCGGGTATCAATTATTCTGGCAATGGGTACAGGATCGGCCACCGGAGGAAGGAGGGCCGCAACCATGAATGCACAGCGTGATGAACTGCTGAATGAGGTGCTGACCGCCCACGGTGGTCTGGAACGCTGGAACGGTTTCAATCAGGTACGCGCCACCATCGTGACCGGCGGCTCGCTTTGGGCAATGAAAGGGCTGACCCAGGACAGCGCGCCGCGCGAAATGACCGTGTGGTTGCATGAACAGCGGGCCTCCGTGACGCCCTTTGGCGGGGCCGATCAATTCACCGTCTACACACCGGATCGAATCGCCATCGAAAATACCGCCGGCAAGGTGATTGCCGAGCGTGCAGCGCCGAGGGAATCCTTTCGCGACCATGGGGAAAACAGTCCCTGGGATCCGCTGCACCGCGCGTACTTCAACGGTTACGCACTCTGGTCCTACCTGACCATGCCTTTCCAGTTCACGTGGCCGGGTGTCTTGACCGAGGAGGTCGAACCCTGGCACGAGGGCACTCAGCGCTGGCGGCGATTGCGGGTGACCTTTCCCGAAAACATCGCCACTCACTGCGCTGTGCAGGATTTCTACTTCGGTGACGACTTCTTGTTACGTCGACACGACTACAACGTGGACGTCAGCGGTGCTCTGCCTGCCGCCCAGTACGTTCATGGCTATGTCGAAGCCAATGGCTTGCGCATGCCCGGCAAACGGCGCGCCTATCGACGCAAGGCTGATGCGCAAGCGGACAAGGACGCCTTGCTGGTGGCCATCGATCTCAGCGACATCGGCTATTGGTAATACATTGCAGAGGAATGAATCATGAACATGCATTCCTGGGAAAAACTCTACCTCGATGACCTGAGCCTGGGTCAGGAATTTGAAAGCGACCCCGTTCGCGTCAACCGCGAAGCGATGCTGGCGTTTGCTCGCGAGTACGATCCGCAACCCTTTCACCTGAGCGCCGAAGAAGCCGAGTCGAGCCTTTTCGGCGGCCTGGCAGCCAGCGGCTGGAACACCGCGGCCCTGACCATGAAAATGCTGGTGGCCAGCGTGCCCCTGGCAAACGGCATCATTGGCCTGGGCATCGAGTTGAGTTGGCCGACGCCGACTTATCCGGATGATGTGTTGCGCCTGTTCAGCACCGTGAAGGCCATCGATCCGTCAGCCTCCAAACCGGATCGGGGTGTGGTGACGCTGTTCATGGAAACGCTGAATCAGAATGACAAGGTGGTGCAGCGAGCCACCGGGAAGTTGCTGGTGTTCAGAAGGCCGGCAGAAGATTGATTGACTGGTCATGTCTTCAGGTTCTCAGGGCAATCCCACTTAGAAACTGAACCGCTGCAGAATAACGCCCAGTCCGTCGGACATTGCCTTGAGTTCCTGGGTCGTTCGAACGATTCCGCCTTGGGCTGTGGCGTTCTCTTCGACACTTTGCGCCACTTTTTCGACGTTGCAGGCGACCTGTTCACTGGCGGCGCGTTGTTCCTGGAGCGACAACGAAATGAAACTGACGGCCGCAAGGGATTCGTCCAGTGCACCCTTGATCCTGCCCATGGAGAGGCCCGCGCTTTCGACCAGTTTCTGGCCATGGGTTACGCGCTCACAGCCAGCGGCCATGCTGTCTTTGGCTTTGACCATGCCGTTTTGTATGGTACTGACCAAGGCCACGATTTCCGTGGTGGATTGGGCTGTGCGGGCGGCAAGGCTGCGCACTTCATCGGCGACCACGGCGAAACCGCGACCTTGCTCGCCCGCGCGTGCCGCTTCGATGGCGGCATTGAGGGCCAGCAGATTGGTCTGTTCGGCGATGCCCCGAATCACCCCGACAATCAGACTGATGTCATTCGACTGAATCGCCAGCTGATCGATGTCCGATGAGCTTTGTGCAACCAGATCGGCTATCTGGTCCATTTCCTGGATGGAGGCCTGCATGACCTCCATGCCTTCGCTGGTGATTTCGCCCGCTTTCTGCGCGGTGCTCTGAGCCTGTCGGGCATTGTCGGCAATGTGAGTGATGCTGACGGAAAGTTCTTCTACCGTGGCCGCCATGGAGGAGGCTGTCTCGCTTTGCAGGGCGGCGCTGCTCAATCCTTGCTCGGAAGAGGCAGACAGTTGCAGCGTGGCACCCTCGATCTGCTCGGAGGCCTGGCTGATCTTGCCGATCATTTCGCTCAGACTGTGGCGCATCGCCTGGACGGAGTGCAGCACACCCGTCGTCTGCTGTTGCTGGTCAAACTGTGTCGCGGCCAGTTTCCCCAGGGCAATGTTCGAACTGATGGCGGCCAGTTCTGCCGGTTCGGCACCGAGCTGGCGGCTCAACAGTCGGGAGAACAAAAACGTGTAGGCCACGCCTGCGATCAACGCCATTGCGAGAATCAACAGGCTGAGCTGGAGACTGGAGGTGTAGGCGATCTGGTTCTGCTCGAACTGGTATTTGGACTCCACCAGTTGAACCTCGATCAACTCGGAAAACTTGGCTGACAAGGGATCGATCAGTGGATACAGCTGGTCTGTCGCGAAACGTGCGAGACCGGCGTTGTCGTTCTGGCGCAGCATGCCCTGCAGGTTTTGCAATGGCCCGCGGGTGGCTTCCATCAGTGGGTTGATTTGCGCGATCAAACGGGTTTCTGCGGGGATCAGCGTTGTCGATTTGTACGCTTGCCACGTCTGATCGATTTCTCTCTGCGCTTGCTCTATGCGGGTCAATGACTCAGCGTTGGTGAAGTTGCCATTGCGTGCCTTGTGGGTGGCATCGACGATGTCCACGGCGTACAGGTCAGCGATTTTCTTCAAGTCCCGCAGCGGCACGACCCGATCGAGATACACGGTCTCCAGACTGTGTACTGCGGATTGCATTCCCAAGAGTCCAAGCCCACCGACACACAACAAACCCAGCAGCAAAGTGCTGGTGAGCACAAGCAGGTGAGTCCTGATTTTCCAGCTTTCCATGATCTGTAATTCCTGAGTCAGCCAAGTGATAGCGAGCGAGAGGTCAGCGTAAGCTGCAATAAAGGCACTTTGACATCATCTGCTGAGACTCAGGAGGAAAAACATCGTTTGATCGGCGAGAATTTATGGAAAGGCGACGTTTAATCACTGTAAATTTCGAACATGTTGCGTACGTACTGCACTCTGTTTTTCACCCCTGAGGGCTAAAGTCCCATGAACGATTCGGAGGATGCGCCCCCCGTTCCTGAGCCGGGTCGGATTACGCGCAGCCATACTGGCGATCAAACCGGCTGGCGCCGTTGGCTGCCGGGGCTGCAGACGTTGCGCAGCTATAAGATGGCATGGTTGCCGCACGACATTGTGGCCGGACTCGTGCTCACCACCATGCTGGTGCCCGTCGGCATCGCCTACGCGGTGGCATCGGGAGTGCCCGGCATTTATGGTCTTTACGCGACCATTGTTCCATTGCTCGCTTATGCATTGTTCGGCCCCAGCCGAATCCTGGTACTGGGGCCGGATTCCTCATTGGCGGCCGTCATTCTTGCTGTCGTTCTGCCGCTGTCCGGTGGCGATCCGCATCGCGCGATCGCTCTGGCCGGCATGATGGCGATTGTCTCGGGGATGGTGTGCATCCTGGCCGGCGTAGCGCGGCTGGGTTTCGTCACCGAGTTGCTGTCCAAACCGATCCGCTATGGCTACATGAACGGCATTGCATTGACGGTATTGATCAGCCAACTACCCAGGCTATTCGGCTTTTCGATCGATACCGACGGACCGTTGCGCAACCTGTGGGCCATTGTCACCTCGGTGTCGGATGGGAAAACCAACTGGACCACCTTTATGGTCGGTGCGGCCACCATGGCGGTCATCTTGTTGCTCAAGGACAAAAAACGCGTGCCAGGAATTCTGATCGCCGTGGCAGGCGCCACCGTCGCCGTTGGCGTGCTGGACCTTGCAGCCTACGATGTGGCGGTCCTCGGCTCTCTGCCCCAAGGCCTGCCGGCGTTTGCCATCCCCTGGATCCGCAGTACCGATATCGTTCCTGTGCTGATCGGGGGTTGCGCCGTTGCGCTTGTCTCGTTCGCCGACACCAGTGTGCTCTCGCGTGTCTATGCGGCGCGGACCCAGACCTATGTCGATCCCAACCAGGAGATGGTAGGACTCGGCGTGGCCAACCTTGCTGCCGGTTTGTTCCAGGGTTTTCCCATCAGCAGCAGCTCTTCACGGACTCCCGTGGCCGAGGCCGCGGGCGCCCGGACCCAGCTCACCGGCGTGGTGGGAGCGCTGGCTGTTGCTTTGTTGTTGGTATTTGCCCCGGATTTGCTGAAGAACCTGCCCACCAGCGCATTGGCGGCGGTGGTCATCGCATCGGCGATAGGCTTGATGGAAGTGGCCGACCTGCGACGGATTTATCGTATCCAGCGCTGGGAATTCTGGTTATCGATCGTTTGTACGGCAGGTGTGGCGGTATTCGGCGCCATCGAGGGCATTGGCCTTGCCATCGTCATAGCGGTGATTGAGTTTCTATGGGATGCCTGGCGTCCGTATTCTGCGGTTTTGGGTCGCGCCAAAGGCGTCCATGGCTATCACGACATCACGCGTTATCCGGATGCGCGTCTTACTCCCGGCCTGGTGCTGTTTCGCTGGGATGCCCCGTTGTTTTTTGCCAACGCGGAGCTGTTCCATGACCGAGTGCTGGACGCCGTGGCGGCATCGCCCACGCCAGTTCGTTGGCTGGTGGTAGCGGCGGAACCGGTCACCAGCGTGGATGTGACTTCCGCCGACATGCTGGCCGAACTGGACGACACCTTGAGCGCGGCGGGCATCACGTTATGCGTGGCCGAGATGAAAGACCCCGTCAAAGACAAGTTGAAGCGATTCGGGCTTTTAGAGCGGTTTGGCGAAGCTGCGTTTTTTCCGACATTAGGTGTCGCCGTCAGCAGCTATCTCAAGGTCTATCCGGAAGACCGGAAGGAAGGGCGGGGCGTGGATCGCGAGTAGACAAAGTGCATGTACGCTATCGGAGCCGGCGCGGTAGTCCGGCCCCGACACAATCGGGCTGGCGGCCCGGTTACTTGCGCACGTTCTGGTACAGCATCAACCTTGAGGTTTCATGCAAGCCGCGGGTCAGTTGCACCAGGCGCTTGAACTCTTCGGGGTTTTGCGGGGCCACGTTGTCCAGCGGCGTCGGTGAGGCCAGGTCGTGCAGCGTCGGCGAGCTGCCGTCGTGCTGCATTTGCACCATGTAGTGTTGAGTGACGCCCGCAATCAAAGGGAACGTGCCTTCACGCAGCACCAACGGCACCACGCGTTCACCCTCGGGCGCAGGCTGCTGGATGTCGCGCCCCATGCCGCTGTTGCGGAACTCGAGGCCCGCCATTCCCGCCACGGTCGGCAGCAAGTCCACCAGGCCGACGGCTTCCTTGACGGTCCGCGTGCCGAGCAGGCCCGGTGCGTGGATGATCATGGGCACCGCGTTGCTTTCCAGACCCAGTTGCTCATAAGCCGGTGCAAGGAAAGGGATCTGGGCGATACGGGTGTTATGGTCGCCAAACAGCACGAAAATGGTGTTGTCGTAGTAACCCCCTTCCTTGGCTATTTCCATCAAGCGCCCGATGTTGAAGTCCAGCAGGCGCACGGCGTTGTACTGTTCGACACTGCGCGAACCTGCGGCTTGAACTTCCGCCAGGGTAGGGTGCTTGACCTCGAAACCGTCATTGCTCTTGGGAATCGTGAAGGGCCGATGGTTGCCGGCCGTCTGCACATAGGCAAAGAACGGTTTGTCCTTGGGCAGTGCCTGCAGGATCTTGTCGGTTTCCTTGAACAGGTCCAGATCAGAAATCCCCCAGACATCCACGACCGGGGATTCCCAGTCCCGCTCTTCAAGCAAGCGAACCCCGTCGATACTTTGCCGGATCAAGGCGTTCATGTTGGCCCAACCGGAGTTGCCGCCGATGGTGTAGATCTTCTCGTAACCGGTGAAGGCATTGATCAATGTGTGCTGCTTGGTGATCAGCGGATTACGCGTCGCGGTTTCCTGTCGAGTGACGTCTGGAACCCCGCTGATGCTGGCCCAAACGGTTTTTGCGGTCCCGGTGACCGGAACATAGAAGTGCTCGAAGAACCAGCTCTGCGTGGCCAGACGATCGATATTGGGCGTCGGATTGATCGGGTTGCCATAGGCGCCGACGGCACTGGTACCCAGAGACTCGAGCATGACAAACATCACGTTCGGTGGCCGCGAGTTCGATATTTTGTACGGTTGCGGAGCCTGGTGACGGACGAAATTCAGGGTGTGCGGGTCGGGCTGGTCGACTCCCAGGTACTTGGCTATCACCTCGTAGTGTTCACGCACCTGCGCTTCGTCATAGTGCGACTGGCCGACCTTGACCGTGTCGTAAAGGAAGATCACCGGATTCAGGCCCAGCGCGGCGATCTGGTTATTACCGGAGAAGAAGGCATCGCTCCAGCGCAATGGCACAGGGTTTTCAAGGTTCATGTTCTCGACACGGCCCAGAATACCCAATAGCACCAGCACAACCATCAGCGCGCCCCCCCACGTGGCGGAGAGCGGGTGAATGGCTTTGCGGGGGCGATCCAGTGTCACGCGTTCAAGACGCACCAGGGCCAGCGTCACCAGCGCAACCGTTGCCAGCCACCCCAATGAAATCCAGATAACCGGGTAGGTTTGCCAGACCATGTCACGGGATATTTGCGCATCCTCGATGAAGCGCAGCACGGTGGCGTTGATCCTCACGCCCAGGTAGGCGTAATGGCCAAAATCGACGATATAGATCAGCAGCAGGGCGCCTATGGCTACTGCCAAATAGACGCGTGCCAATCCGCGAAGCAGGCGGCTGCCGAGAAGATTCCAACGCGGAATCCAGGCCAGCAACGCCAGAGGCAACATAACCAGGATGGCCAGACGCAAATCGAAACGGAAGCCGATGCCCAGGGTTTCCAGGACTGAATTTTCGTCGCTCAACGCGTTGGCGTCGAAACCGGAAAAACCGAAAAAGAACACCACCCGCAGCAATGCAAACAGCACAAACGCAACCGCTGTTGCGCCTAGCCAATAATGCAAACGTCTTGATTGCAGCCAACCCATCCCTGTTCCCCTAATAAAAATGTCGTTGAATCTCAAACGGATCCGGAGTCTTTCGCTGAGTCAGGCAACGTGTTCAGCCAGCCATACGACCAGCGCACCGCCAGCACCAGCAGTGCCGCGCAGCAATACAGGCCCAGCAGCGGATCAACCAGGTAATCCCAATAGTTATGCGAAGGTTTTATCCCGGCGATGAAGGCCAGGGTCGCACTCGCCAGCATCACGACGGCCAGGTAACTGCGCAGGTATAACAGGCCTGCCGTGAGCAGGGCGACGAAGATCAGCATCGGGCGTGGGCTGAAGCCGAACCGGTACGGGTCCAGATAACTCAACCCCAGCGTTGCCGGGTAGAGCACCAGCGCCATCACCGCGAAGATGATCAATACGCTGGTCGTACCTTGCTGCGCAGGCGGCAGGAAGCCCAGTCGATGCAGACATCCCCACACCATGAACACCAATGTCGTGACCGCAAGGTCATCAATGTGGCTGCGCAAATACGCAGCCAGCGACAAGCCATCCAGCGGTATGAAGCTGGCTGCCAGCAATGCGGCCAACAGTGCAATCCGCACGGTTCTCTTCAAACCAAAATCAGGCAGCAACAGGAAAATGATCATGGTGAAGCTGAGATGGGCTTGCCACAGGTTGATCATTTGGCACGCTCCGACAACCATGCATCGTTGAAGGTGACGTGCTTGATGAAGGTGTTGTTCCAGGAATAAACCAGGTGATACATACCGTCGGGACTCCGGATGAAGTACGGGTATTCATATTCGAAACTGCAGGCCTGGTCTTTGCAGACCCGGCTGTCGAGGTTGTTCAGGAACTGCGCCTCGAGCGGTTGGCGAAGTGCGCCACTGGAACCGCGAAACTCCCTGCCAATGATTTCCTTGTAAGCCTCCGGTGAAAACGTATCGCCCTCTGGATCAGGTGATTTGTCGAGGTCTCGCAGCGAGCGCCAATCGTCCATTTTTGCATCGGTGCCATAAAGGCTCAGTTTGAAGCGCCCGTCCTGCAAGTCATTGAGCGCCACCAGCAAGCCTTGCTCGGGTGTGGCGACGGCCGCCAACGAAGAATTGGGATTCGAGGGATCCAGTGGATAAGGCTCGCTCCAGGTCTGGCCGGCGTCTTCAGTGCGGGTCGCCAGCACACGATGATGGGTGTTGCCGGCATAGCGCAGCAAGGCGATACCGCGCTGTCCATCCAGTGGAACGACCGTGGGTTGCAAGGAGTTAGTGCCGCGGCTGATGCGGAATTTATCGATCACATCACCGTCTGCGCTCAGGTACAGGTATTCGGCAAACTTGCCCAGAAACTCGTGGTAGATCGGTAAGCCGATGGAACCGTCAGTGTGAAAAATCGGGGCGGAACGTACCAGGGTGCTGATATTCAGAAAGGGGGAAGTGATCAATTGGCGCGGCTCGGACCACTGGCGACCAAAGTCGTCAGAGACCATCACGTTGACCGCACTACCGGCCCAGCCCCCCATGGACACGGAAACGTAAAAGAGCCAGAGGCGGCTGTCCGGTGCGAGCGCAATGACCGGGTTGCCCAGTTTGCGGATGTATTTTCGAGTGCCCTGTTGGGTCGAATCCCGAGTCGCCAATACCTGTTCCGCACCCCATTCGCCAGTTTTCGCGTCGAAGCGGGCAGAGCGCACCTGCACGTCGGAGGCACCTTCGCGAGTGCCGGCGAACCAGACTGCCATCAGGCTGCCATCAGGCAAGGCGGTGACTGCCGAGGAATGCACGAAGTCCACCAGCCCGGAAGAGGCAAAACGACTGGTATAAACGGGTTTGGCGACTTGCTCGGCAGCAGCCCTCACCGGATTCATCAGGGCAAAGGAAGAATGCTCAGGAGCAGGATGGGTGAACCATGCAGCCGCAAACATGCACGAAAGGGCGACGTAGACCCCGAAGGAGGTAAGGCGGGGAAGTTGGATGCGCATAATTCAGGCTGTGCATCTCATGGCCAGGTCAGGCAGCTCAACCTATCACTTGTAGTCACAGACTCGTTCTTTAGCGAGCTGCTGCTTTGTAAGCAAATGTTTGTGTCACGGCAGTCGGCGGTACGTTTAGTCGATAACTAGTGCTTATCAGTGGCTTGCAGCCTTAATCAGGCGCCAGACCGTTTATCGAAAACTTCATTTCGACCGAAGGTGACCAGACTAAAAAACGCCGTTACTCATCCGGGAACACGATTGGTTTCGCGAAGGATGAGCTTATGAGCACGGATTATTCGGTACTTAATGAGATGGTCAGCTCGGCTCGAGAAACCCGGTGAGTCTAGACTTACCGGGTTTCTCTCTTTACCGAAGGAGGATCTCTCATGAACACCGT
>NZ_VIUK01000016.1:0-161254 GCF_007828295.1 Pseudomonas sp. SJZ080
CGCCTTGAAATATCGTTCACCGAGGGAGTTCAGGCGCTTAGCGGGAACATCAATTTAACGGGGAGTTGGTGTCCGGTTTGGTAGGGGCAAGTCCAGCACTCTACCGCCTGTATTTACGTTGAACCCGTATTTCATCAAGAGTGCGTAAGTGAGTAGTCTCACTACACGGCCATTGCCGTTTCCAAAAGGGTGAATCCAACCGAATCTATGATGAGCCAAGGCGATCTTCATCAGATCGTATTTCGGCAGGTCGTTGTTATTCACAAACGCAACCAGTTCCTGCATGTATCCCTGAACCTGAACAGCTTCAGGCGGAAGGTGATCTGACTGCGCGATACGTACTGGTGTTTGACGGTAGGCGCCTGGAGTTCGGTCGCCTTCGCGCTTCAGTTCCTCGACAGTCATCGCATGAATTTCGCGAATGGTCCGTTCTGTCAATGGTTCACCAGGCCGCATGATTTCTTCGATATAGCTCATGGCTTTTTCGATGTTGGCAATTTCACGCAGCTGATCACTGTCCGTTGCCTTACCTTCGATTTTGCTGTCGAGATAGTCGGCAAGCGTTGTATGGTTGCCCTCAATCCGTGCTGACCCTAGGCTTTCTAGCGTATGGAAGATTGCCTTGAGTTGGAAAAACACCGGGGCTGGAGTATCGCCTTCCAGGCGCAGTCGTCGTAGGTGCTCCAACTCACTCAAGACATCCACCAACGGTGAGTCGAACGTCGGATTCAGGAGCTGAAGTTCATGATGGGAAAATTCAGGCATATGAAATTTATCTCTGAGGCTACAGGAGGTTATCTCTAATGAAGGCCTCAATAGCCCTTATTTATAGGGCTATTTTCGACGGAGGTGTGAAAATTATCTCTAATCGCTCTCTGCGAGAAGTTAAAAACTGCAACGGAATAAGTAAAAAAGGCCTACCTCCCGGTAAGCCCTATCCTTGCTGCGTACGACTCAATCCCCCAACGCTTCCCCCTCCCGCCGCGGATCCGCCCCACCCGCCAGCGACGCTTTCCCCTGCGCATCCTTGACCCGGACAATCGCCTGAGTGCCGCTGGTCATGTCGATCTCGCTTACGGTGTGCCCCTTGTCCTTCAACGCCTGAATCGTCTCCGCGCTGAACTGCCCCTGTTCCAGCTCGGTCGGGCCGTTGCGGCTGCCGAAGTTGGGGAGGTTGATGGCGGTTTGCGGGTCGAGGTTCCAGTCGAGCAGGCCAACGGTGGATTTGGCGACGTATTCAATGATCTGCGAGCCACCAGGAGAGCCGAGGGTGGCGAGGAGTTCGCCGCTCTGGCGGTCGAAGATCAGGGTGGGCGCCATGGACGAGCGCGGGCGTTTGCCGGGTTCGACGCGGTTGGCGACTTTCTGTCCGTTTTCTTCGGGGATGAACGAGAAGTCGGTCATCTGGTTGTTGAGCAGAAAGCCCTGAACCATCAGGTGCGAGCCGAATGCGGATTCGACCGTGGTGGTCATCGACACCGCACCGCCCTGGTCATCGACCGCCACCACTTGCGAGGTGGAAATGCGCAGCGGTGAACGGTCCGGCGCATAGGCGACCTGAATGCCCGGTGGTGTGCCAGGCTTGGCTGTGCCCATGCTGCGATCGCCGATCAGGGCGGCGCGGCTGGCCAGATACGTCGGGTCCACCAGACCTTTGACAGGGACCGGTACGAAATCGCTGTCGGCGACGTACTGTGCACGGTCGGCGTAAGCGAGGCGCTCGGCTTCGGCGATCAGGTGCACGGCTTCAGGGGCTGGTTCGGTCCCGGCGGGCTGGGTGCTTTTGACCGGCTTCAGTGGCGCCAGGGCATAACGCGGGTCGCGGGTTTCCAGGGCCTGCAAGGTGCCGAGGATCTGTGCCACGGCGATGCCGCCCGACGACGGCGGCGGCATGCCGCAGACCTGCCAGCGTTTGTAGTCGGTGCACAGCGGCGCGCGTTCCTTGGCGGTGTAGCCGTTGAGGTCGTTCAGCGACAGGCTGCCGGGGTTGGCGTGGCCCTGAACCTTGGCGACGATTTCCTGGGCGATGGGGCCTTTGTACAACGCATCGGGACCTTCCTTGGCGATGCGTTTGAACGCGGCGGCCAGCGCCGGGTTTTTCAGTAGGGTGCCGACGGCTTTCGGGCTGCCATCGGCGTTGCGGAAATACGCCATCATGTCTGGCGAACGCTGCATGGACGAGTCCGACGCGATCAACTGATGCAGGCGCGGCGAGATGGGAAAACCTTGCTCCGCGAGCCTGATCGCCGGCTCGAACAGCTGCGCCCATGGCAGGCGGCCATGTTTCCGATGGGCCAGTTCCAGCGCCCGCAATACGCCGGGAGTGCCCACGGAGCGACCGCCAATCTGCGCCTGAGTGAACGGCATCGGTTTGCCGTCGGCTTGCAGGAACAGCTTTTCGGTGGCGCCGGCCGGCGCGGTTTCACGACCGTCGTAGGTGCGCACGGTTTTGCCGTCCCAGAGCACGATCAACGCACCACCGCCGATACCCGAGGATTGCGGTTCGACCAGCGTCAGCACGGCTTGCATTGCGATCGCGGCGTCAATCGCCGAACCCCCCTGACGCAGCATCGCTCGTCCGGCTTCGGCGGCAAGCGGATTCGCCGCTGCGGCCATATGCTTTGAGGCGTGCCGGGTCTGCAAGCCGGTGCGATAGCCCGAGGCGGTTTCCGGTGCGAGGGGTAACGTCGAAGCGGGCGGAGCGTTGCACGCTGCAAGAGTCAACGTGCTGGCAATCAGCGAAAGGGCTGACAGGCGATAGCGATTCCAGTGAATGGCTGTAAACACGCGGGGCACTCCGTCCGTGGGAAAGGTCAGTGGACTTTATCGGCCGACAGTCAGTGACGCAAACCATAGGCGTTTTTGTCCTTCATCCGTCGACGGATTTTCTGTAGGGTCAAGGGCAGCAGACGCGTCAGAAGATCAACAAGAGGCAGACATGCAGACCGACTTCCCCGCACAGCCGAGCTATGGCGCTCAGCGTGAACAGTTTCTGGCAGCAGCGAATGCGGCCGGTGCGACATTGACCGAGTATCCACACCCGCTCAAAGGCCCGTTCGGTGAACCTCTGAGCACCGATGTGGCGGTGCTCGGTGATCCGGGCGCCAAGCGCTTGCTGATCGCGTTGAGTGGCACTCACGGGGTCGAAGGCTTCTATGGCTCGGGCTGTCAGATCAAGTGGATGCAGGAATTGGGCAAGCGTTCATTGCCGGCCGATGTCGCCGTGGTGTTTGTCCATCTGATCAATCCCTGGGGCACGGCGTGGCTGCGTCGGGTCAACGAAGACAACATCGACCTCAATCGCAATCACCTGAATTTCGAACATCCGCTGCCGGACAATCAGGCCTACGCCGCGCTGCATGAAATCTATGCCTGCACTGAGCTGACAGGCCCGGAGCGTGATCGCGCCGATGCGCTGCTTGATCAGCAGATCCAGGAACACGGTTGGCCGGCGGTGATGTCGATTGTCGAGGGCGGCCAGCACAGTCATCCCGACGGACTGTTTTACGGCGGGCGGGCGCCGAGCTGGTCGAACCGCACGTTGCACCGGATCCTTCAAAAACATGTCGCTCACGCCGAAGTCGCAATGTGCTTCGATTTGCACACCGGCGCCGGGGAATACGGCCATCCGATGTTGCTGACCATCACCGAGTCCGCTTATCCAGCGTTGCCGGATGCGCAGGCGATCTACGGACCGTGGCTCTACACGCTGTTGACCGGCGCCGACACGCTGAGCGAAACCGGCGTGGCGGCGACAGCAACCGGCTATACCTCGCAGGCGCTGGTCGACGCACTGCCGCAGGTGCGATTGATGCCCTTCGTGATCGAGTGCGGGACTTATCCGGGGGCAGAGGTTCATCGTCATTTGCGCGACGACCATTGGCTGCATCTGTACGGCAATCCGAGTGATGCGCCAGGGCGTGAAATCAAACTGAATCTGCTGGAGCAGTTCTATCCCGCCGACAGCGACTGGCAGGCAATGGTGTGGCTGCGGACGTGGCAGATATGGGAGCGGGGGTTGTCCGCGTTGGCGGTGATGCGGTTGTGACAGGCGCAGGTGGCCGATACAGGTTTTGTGTGGGCCAATGATTTTGCACACGACATATCCCCCTGTAGGAGCCGGCTTGCCGGCGAAGCTTTTAGCTATCCCTTAGACGCCGTCACCTGCAAAACCGTTAATTAGCGATTTGCCCTACATCCGCTTCTTACTTTCCTGACTTCTTTCTCTCCTTATCCCCCGCACAGTCTCGCGCGCCATTTTCTGTGCGAGGGATTGCCTGTGATCGACCCGATTGTTTACGCCATTGCCCGCCGTTGGGTGCGTTGATGGAGCCCGTGGCGCGCATCGAGCAGGAACTCGACGGCTTCAAGGACACGCTGGGCTTGTATCGCCTGCAGCTTGGGCACTTGTTGAGTCGCAATGCCGACCGGGTCAGCCGGGCGTTGGACAAGCCTTCGCTGATAGGCATGGAGCGGTTCATCAAAGTCGGCGACACCACCAAGTCGGTGAGCAGTGGTGATGACGACTTTTTCTCCACCGTCGCGCAGTGTCCGAAGAACGGGATTCTACTGATCGAGAGCAAGTTCGAATCGGTCTATGACATTCCGCTGGGCAATATCCAGGTTGATGTCATCGCGATGGATGGCGGTGAACAGACGACGATCACGCTGGATGAAAACGGTAAGGGAAAGTTTGAGGGGAAGGCCGGGAAGTTCTACCGCGTTCATGTCCAGAGTGATGGGTTCGAAATGAAATTTGACGAGTCTGGCGTGCCTTTCACGCTGTACCCCATAAAGTAGGAAAAGCGATGCTTATTGACCCTGGCACTGAACAGCCTTACATCCCTACACCCTCATATTTTCTGGGGTGTTTCGATATTTATGATCGTGAAGAGACGCTTGGGGAGGAGCTCGAGAAATACGACCCTAACGATCCAGCTGATCGCGAAGAGTTAATACTCAAGTATTGTCTGTCTCGGAAGAGATCATATCGCCACAGGTATCTTCTTTATAAGTGTTTGGGAGAAAGTCTTCAGGATAAGAATTATGACTTCCAAGCATTGCTTGAGCATGATCCTGAAGAGTATTCGTCTCTCCCCGATGGTTGGGACGAGATGAATTGTCCACGGTCTTTTTTCGAAGAAATCTTTCGCTTGGCGGCAATTGAGTGGAAGGAAGACATTCATAGGGCCAGCCTTGAAGATCAATCCACTTGGTGACACCAGTTATCTATTTGGCAGGAAGATTTTTTGACCGCTTCGCGCTCAATTCGCGGGCAAGCCTCGCTCCTACAGGATTGGGGGCGTTCCGGTTTTTTGGCGTTGTGCCACGACTCTGTAGGAGCGAGGCTTGCCCGCGAAGGCGGTCTTACAGGCTGCGAAATTTCCGGGTAAGGTCGTCGGAAGTTTCCTTCAAGTTGTAGCGGTTTCCATGAACTGGTGGGAAATGCGCTCCATCGATAGTCTCTGGTGGTCACTGAAATTTCAGTGATGGGGTGTAGGAACCCTTCAAAACTAGAGAGGACGCTTTGGCGTCGACACTTGAATTGCGGCCATCAACATGCGTCCGTAAGATCAGTTGCGGCGGCTGTGCGCGGGCACGCTTCGGTGTGGTCGAGTTCTCTGGTCTCGATATTCCTACCCCGCGTATAGCTGCCACCCAAGCCTGTAGGAAGGCAGATGGTAGCTTCCCTTCTTACCAGAGGTTTAAAAATGACAAATCTTCACCCCGATCCACCCTACGAAAAACCAGTTCCTCCACCCAAAAGCCGCTTCATGGCACTGACCAGCAACTGCGACGACATGCCTACCCTGTTCGTCGATACCCTCGCACCACTCGACGTTTTATACGACGCGGCCCACTATCGAATCTGCGCCGTCACCCAGGTAATGGAAAACCTGTCGATGCGTGGCTCGATCGAGTGTCAGTCCTTCATCCTCAGTGACTTTGCATTGCTCTGCGCCATTCCGTTGCGGGATGGGTGTGATGTGCTGGATGTGTTGGGGCGGCGGTTGAAAGCGCGGCGTTCGGAGTAGCGCCGGACGTTGTTGTGGCGCGGGAGCGAGCTCCCTCGCCATCAGGATCAAGAGATCGCAGCCTTCGGCAGCTCCTATAGGAGTAACTTGCTGGCGATGGCGGCCGCAAAATTGATGCAGGACTTAAGGGCCTCATCGCCGGTAAACCGGGCTCCTACAGGATTTTTGTCGGAAGTGGGGGCCTGCGCATTTTCTCCGGGCATAAAAAAACGGCCTACCTTTCGGTAAGCCGTTTTTAGTACTTGGTGGCTACACAGGGACTTGAACCCCGGACCCCAGCATTATGAATGCTATGCTCTAACCAACTGAGCTATGTAGCCAAGTGGCGCGCATTATTCGCGGGAAACGAATATGCGTCAAGCGCTTTTTTAAAAAATTTATCTACGCTATCAACCGTTTATCAAAATCCCTCGTTCAACAGCGGCGAAGGGCAGCGCTGGAACCAGCGACTCGCCTGTTCGTAAGCGTGGGCCAGTTGCAGGACGGCGAAGTCGGCCTGGTGCCTGCCGATGATTTGCAGCCCCATCGGTAAACCGTTCGAATTGAACCCTGCCTGCACATTCGCCACCGGACAGCCGGACAAGGTGCCGGGGATCACCACCTCCATCCAGCGGTGATAGGTGTCCATGTTCACGCCTTCAATAGACGTCGGCCATGGCTGGGTTTTATCGAACGGAAACACCTGAGCGCTGGGCAGCAGCAGGTAATCGAACTCTTCAAACAGTCGGGAGATCGCCCGGTACCAGTTACTGCGGTCCACGGACGCCTTGAACACCTCGCTGGCGGACAGTTTCAAACCGTGTTCGATCTCCCAGCACGCTTCCGGTTTCAACTGTGCGCGCTTTTGCGTGTCAGCGTAAATCGCGCCCAGCGAGCCGGCGACCATCCAATGACGCAAGGTTCGCCAACTGCTCCACAGCTGTTGCGGAGCGAACTGCGGTTGCACCGCTTCGATATGACATCCGAGGCTTGCGAAGTCGGCAAAAGTTTTTTCGCAGAGGTCGAGAATGCCTTTTTCCATTGGCAGATAGCCGTTGAAATCTCCCAGCCAACCCAGGCGCGTGCCTTTGAAGTCGCGCTCCAGCGGCGCCGCAAAGGCGCTGCCGGATTCGGCGATGGACAGCGGCGCCCGGGCATCGGCGCCGGCCTGTACCGACAGCAGCAACGCGGCATCGCGCACGCTGCGCCCCATGGGGCCTTCGTAGCCGAGCTGATCGATGAACAGGTCGGCGCTGTCATCGAAGGGCACGCGGCCCTGGGACGGGCGGAAACCGAAGATGTTGTTGAAAGCGGCCGGGTTACGCAGCGAGCCCATCATGTCGCTGCCATCGGCCACCGGCACCAGATGCATCGCCAGCGCCGCCGCTGCGCCACCGCTGCTGCCGCCGGCCGTTTTACCCGGGTCATAAGCGCAACCGGTGGCACCGAACAGCGGGTTGTAACTTTGCGAGCCGAGGCCGAATTCCGGGGTGTTGCTCTTGCCGATGATGATTGCGCCGGCCGCTTTCAGCCGCTCCACCATGATCCCGTCGCGATCGGGAATAAAGTCCTTGTACAGCGGCGAACCCAGCGTTGTGCGGATGCCACGGGTCAGCGACAGGTCTTTGACCGCATGGGGCAAGCCATGCATCCAGCCACGGTACTCGCCCCGAGCCAGTTCGGCGTCGCGCCTGTCGGCCTGGGCCAGCAAGTCTTCCGGCGCCTGCAGGCTGATCAGCGCATTGACCTTCAGGTTGAAACGATCGATATGGGCCAGGTAAGTCTGCATCACTTCCCGGCAGGAAACCTCGCGCAGGCGAATGCGTTCGGCGAGTTCGTGGGCCTGCAGCAGGACCAGTTCGCTGATGTTATTAGAAGTCATTGCAACGCTGCCTTTCGGACGGCTGGAGGAACACCCCGTCACCGCGACGGGGCGGTTGAAATCAACGCATCAGGCTGGTCCAGAGACGGTCGGCCAGGCGAATCGCGCCTTCGCCGCAGGTCTTGCTGAACATCACTTGGGTGCCTTCGGGAATGTGCAGCTCCGGGGCGTCCTTGAGGCTGGCGTCGAGGAACGGTTCCACACCCTTGATCGGGCTTTGGTGCTTGAGGAAGTTCTGGGTCATGGCGGCATTTTCAGGCTGGCTGAGGAACGCAATAAACGCCTTGGCGTTCGCCGGATTCTTGCTGCCGGTCGGGATCACCATGTTATCGACCCAGGCCAGCACACCTTCTTTCGGGTAGAGGTATTTCAGGCTGGGCTTCATTTCCCGGGCGCGCATCGACGAACCGCCCCAGAACATCGACATGTCGATTTCACCCGCGGCCAGGTTCTCGCGAATCGAGCCGGCCTTGGAGCTGTAGGTCTTGACGAAAGGTTTCTGCGCCTTGAGCAAGCTCAGCACTTGCTGCATCTGCTTGGGGTCTTCGCTGCACAGCGGGATGTTCAGGTACAGGCTGGCCATGTCGATGGCTTCGCTGACCGAATCGAACATGTTGATCCGTCCCTGCAACTCGGCTGGCGGCTCGTAAAGCACCTTGTAGCTGTCGGTCGGACCTTTATAGCGTTCGGTGTTCAGCACCACGCTGGTGGTGCCCCAGATGAACGGCACGGAATAGGCACCTTCCGGGTCCCAGGTGGGTTTTTTCAAGTTATCCACAACGCTGGCGTAGTAGGGCTCTTTGACCGGGTCGAAGCGTTCCAGCAGATGTTCCTTGATCAGGATCGGCACGAACTGGTGCGACGGAATCGCCACGTCGTAACCCGCGCCGCCCTGTTTCAGTTTCGCCAGCAGGGTTTCGTTGGAATCGTAGGAGTCCACGGTGACTTCGATGCCGGTCTGTTTCTGGAACCTGGCGAGGATTTCCGGCGAAAAGTAGCCACTCCAGCTCACTACGTTAAGCTTTTCTGCGGCCTGGACGCTGCCGGCCAGTGTCACTAACAACGAAGTCCCGATGCTTGCAATCAACTTGCTCATGCTATTTCCCCACGGTACGTAGAAGGTTCAGGTGTTCTTTTTGCCCAACAGGTACGAGAGGCTGACGAACAGCACCGAGACGCCCAGGATCAGGGTCGAAACAGCGTTGACGTCGGGCGTCACGCCCATCCGCAACAGGCCGAAGATAAAGATTGGCAAGGTGGTGGTGCCGGCCTGGGAGACCATCATTGAGATCACGAAGTTATCCAGCGAAACGATGAAAGCCAGCATCAGTCCGGAAAAAATCCCCGGCATCAGCAGCGGCAGGGTGACCTTGCGAAAAGTCCGCCACGGGCCGGCGTAAAGGTCGGCCGAGGCTTGTTCCAGGGACAGGTCCATGTCGTTGAGTCGCGCACGAATCGGCAGGTAGGCAAATGGAATGCAGAACACCGTGTGGGCGATGATCAGGTTGCCGTAACCCAGGGACAGACCGAGGGTGGAAAACAGTGCCAGTGTGGCGACGCCGACTACGATTTCCGGCAACACCAGCGGCAGCATGATCGCCCCCATCGACAGTTGCAGGCCCTTGAACCTGGCACCGCGCGAGGTACCGAGGGCGGCGAGGGTGGCAATGGCCGTGGCGATCATGCTGGCGCACACGGCGATCAACAGACTGTTGCCGGCCGCCTGGCGCAGCGCCTGATTGGCGAAGGCCGCGCGGTACCAGTCCAGGCTGAACCCGGTCCACACCGTCGCTGACTGATTAGCGTTGAACGAGAACACCACCAGCACCACGATCGGCGCGTAGAGGTACAGGTAGAACAGGAAACTGAAGCCACCGAAGCCCGGAAAATCCTGCACACCCAGGCCGTTTCGCTTGAATAGACGCAGCATCATGCACCTCCCTTGGCGATGCGCTGACGTTCGGCGCGCAAGGCATATACCGTCAGCACCAGCATCACGGCGGCCATCAGTACCAGCGACAGCGCCGCGCCGAAAGGCCAGTTACGCGCATCGCTGAACTGCCGGAAGATCAGGTTGCCGAGCATCATCCGCGTGCCGCCGCCCAGCAATTCCGGAGCGATCATCGCGCCCAGGCACGGCACGAACGTGAGGATGGCGCCGGCGAGAATCCCCGGTCTGGCGATGGGCAGCACCACTTTGCGCAAAGTGCGCCAGCGTCCGGCGTAAAGGTCCTGCGCGGCTTCCAGCAGGCGGATGTCCATCTTTTCCAGCGTCGCGTAAATCGGCAGCACCACGAAGGGCGCGTAGGTGTAAACCAGACCCAGCAACACGGCGCCGTCGGTGTAGAGCAATTGCAACGGCTGGTCGATAACGCCGAGGCCCATCAGGCTGTTGTTGATCACCCCGGTGTTACGCAAAAGCAAAATCCAGGCGTAGGTGCGGATCAGCAGGTTGGCCCAGAACGGCACGGTGATCAGAAAGATCAGCAGGCCGCGCCGATGCGCCGGTTGCATGGCCAGCCATACCGCCACCGGAAAGCCGATCAGCAACGTGATAATCGTCGTCAGCCCGGCAATGCCGATGGAGCGCAAGGCGATCAGCAGATAGGAATCGGCGAAGGCCAGACTGTCATCCAGTTGCCGCTCGAACAGCAGCGAAGTGTAGGCGTCAGTGCTGAAGACTTTGTTGACCCCGCCATAGGGGTTGGCTTCCATCAGCGAGTAGCCGATGACAATCAGGATCGGCACGATCAGAAACAGGCCGATGGCGATCAGCGCCGGGCTGACCCCGAGAAAGCTCTGGAAGGCCCGCCGGCGCTCCAGTGTGTTGGCGATCGGTAAAGCGTGCATGGCAAATCCTCGGGCTCAATCGTGCAGGACGCTGGCGCTGCAGCTGTCGAACAACAGGCCGGCCTGGGTGCCCACGGCAAAGCGCAGACTGCGATCGACGCTGTTGGGCGTGCGCACGGTGAGGCGCGAACCGTCACTCAGGCTGACTTGATATTGCAGGTCGGTGCCGAGGTAGATCTGCGCATCGATCCGGCACGGCAGCGCGCCGCCGGTGTCGCCAGGCACGAGGTGCAGACGCTCGGGGCGCACCGACAGCGCAACGTTGGCACCGATCTGAACGTCGCTGCAGGGCTGTGCCGGCAGCGGATGCCCGGCGGGACCGGCAAACCAGGCCTGGCCGTTTTCGACGCGAGTGACCGTGCCTTCGATGAAGTTGGTTTCGCCGATAAAGTCCGCCACGAAACGGTTGCGCGGGCGTTCGTAGATGTCTTCCGGGCGGCCGACCTGTTGCACTTCGCCTTCGGACAGCACGGCGATGCGGTCGGACATGGTCAGCGCTTCTTCCTGGTCATGGGTGACGAAGATGAAGGTGATGCCGGTCTTGGCCTGGATGGTTTTCAGCTCTTCGCGCATGGCCTGGCGCAGCTTGAGGTCGAGGGCCGACAGCGGTTCGTCGAGCAGCAACACTTTGGGATGGGGTGCCAGTGCCCGCGCCAGGGCAACGCGCTGTTGCTGGCCGCCGGAGAGTTGCGCCGGTTTGCGCGCGGCGAAACGTTCCATCTGCACCAGCGCGAGCATTTCGCGTACACGCTCGGCGACCTGGGCCTTGTTCATGACCTTGCCCATCGGGTGCGATTCAAGGCCGAAGGCCAGGTTCTCGGCGATGGTCATGTGCGGGAACAGCGCGTAATGCTGAAACACCGTGTTGACCGGACGTTCGAAAGGTGGGCGGTCGGCGATGTTTTCGCCGTAGAGCAGAATCTCGCCCTCGGTCGGAAACTCGAACCCGGCGATCATCCGCAAGAGCGTGGTTTTGCCGCAGCCAGAAGGACCGAGGAGGGTGAAGAATTCGTTGTCGCGAATGTCCAGGTCGATGCTTTTCAGCGCGACCGGACCGGTCTGTGGATCACCGTAGACTTTGCGCACCGAGCGGATGGACACCGCCAGTGTTTGCAGCGAATGCAGGGCATTCATGCGTTACCTCCGATTCCCCCATCGCCTGCGAATACGCTGATATCAGCAGCACCGTCGGGCCATGGATATTATTTTTTTGGGCAGGATCGAGATGTGTTCGGGTGTTTTGAGCCAGCTGTTTTTTTGTTGTGCTGTGCCTGGATTATCAGTGAGGGGTTGCGGGGGCGAAACTTCAATTTTAACATACGACCTGTTAAATAATTTAATAGCAAAAGGCGGCCAACCCCATGCCTGACCACCGTTTACCACCACTGAATGCGGTGCGTGCCTTTGATGCGGCGGCTCGTCTGGGCAGCTACGTCGAGGCCTCGAAGGCGCTGCATGTGACCCAGCCTGCCATCGGTCGGCACGTAAAATTGCTGGAGGAATGGCTGGGCATTCAGCTGTTCGAGCGCACGTCTCGTGGTGTGATCTTGACGTTGGCGGGGGAGAAATATCACCGCAAGATTGCCGCTGCCTTGCAGCTGATGATCGAGGCTGGCAAGGAGGCTAGGCCCAAGGATGCCGAGCGCTGGTTGCGCATCATGGTGGTGCCGGGTTTTGCCAAGCGCTGGCTGATGCCGCGCATTGAAGTCATGCGCCATTTGCGGCCGGGCCTGAAGTTCGCCATCGAGCCCAACTCGACGTTCACCGATGTGGATGGCAAGAGCGCCGACCTCGGGATTGTCTACGGCGTGGATGGGCAATACGCGCATTCCCGCGTCAGCCTGATCCGCCCGCGTGTATTCCCGATCTGTACGCCGGAATATCTGGCCAGCATCGACCCCGTCGACGGGCCCGCCGACCTGGTGAAACTCAACCTGATTCACGTCGATGACGGCGAGTGGTGGAACCTGTGGTTCGCCGCCCACGATCTGGACGTGCACCTCAACTCGGACATGCTGTACGTCAACAACGACCACGCGCTGTCGGTGGCCGAGAGCGGGCAGGGCATCGCATTGGCCAACGAAGTGCTGGTGCGTGAAGAACTAAAAAGCGGTGCGCTGGTACGGGTGCTGGACGCCGAAGTCAAACTGGAAAGCTATCGTGTGTTGACGCCATCCGCCGAACTTTCGGCGGATGTGTCGTGGTTCATTCAGTGGCTGAAGACCGAGCTGGAGCAGGACTTTCCGGAAGCGGTAATCGCCGCCTGAGGCCGATAGATCTGCACTGTAGGAGCCGGCTTGCTGGCGATCCAGGCGCCGCGGTTTGCCAGGGAAACCGCGTAAACGTTCATCGCCAGCAAGCCGGCTCCTACAGAACTAGACACTCAAACGAAACCGCCCGGTGTTCCCGAAGCGGTAATCGCCCCTGAGGCCGATAGATCTGCACTGTAGGAGCCGGCTTGCTGGCGATCCAGGCACCTCGGTTCACCAGGCAAACCGCGTAATCGTTCATCGCCAGCAAGCCGGCTCCTACAGAACTAGACATTCAAGCGAAACCGCCCGGTGTTCCCGAAGCGGTAATCGCCCCTGAGGCTGATAGATCTGCACTGCAGGAGCCGGCTTGCTGGCGATCCAGGCACCGCGGTTCACCAGGCAAACCGCGTAATCGTTCATCGCCAGCAAGCCGGCTCCTACAGAACCGGGACTAGACACTCAATCGAAACCGCCCGGTGTTCCGGAAGCGGTAATCGCCGCCTGAGGCCGATAGATCTGCACTGCAGGAGCCGGCTTGCTGGCGATCCAGGCACCGCGGTTCACCAGGCAAACCGCGTAAACGTTCATCGCCAGCAAGCCGGCTCCTACAGAATCGGGACTAGACATTCAAACGAAAACGTCCGGTGTTGGCGCTCAGGGCCTTGCTGCCCTGGCTCAAGGTGTCCGCTGCCTGATTCACCGCCCGCGCGCCTTCGAGCAAGCGCACGGCGGCCTGGTCGACTTGCTGGATGTTGCCGCTGACTTCGTCGGCAGTGGTTGCTTGCTCATCGACCGCCGTGGCGATCTGCGCCAGGGTGTCGGTGACACTCTGCACGGCGCTGGCGATTTCCCCCAGTCGTTCGCCGAGGCCGGTGACCGCTTGCGCATCGGATTGCGCCTGGCCGCAGGCGGCTTCCATCAGGCTCACGGCTTCATTCACCGTGTTACGCAAGCTGTCGACGGTGCCGGCGATCTGCGCGGTGGACGATTGGGTGCGTTGCGACAGGCTGCGCACTTCATCGGCGACCACCGCAAAGCCTCGACCCTGTTCACCGGCGCGAGCCGCTTCGATGGCGGCGTTGAGCGCCAGCAGGTTGGTTTGCTCGGCGACCCCGCGAATGGTGTCGACCACCAATTGAATCTGCTGGCCTTGTTCACTGACCCGCCCGAGTGCCGCCGCCGTGTCGTTCAAACGCTGGTTGAGCTGCTGAATACTCGCGGTGGTGCGTTGACTGTCGCGGCTGCTGTCGGCAGCAATGCGCTGGGTGTGCTGGGCGCTGCCGGAAGCCTGTTCGCAACTCTGGGCAACGCCTTGGGAGGTGGCGGCCAATTGCGTTGCGGCCGCGGCGATCTGACTGATCTGCAATTGCTGCGCTTCGACCTCGCCCAACGCATCACTGGAATGATGGTTGAGCGTGCGCACCGCGTTGCTCAGTTGCAGGGTTTCGTGATCGACCCCCAGCAGGCTGTTGCGCAGTTGCACCACGGCGACGTTGAGCGCGGTACTGATCGCGGCCAGTTCGTCGCGACCCTCAACCGGCACTTGCAGGCTCAGATTACCGTCGCGCAAGGCTTCGGCCAGCAGCGTGATGCCGTTGGCGCTGCGACGAATCGAAGCCTGCAAGCAGATAAACAGGTACAACGCGGCCAGCAGCAGGCAACCAAAGATCACCGCCACCACAATGAACTGGCGGATCGCCGAGCCGTGGTAGTAATCCAGGCGTTGATCCAGCGAGACCAACGACTGCTGGCGCAGCGAAGCGAGGTCGGTGAGCAGGCTGTCGAGGCTGCGTTCGAACTCCTCGGGCTTGAGTTTGATGCTGCCGCCAAACACACCGTCATCAAGGACTTTCAGTTCGGCATCGAGGTGTTTGAGGCTGTCATGGTATTGCCCGGCCCAGGCCTGCAAGGCGCTGGGAAGGCGCGCTTCGAGCAGCGTGGCGGTTTTCATCAGCTGTTCACGGGCGTCGCCGATGCGGCTGCGCAGGTCGCGCAATTGCAGACGGCTTTGCAGCGTGAACTGACCGGACACCACCGACGCCTGGCCGACGCTGGCCAGACGGCCTACGCGTTCGATCAGGTCCGGCGCGTGTTGCGTGGAGATCTGCGTCAGCAGGTAGGTTTCCAGCCACGGTGCGAGCGTCAGGCGATTGTCCATGGCGATCTGTTCGCGCAAGGCTTGCAGAGCGCTCAAGGCATTGGTGAAACGGTCGTAACCGTCCGGCCACCAGCCGACGCTGCTCAGGCTTTTCGAGTCGAGGCCATTGAGGGCGGTTTGCAGCGCCTGATAGCGGGCCAGTGTTTCGCCCTCGGCGCCTTCGGTTTGCAACGCGTTGCCAAGGTCCGCAGTGGCCTGGGCCACTGCCGGCTGAACCGCATCGAACGCGGCCATCGCCGCGAGAGTGGCGGGTGTCGGCTGCCGGTTGGTCTCGGTGGCGCGCCAGCGCGCGGCGCGGTCACGCTGAGCGGCGAGCAGGTTATCCAGCGCGTCCAGCGCGAGCAGTTGCCGGACCCCGGCACGCTCGCCGGAAATCAGGTTCAGTTTGGCGCGATAGTCCTGGCCGATCATCAGCAGGCTGCCCGCGAGTGGCAGGATAAACAGCAGAAACAACAGCTGAAACTTGCGGGCGAAGCCGAAACGCCCCAGCAACCCGATCCCCGGAGATAAAAAAGCCTGCATGCCCCATGACTCCTATGGACACCACGCACCAATCGCGTGCGTCGAGATCGTTGCGACCGCGACTCGTGCCCTTTTTAAAGGCCTCGAAAGTTCACCCTCGTCAGCTCTGTAGGCCGACTCTGTAGCGAAACTTCCCATTCTCGGTGTCCTTTGTAAGGCACCGCGTTGAAGAGGATAAAGGAGGCAAGATTCAGACCATGGCGTTGCGCTATTACTGGGACTTGACTGTAGGAGCAAGCTTGCTCGCAATGATTGAAAGAACGCCGAGGAGTGTCAGGCGCCCAGCATCATCATTGACGATCATCGCGAGCAAGCTCGCTACTGCAAGGAAGGGGGGGGCATTTAGTTCGTTAGCTGGCTAAGGGGATGGCGCTGCTGCACTGAAAAATGGCACATTGACGCACCTGCCCGTGTGCACCCATCTGCTGTACGGAAATTCCCATGGCTATCAGCAATGCCCAGACCGGCGCGACGCCGGCATCCGCGACTTCTCAAAGCAGCCCTCTGGTCATGCGCATCATCGGCGCCGTGGCGCTGGCGCATTTGATCAACGACCTGATTCAGTCGGTGCTGCCTTCGATCTATCCGATGCTCAAGGCCAGCTATGGCCTGACCTTCACTCAGGTCGGTCTGATCACCCTGACCTTCCAGCTGACCGCCTCGCTGTTGCAGCCGTGGGTCGGTTACCACACCGATCGTCATCCCAAACCCTGGCTGCTTCCGGCGGGGACGGTGTGCACGTTGATCGGCATTTTGATGATGTCGGTGGTCGGCACCTTTCCATTGATTCTGCTGGCGGCGGGGTTGATCGGCATTGGCTCGTCGACCTTTCACCCGGAAGCGTCCCGCGTGGCGCGGCTGGCATCGGGCGGGCGATTTGGCCTGGCGCAATCGACTTTCCAGGTCGGTGGTAACGCGGGCTCCGCTTTCGGTCCATTGCTGGCGGCGGCGATCATCATTCCGTTTGGTCAGGGCCATGTGGCGTGGTTTGGCTTGTTCGCGGTGTTTGCGCTGTTCGTGCTCTACCGGATCAGTCGCTGGTACGCCAATCACCTGAACCTGTTCAAGCTCAAGCAAGGTCAGGCTGCGACGCATGGTTTGTCGAAGGGCCGGGTCATCAGTGCGCTGGTGGTGCTCGGTTTGCTGGTGTTCTCCAAGTATTTCTACATGGCCAGTTTCACCAGCTACTTCACCTTCTACCTGATCGAGAAGTTCGACCTGTCGGTGGCCAGTTCGCAGCTGCATTTGTTCCTGTTCCTGGGCGCGGTGGCGGCGGGGACATTCTTCGGTGGGCCGATCGGCGACAAGATCGGGCGTAAGGCAGTGATCTGGTTTTCAATCCTGGGCGTGGCGCCGTTCACGCTGATCCTGCCGCATGTTGATCTGTTCTGGACCAGCATTCTCAGTGTGGTGATCGGCTTCATCCTCGCCTCTGCGTTCTCGGCCATCGTGGTGTATGCGCAGGAATTGGTACCAGGAAATGTCGGGATGATTGCCGGGGTATTCTTCGGGCTGATGTTTGGCTTCGGCGGGATTGGCGCGGCGTTGCTGGGGCATCTGGCGGATGTGCACGGCATTGAATACGTGTACTTCCTGTGTTCGTTCCTGCCGCTGCTGGGCGTGTTGGCGATCTTCCTGCCAAGAACCAAAAAGGCCTGACTCAACACAAATCGAATGTAGGAGCCGGCTTGCTGGCGATTCAGGCCCCGCGGTTAAATCGCCAGCAAGCCGGCTCCTACAGGATTGCGATGAACGAAATTTCAGGCACAAAAAAGCCGCGTATCAAACGCGGCTTTTTCTTGTGTGGCTGCTGCTTCCTGAAAACTAGACGTTGAAACGGAAGTGCATCACGTCGCCGTCTTTAACGATGTAGTCCTTGCCTTCCAGGCGCCATTTACCGGCTTCTTTGGCACCGGCTTCGCCCTTGTACTGGATGAAGTCGTCGTAGGCGATGACTTCGGCGCGGATGAAGCCTTTTTCGAAGTCGGTGTGGATCACGCCAGCGGCTTGCGGTGCGGTGGCACCGACGCGGACGGTCCATGCGCGGACTTCTTCGACACCGGCGGTGAAGTAGGTCTGCAGGTGCAGCATTTCGTAGCCGGCGCGGATCACGCGGTTCAGGCCAGGCTCTTCGAGGCCAAGGGCTTCGAGGAACATGTCTTTTTCTTCGCCGTCTTCCAGCTCGGCGATTTCGGCTTCGATCTTGTTGCAGACAGGAACCACCATGGCGCCTTCTTCTTCGGCGATGGCTTTGACGATGTCCAGCAGCGGGTTGTTCTCGAAGCCGTCTTCAGCAACGTTGGCGATGTACATGACCGGCTTGGTGGTCAGCAGGTGGAAGCCACGGATCACCGCCTTGTCGTCGGCCGCCATGTTCTTCATCAGGGTGCGCGCTGGCTTGCCGAGGGTGAAGTGAGCGATCAATTGCTCCAGAAGGCCCTTCTGGACAACGGCGTCCTTGTCACCACCCTTGGCGTTACGGGCGACTTTCTGCAGTTGCTTCTCGCAGCTGTCGAGGTCGGCGAAGATCAGTTCCAGGTCGATGATTTCGATGTCGCGTTTCGGGTCGACGCTGTTGGAGACGTGAATCACGTTCTCGTCTTCGAAGCAGCGGACCACGTGAGCGATGGCATCGGTCTCACGGATGTTGGCGAGGAACTTGTTACCCAGGCCTTCACCTTTCGAAGCGCCGGCAACGAGGCCCGCGATGTCGACGAATTCCATGGTGGTCGGCAGGATGCGCTTTGGATTGACGATGGCCGCCAGGGCTTCCAGTCGTGGATCCGGCATCGGCACGATACCGGTGTTCGGTTCGATGGTGCAGAAGGGGAAGTTCTCGGCCGCGATCCCGGATTTGGTCAGGGCGTTGAACAGGGTGGACTTGCCGACGTTAGGCAGGCCGACGATGCCGCAATTGAATCCCATGGTGTTTTCCCCGAGGAGTAGAGTCAGGCCTTCTGGCTGTGCAGGTTTTTCATCGCGCGGTTCCATTCCCCGGCGAGGATATCCGGCAGCACGCCGAGGGCAAAGTCGATGCTGGCATCGAGTTTTTCCTGTTCGGCGCGTGGCGCACGACCCAGGACGAAATTTGAAACCATACTGGCTACGCCCGGGTGGCCAATGCCAAGCCGCAAGCGGTAGAAGGTATTCTGATTACCCAGTTGCGCGATGATGTCGCGCAATCCGTTGTGACCGCCATGGCCGCCGCCCTGTTTGAGTTTGGCAACGCCCGGAGGCAGGTCGAGTTCGTCGTGCGCCACGAGTATCTCTTCCGGCTTGATGCGAAAGAAGCCGGCAAGTGCCGCTACGGCCTGGCCGCTACGGTTCATGTACGTGGTGGGTATCAGCAGGCGAACATCCTGACCCTGATGCGAATAGCGTCCGGTCAGGCCGAAATATTTGCGATCCGCCACAAGGTTCACGCCTTGTGCGTTCGCGATGCGCTCAACAAAAAGGGCCCCTGCGTTATGCCGGGTCTGTTCGTATTCAGCGCCTGGATTTCCCAGGCCAACGATCAGTTTGATGGCAGTCACGATAGGGGCCCTTCCTTTTGGAGTGGTGGATAACATCGTCGCAATCCGGGTGTGCGGCGAAAGTGGACGACAAGTGCTCATTTACCATTATGTAAACTCCGCGTTCTCGCCCGCTTTCTCGCTACGTTCCAGTCCGCGATGTTACCGGGTCACTCCGGCATCACAGAGTAAATTACTCTGCTGCGCCTTCTTCAGTAGCTTCTGGAGCAACACGTGGAGCGTGGACGTTGGCAACAGCCTTGTCATCGCCGTGTGCCAGAGCAACAAACTCAACGCCTTTAGGGGCTTTGAGGTCGGACAGGTGAATGATCGAGCCGATTTCGGCGTTAGCCAGGTCGACTTCGATGAATTCAGGCAGGTCTTTCGGCAGGCAGGTCACTTCGATTTCCGAAACAACGTGCGAAACTTCGCCGCCTTTCTTGATCGGAGCTTCTTCACCAACAAAGTGTACAGGCACGATAGCGGTCAGTTTCTGGCCGGCTACAACGCGTACGAAGTCAGCGTGCATCACGTGGCCTTTGGCCGGGTGACGCTGCAGAGCCTTGATGATTACGTTTTGCTTGGTGCCGCCAACGTTCAGCTCGATGATGTGGCTGTAAGCCGCTTCGTTTTCGAGCAGTTTGGCAACTTCTTTGGCCAGCATGCTGATGGATTCAGGGGCTTTTTCGCCACCGTAAACTACAGCTGGTACCAGGCTTGCGAGACGACGCAGGCGGCGGCTCGCACCTTTCCCCAGGTCGGAACGCACTTCAGCATTCAGAGTAAATTCGTTCATGTTGTATCTCCAAAATAACCACATTCGCCCCAGCGTTTGCGACCAGCGCTAAAGGCGATATGGGCAAAAAAGCCCCGCCCCGACAGGAATGCCGGGGCGGGGCGCTTTTCGTCAACGAGATGTTCGAGAAGGGCAGGGCCCTTAACGGAACATCGCGCTGATCGATTCTTCATTGCTGATGCGGCGGACCGCTTCGGCAACAACCGGTGCGATATCCAGTTGACGGATACGCGCACAGGCTTGTGCTGCAGCGGACAGCGGGATGGTGTTGGTCACCACCAGCTCGTCCAGCACGGAATTTTCAATGTTTTCGATCGCCCGACCCGACAGCACAGGGTGCGTGCAGTAGGCGAAAACCTTGGCAGCGCCATGCTCTTTCAAAGCCTTTGCCGCGTGGCACAGAGTGCCGGCGGTATCGACCATGTCATCGACCAGAATACAGGTACGCCCTTCGACATCACCGATGATATGCATCACTTCAGAGTGATTGGCTTTCTCACGGCGTTTGTCGATGATCCCGAGGTCCACGCCCAGGGATTTGGCAACAGCACGTGCACGCACGACGCCACCAATGTCCGGGGACACGATCATCAGGTTTTCGAAGCGCTGATCTTCAATGTCATCCACCAATACTGGGGAGCCGTAGATGTTATCTACCGGAATATCGAAGAAACCCTGGATCTGGTCAGCATGCAGATCAACCGTGAGAACACGGTCGATGCCGACTACGGTAAGCATGTCAGCAACGACTTTCGCGCTGATAGCCACACGTGCGGAACGCGGACGGCGATCCTGACGGGCATAACCAAAGTAAGGAATAACAGCAGTGATACGAGTAGCCGAGGAGCGGCGGAAGGCATCAGCCATCACTACCAGTTCCATCAGGTTATCGTTGGTCGGAGCGCAAGTCGGCTGAATAATGAAGACGTCTTTACCGCGGACGTTTTCATTGATCTCGGCTGTAATTTCGCCGTCGGAAAACTTACCGACAGAGATGTCACCGAGAGGGATATGCAGCTGACGTACAACACGCCGAGCCAGATCGGGGTTAGCGTTCCCCGTAAAGACCATCATCTTGGACACGCGCAGTACCTAGAGGCTGAGGGTAACCTGGATGAGTATAGGAAAATGGCAGGGGCGGCTGGATTCGAACCAACGCATGGCAGGATCAAAACCTGCTGCCTTACCGCTTGGCGACGCCCCTGTATCTGTTGCAACGAGTACCCAGTACTCGGTTCCTTTAGAGCAGACTTTGCAGCTTGCGATGCAACATCGAAACGTTGCTTCCTTTTGCTACAAACCCTGTAAGGGTCTCTGTAAGAAGGGCCGAGACTTTATCAGCTTCAGCTTTGCTTGGGAAGCCCCCAAACACACAACTTCCAGTTCCGGTGAGTTTTGCTTCGGTAAATTTACCTAACAAATTCAATGCGTTACGTACATCTGGATAACGCCTTGCTACCACCGGTAAGCAGTCATTTCGACTGTTTCCCTTGGGAACGGGGCGCACTTTAATGGGAGGAGAGTTACGTGTCAACAGTGGATCTGAAAAAATTTCTGCTGTACTTACAGATACTTGCGGCACAAGCACGAGATACCACGGTTCTTCGGGGTCTACAGGGGTGAGTTTCTCCCCCACGCCCTCGGCAAAAGCGGCGTGTCCGCGCACGAAAACCGGGACGTCGGCGCCCAGCGTCAGGCCCAGTGCGGCCAGCTGATCCTCGTTCCAGTCCAGTTGCCAGAGATGATTGAGGCCAAGCAAAGTCGTCGCGGCATTTGAACTGCCGCCACCGATGCCACCGCCCATGGGCAGAATTTTTTCGATCCAGATGTCGATACCGAGCGAACAACCGGATTGCTCCTGAAGTTTTTTCGCGGCTCGAACAATCAGATTGCTGTCGTGGGGAACACCATCGAATTCAGTGTGCAGTCGGATCACACCGTCGTCGCGCACAGCGAAGGTGATTTCATCGCCGTAGTCGAGAAACTGAAAAATCGTCTGCAACTCGTGGTAACCGTCGTCGCGGCGGCCGAGGATGTGCAGCATCAGATTGAGTTTGGCAGGAGAGGGCAGCGTCAAGCGTGGGGCCGTCATGTCATTGCCCCAGTTTGCGAGGTTGCCATTCCTTGATCACCAGCGTGACGTCAAGGTCGGTGCCATGCAGTTTGATCCGCTCGGGCAGCCAGAAGCCGTTTTGCTCGGCATAACTCAGGTATTCGACCTGCCAGCCATCCTGATCCAGGTTGGCCAGGCGGCTGTCGGCATCCAGTGTCAGGCGGCTTTTGCTGTCCGGCGCCGGGAGCCCGCGGACCCACCAGGCCAGGTGCGACACCGGCAGCTTCCAGCCGAGCTGTTCTTCAAGCAGCACTTCCGGCGTCGGCGCTTCATAGCGCCCCTGGTTGGCGACTTCCAGCGAAACATTTCCGGGGTGTCCGGTCAGGCGTGCGGCGCCGCGACCCAGAGGGCCCGACAGGCGAATATCGTAATACGACTGGCGCTGCAGCCAGAACAGCGTGCCGCTGCCCGAGTCTTTTGGCGCACGGATGCCGATCTTGCCGTTGATCTGCCAGCCATCGAGGCTGGTCAGTTGTTCTTTGTGAACGCGCCATAGACCGGCGTCGCCCTGGCCCTGAACCGATTCGCGGGCACCGAAGCCCGCGCAACCGGCGAGCAAGGCGATAAAACTGAAAACGATGAAGTGGCGCAAGAACATGATGTTAAAGAGTCTCTGATCCGGTCAGGCGCTTGATGGTGCCGCGCAGGATTGGGCTGTCGGGTTGTGCCTTGAGGAATTTGCCCCAGATCTGCTTGGCTTCCCGTTGCTTGCCGTTGGCCCATAGGACTTCACCCAGGTGAGCCGCGACTTCCTGATCCGGGAAGCGATCCAGTGCCTGGCGCAGATACCGCTCGGCTTCATCGAGATTGCCCAGGCGGAAATTCACCCAGCCGAGGCTGTCGAGTACCGCCGGGTCTTCCGGGGTGATCTGATGCGCCTGTTCGATAAGGGCCTTGGCTTCCGCGTAACGCGTCGTGCGGTCGGACAGGGTGTAGCCGAGGGCGTTGAGCGCCATCGCGTTGTCCGGGTCGCGCTTGATGATCAGGCGCAGGTCTTTTTCCATCTGCGCCAGGTCATTGCGTTTTTCCGCCTGCATGGCGCGGGTGTACAGCAGATTCAGGTCGTCCGGGTATTGCTGCAAGGCTTTGTGCAGAACATTCCAGGCCTTGTCCGGCTGTTTGTTGGCGGACAGTGTTTCGGCTTCGATCAGATACAACTGAATCGCATAGTCGGGCTGCTCATCGCGCTCGCTTGCCAGACGGCTTTGCGCTTCGGCGGTCTTGCCGTTGTTCATCAGGATATCGGCCTGACGCAACTGCGCCGGCAGGTAATCGTTGCCCGGGCCGACCTGGGCATATTCGATCAATGCACCCTGGGGATCGTTGCGCTCTTCAGCGATGCGACCGAGGTTCAAGTGCGCCGAGTCGACATGGCTTTCCCGGGCAATCAGGTCTTCGAGGTAGCCCTTGGCTTCGTCCCAGGCCTTGGCCTCCAGGCACACCAGCGCCAGGGAATATCGCAGTTCGTCGTCTTCCGGGTATTGCTGAACCAGGCTCGAGAACTCGGCTTTGGCGTCGTCCATGCGGTCCTGTTCGACCAGCATGCGTGCGTAAGTCAGGCGCAGGCGTTTGTCGTCCGGGTACTTCTTGATGCTTTTTTGCAACAGCGGCAAGGCTTCATCGCCGCGATCGAGGGTCTGCAGCAGGCGTGCGCGCAGCAGAATCGGGGCGATTTCACCTTCGTCCGGCGGGTTGTCTTCCAGCAAGGCCAGTGCACCTTTGCTGTCGCCGTCCTGTTGCATCAACAAGGCCTTGCCGAAAAGCAGCTGGCTGTTTTGCGGATGGCGCTGCAGCAAACGGTCAAAACTTTTCATCAGGCCGTTGCGGGTTTCCTGGTCGGTATCGGCCGCGGACAGGGCGAGGAAGTCGAAATGCGTGTCGCCCTTGCCTTGCAGGACTTTCTCCATATAGACCATGGAGTCGTCATAGCGCCCGGCGCGAGCCAGCTGTACGGCTGCGGCCCGTTGCGCCTCGAGGTCGTCCGGGGCGTTTTTCGCCCAGATCAGCGCGGTGTCCAGGGCGGCCTGATCGGCGCCCAGGTACTCGGCGATGCGGAACGCCCGCTCGGAGATGCCCGGATCCTGGGTATTGATGGCCTGGGTCACGTAGTTGTCCAGCGCAATGTCGAAACGATTGCGTTGGCCAGCCAGTTCGGCGCTCAACAGACTGAAGATGGTTTCTTCACTGAATGAGCTGTAAACCTTGGGCTTTTCAGGGGCCGGGGTGCTGTCTTCGGCCGGCGGCGTACCGTCCGGTGAAACGGGTGCCATGACCTGGCAGCCGCTGAGGAAGACAAAAGCGAGGAGCAACGCGGAAGATCTATTCATATAGGAAGAGGACGACTAACCTGCGGTCGGATCATCATGACACAAGCCTTCGACCAAACATAACCGCCGAACCTCAATTGTAGGAGCCGGCTTGCTGGCGCTGGTCGTGAACGATGACGCATTTATTCTGGAACGGACGTGGTGCCTGCAAGGCCATCGCCAGCAAGCCGGCTCCTGCAAGGGCGGTGTGCGTCTCATAACGGGTGTAAACGAGAACCGCTCGCAGGCTCGGGCGTCATCTACCAGAGCTATAGATATCGAGTGGTTGTTCTGAATCAGACGAAGTAGGACAATTGCCGGCTTCACGTCACCATCAGCGACCTTGAATGGCCTTCCTTGCACTCGGTATTAACCACAAGACTGCTTCAGTAGACGTCCGCGAGCGCGTGGCCTTTACCCCTGAGCAGCTGGTGGAGGCTTTGCAGCAGCTCTGCCGACTCACCGACAGCCGCGAAGCTGCGATCCTCTCCACCTGCAATCGCAGTGAACTGTATATAGAACAGGATCACCTTTCGGCTGACATCGTGCTGCGCTGGCTGGCCGATTATCACCATTTGAGCCTCGACGAACTGCGCGCGAGCGCTTATGTGCACGAAGATGATGCGGCAGTTCGTCACATGATGCGGGTCGCCTCCGGGCTCGATTCGCTGGTGTTGGGCGAACCGCAGATTCTCGGCCAGATGAAATCGTGCTACGCCGTGGCCCGTGAGGCTGGCACCATCGGTCCGCTGCTCGGGCGTCTGTTCCAGGCGACGTTCAATGCGGCCAAGCAAGTGCGCACCGACACTGCCATCGGTGAAAACCCGGTGTCCGTGGCATTTGCTGCGGTCAGCCTGGCGAAACAGATTTTCAGTGACCTGCAACGCAGCCAGGCCTTGCTGATCGGCGCCGGCGAGACCATCACTCTGGTCGCCCGCCATCTGCATGAGCTGGGTGTGAAACGCATTGTCGTCGCCAACCGCACCCTGGAACGCGCGAGCATTCTGGCCGAGCAGTTTGGCGCACATGCTGTCTTGCTTTCGGACATCCCGGCTGAACTGGTGCGCAGCGACATCGTCATCAGTTCCACCGCCAGCCAGTTGCCGATTCTCGGCAAGGGCGCTGTGGAAAGTGCCTTGAAGCTGCGCAAGCACAAGCCGATCTTCATGGTGGACATCGCCGTACCACGCGATATCGAGCCTGAAGTCGGCGAGTTGGATGACGTTTACCTGTATAGCGTCGACGATCTCCACGAAGTGGTCGCCGAAAACCTCAAGAGCCGTCAGGGCGCTGCGCAAGCGGCGGAAGAGATGGTTTCGGTAGGCGCCGAAGACTTCATGATCCGCCTGCGCGAACTGGCGGCGGTGGATGTGCTCAAGGCCTATCGCCAACAAAGCGAGCGCATGCGCGACGAAGAATTGCAGAAGGCCCAGCGGATGCTGGCCAACGGCAGCAGCGCCGAAGACGTGCTGGTGCAACTGGCGCGTGGCTTGACCAACAAACTCTTGCACGCACCGAGCGTGCAGTTGAAAAAGCTCTCTGCCGAAGGTCGCCTCGACGCACTGGCCATGGCCCAGGAACTCTTTGCCCTCGGTGAGGGCTCATCGGATAGCTTTTCGGATAAAAAACCGCAATGAAAGCGTCACTGCTCAATAAGCTGGACATCCTCCAGGACCGTTTCGAGGAATTGACCGCCTTGCTTGGCGATGGCGAAGTCATTTCCGATCAGACCAAATTCCGCGCCTATTCCAAGGAGTACGCGGAAGTCGAGCCGATCGTCGACACCTATAAACAGTTGCTCAAGGTGCAAAGCGACCTCGAAGGCGCCCAGGCCCTGCTCAAGGACAGCGACCCGGACATGCGCGAAATGGCCGTGGAAGAAGTTCGCGAAGCCAAAGAGCAACTGATCGAGATCGAAGCCAGCCTGCAACGGCTTTTGCTCCCCAAGGACCCGAACGACGGGCGCAACGTGTTCCTCGAAATCCGTGCCGGCACCGGCGGCGACGAGGCGGCGATTTTCTCCGGCGACCTGTTCCGCATGTATTCGCGTTACGCCGAGCGGCGTGGCTGGCGGGTGGAAATTCTCTCGGAGAACATCGGCGAGCATGGCGGCTATAAAGAAGTCATCGCTCGGGTTGAAGGCGACAACGTCTACGGTAAGCTGAAATTCGAATCCGGCGTGCACCGCGTGCAACGGGTTCCGGCCACTGAATCCCAGGGGCGCATCCACACATCCGCCTGCACCGTGGCAGTGTTGCCCGAGCCGGACGAACAGGAAGCGATCGAGATCAACCCGGCGGATTTGCGGGTCGACACCTATCGTTCCTCCGGCGCCGGCGGCCAGCACGTCAACAAGACCGACTCGGCGATCCGCATCACGCACTTGCCGTCCGGTATCGTCGTCGAATGCCAGGAAGAACGTTCCCAGCACAAGAACCGCGCCCGGGCGATGTCCTGGCTGTCGGCAAAACTCAACGATCAGCAGACCAGCGCTGCGGCGAATGCCATCGCCAGCGAGCGTAAATTGCTGGTGGGTTCGGGAGATCGCTCGGAGCGGATCCGTACCTACAACTTTGCCCAGGGCCGGGTTACCGATCACCGGGTCAACCTGACGCTGTACTCCCTCGACGAAATCCTCGCGGGCGGTGTCGATGCGGTGATCGAACCGTTGCTGGCCGAATATCAGGCTGACCAACTGGCGGCCATCGAATGACGATCATTGCCAGTCTGTTGCGCGCCGCTGATCTGCCCGACTCGCCGACGGCGCGTCTGGATGCTGAATTGTTGCTGGCCGCGGCATTGGGCAAGTCCCGCAGTTTTCTGCACACCTGGCCGGAGCGCATCGTTCCGAGCGATGCCGCGCTGAAATTTGCCGAATACCTGCAACGCCGTCGTGGCGGCGAGCCGGTGGCGTACATTCTCGGCCAGCAAGGTTTCTGGAAACTTGACCTGGAAGTCGCGCCGCACACGCTGATCCCGCGCCCGGACACCGAATTGCTGGTGGAGGCCGCGCTGGAATTGTTGCCCGCCACGCCCGCCAAGGTCCTCGATCTAGGCACCGGCAGCGGCGCCATCGCCCTGGCCCTGGCCAGTGAACGTCCGGCGTGGAGCGTCACTGCCGTGGATCGCGTGCTTGAAGCCGTGGCCCTGGCCGAGCGCAATCGTCAGCGCCTGCACCTTAACAATGCCACCGTGCTGAGCAGTCATTGGTTCAGCGCGCTGGAAGGTCAGCGTTTTCAGCTGATCATCAGTAATCCACCTTATATTGCATCGACCGATCCGCATCTGGTGGAAGGCGATGTGCGTTTCGAACCGGAGAGCGCTCTGGTAGCCGGTATCGACGGGCTCGACGACTTGCGCCTGATCGTCGACCAGGCGCCGGATTACCTGGACGCGGGTGGCTGGTTGATGCTCGAACACGGTTATGATCAAGCCGAAGCCGTGCGCGATCTGCTACAAACCCGCGGCTTTGAAGCAGTCCACAGCCGCACCGATCTGGGCGGCCACCAACGGATCAGCCTGGGGCGCCTGCCGTGCTGAATGATCAGGAATTGTTGCGCTACAGTCGGCAGATTCTGTTGCAGCACGTCGACATCGACGGGCAGTTGCGACTGAAAGAAAGCCGCGTATTGATCGTCGGTCTTGGCGGTCTCGGTTCACCGGTTGCGCTTTACCTCGCCGCGGCTGGCGTCGGTGAGCTGCATCTGGCGGACTTCGACACCGTTGACCTGACCAACCTGCAACGCCAGATCGTTCACGACACCGACAGCGTTGGCCTGACCAAGGTCGACTCGGCGATCCGTCGCCTGAGTGCAATCAACCCCGAGATCACGTTAGTCGCCCATCGCACTGCGCTGGATGAAGATTCTTTGGCGGCAGCGGTTGCCGCCGTGGACCTGGTGCTGGATTGCTCCGACAATTTTTCCACCCGTGAAGCGGTCAACGCCGCGTGCGTGGCCGCGGGCAAACCGTTGGTCAGCGGTGCAGCCATTCGCCTCGAAGGGCAATTGTCGGTGTTCGACCCGCGTCGCCCGGAAAGTCCTTGCTACCACTGTTTATATGGGCACGGCAGCGAAGCCGAACTGACGTGCAGTGAAGCTGGCGTCGTCGGTCCGTTGGTTGGGTTGGTCGGTAGCCTCCAGGCACTGGAAGCGATGAAGCTGTTGGTGGGTTTCGGCGAACCGCTGGTGGGGCGCTTGTTGTTGATTGATGCCTTGGGCTCGCGCTTCCGTGAATTGCGGGTCAAGCGTGATCCGGGCTGCAGCGTCTGTGGGCCCAAACATGCGTGAAGCGCCGATTGGCGTGTTCGACTCCGGCGTCGGTGGGCTCTCGGTGCTGGCCGAGATCCAGCGATTGCTGCCCAACGAAACGCTGCTGTACGTCGCCGATTGTGGAAATATTCCCTACGGCGAGAAGACGCCGGAATTCATCCAGCAGCGTTGCAGCGTGATGGCTGATTTTTTTCAGCAGCAGGGCGCCAAGGCCCTGGTGCTGGCCTGCAACACGGCAACGGTGGCCGGTGTTGCCGATTTGCGGCGCGATTATCCCGAGTGGCCCATCGTTGGCATGGAGCCTGCGGTCAAGCCGGCTGCAGCCGCCACCCGCAGCGGTGTGGTCGGTGTGCTCGCCACCACCGGCACCTTGCAGAGTGCCAAGTTCGCCGCGTTACTCGACCGCTTCGCCACGGATGTACGGGTAATCACTCAGCCGTGCCCGGGGCTGGTGGAGTTGATTGAAAACGGCGATCTGCACAGTCCCGCCCTGCGTGAATTGCTTGCCCGGTATGTCGGGCCGCTGCTCGCGGCAGGCTGCGACACGATAATCCTTGGCTGCACGCATTATCCCTTCCTTAAGCCGTTGCTTAAGCAGATGATCCCAGAGGACATCAGCCTGATCGACACAGGGGCCGCGGTGGCACGTCAACTTCAACGTTTGTTGGCCGAGCGCGAGTTGCTCGCTGAAGGGCCAGCGCGCGCCGCGCAATTCTGGACCAGTGCCGATCCGGAACATTTCGCAAATATCTTGCCGATCCTGTGGAATACCGCTGGCGTTGTGCAAAGCTTCAAGGGATAAACAAAACCCTGGGGAGAACGAATAATTGGGTGAACTTCTGATTAAGCGTCGACTTCTATAGCGGTGAGCAACAAAAAAAACCTTACGAAATCGTTCGGAAAAGGATGTTTCTAATGAAGCGACTATTCTGCTTGGCCGCGATTGCGGCCGCACTGATGGGGCATAGTTTCACCGCACAAGCGGCAGGCGTGGAGTTCGGGGTCGGCCAGACCAGCGAATCGACCATGACCTATCGACTGGGCATGCAATTCGATTGGGACAAGAGCTGGCTGCAGAGTGATGTCGGTCGCCTGACCGGTTACTGGAGTGGCGCCTACACCTACTGGGACGGCGACGAAGCCTCCAGCAACCACAGCCTGTCGTTCTCGCCGGTGTTTGTTTATGAGTTTGCCGGTCAGAACGTCAAACCTTATTTAGAGCTCGGGGTGGGCGTGGCGTTGTTCGCCAATACCGAAGTTGAAAACAATCAACTTGGCAGTGCCTTCCAGTTCGAAGACCGGTTCGGCTTTGGCCTGCGTTTTGCGGGCGGGCATGAAGTCGGGATTCGTGCGACGCATTACTCCAACGCCGGGCTCAGTAGCCCGAACAACGGTGTAGAAAGCTACGCGCTGCACTACACGATGCCGCTCTGAGAACGCTGTAAAACAAATGTGGGAGCGGGCTTGCTCGCGAAAGCGGACGGTCAGTCAACATCATTGTTGAATGTTAAACCGCTTTCGCGAGCAAGCCCGCTCCCACATCAGATCTTCAGTTGGCAGAGTTTCACCGATACGCCGTGGTAATCCCCTGGCGCTCATCGATGCACTCTGGTGCGCCCATCTCGAATTCCCGGCAGATCAGCGGGCGTTTCTCGTAGATCGTGCACATCATGCTGTTGCGATCCAGTGCGGCGCACCAGCCGTCGTCCAGGCGCAGCATGACTTCCCCACCCCAGTCATCGGTATCGATAAAGCGTTCAGGCACGCCCGTGTCGGTGATCAGCATCACTTCGAGCTGGCAGCAGCAGGCCGCGCAGGTCGAGCACGTGACCGCAGGCTCGGCGATTTGCGTGTGGGGAATGGTTTTCATGGCGCGCAGTGTAAGTCAGTCGGTCGGCGCTGTGTAAAAGGCCTGACGGACGCTTAGCCGTGAGTGTCGGACGCCGCCAGCCGCCGGGCCATGAAATGCAGCGCGGGAAACAGCAGCGCCCAGAGTAATCCGATGCCGATCAGCGTCGGTAATGGGCCGTAAGGGAATTGCACCCCGGCCAGTTGCCCTCCCGCGTAATACGATAACGGTCCACCCACGGCGCCGAGCAAGCTGCCCACCCACCAGGGTTTTGCGGTCCATTGCAGGCAATGACGCAAGGTTGTTGCCAGCAGTGCCCACAACAGCATCAGCCACAGAGGAATCAGCGGCGCGACCTCGTTGAACTCGAACACCCCCAGCCAGCGCAATGAACTGTCAACGGTCGTGCCCAGCAGCACAACGCTGAGAATCAGCCGACCCTCCTCAGCCCAGCGACTTATCCACAGCAGATGAATCACCAAGGCGCCCAGCGCCACCAGTAACCACAAACTGTTGCCGCCGATTACGCAGGCAAGCCAGCCGAGCTGAAACAACGCGGCGTTGGCCAGGCGTTCAAGCATCGAAACGACCAAGCAGCGGCGCGGTGATCGCCGAAGGTTTGGCCAGCAATAGCTGCGCAGTGCCGATGGTGCGCTCCAGGAAGCCACCTTCGCAGTAGCACAGGTAAAACTCCCACAGCCGCAGGAAGTAATCGTCGTAACCCAGTTCGCTCAAGCGGCCTTGGGCGCGACGAAAGTTCTCATGCCACAGACGCAAGGTTCGCGCGTAATGCAGGCCGAAATCCTCCATGTGCAGCAAGTTCATGTCGGTGTCGCGGCTGACGATCTCGAGCATTTTCTGCACGCAGGGCAGGGCGCCGCCGGGGAAGATGTAGCGCTGAATGAAATCGACGCTGCCCTTGGCTTGCTCGTAGCGCTGCTCGCGGATGGTGATCGCCTGCAATAGCATCAAGCCATTGCTCTTGAGCAGGTGCGCACATTGCTTGAAGTAGGTCGGCAGAAAACGATGGCCCACGGCTTCGATCATTTCGATCGACACCAACTTGTCGTACTGCCCGGTGAGATCGCGGTAATCCTTGAGCAGCAAGGTGACCTGCTCCTGCAGTCCGAGCGCTTCGATCCGTTGTGCGGTAAAGGCGTGTTGCTCTTTGGACAGCGTGGTGGTGGTGACTTTGCAGCCATAATTCTGCGCCGCGTACAGCGCCATGCTGCCCCAGCCCGTGCCGATTTCCAGGAGGTGATCGCTGGGTTTGAGGTCGAGCTTCTGGCAGATCCGCTCCAGTTTGTTCAACTGCGCCTGCTCCAGGCTGTCCTCGGGACTCAGAAATTGTGCAGCCGAATACATCATGGTCGGGTCGAGAAACTGCTCGAACAGGTCATTGCCCAGGTCGTAGTGCGCGGCGATGTTTTTCTGTGAGCCTTTGCGTGTGTTGCGGTTGAGCCAGTGCAGGCCGTGAACGAAGGGGCGGCCGAGTTTCGCCAGGCCACCTTCCAGCGCGTCCAGCACTTCAAGGTTGCTGACGAACACGCGAACCACCGCCGTCAGGTCCGGCGAACTCCAATAACCATGGATAAATGCCTCTCCCGCGCCGATTGAACCGTTGCTGGCCACCAATCCCCACGTCGCGGCGTCGAGGACGTGAATCTCCCCCAGTAAATGGCTGCCAACGGTGCCGAATACATGCCGTTCGCCGTCTTCGACGACCACCAGTTGCCCGTGCTTCAGCTGCGCCAATTGCCGCAGCACACCGCGACGCAGCACTGTCCCGGTCAGGCTGTTGGTGCTGAACAGGGAGCCTTTGGCTGAAACGCTAGTGGATTTCATGGCGGCGATCCTTGGGTGGAACGGTGGCGGTTTGAAAGCTGCCATCGGCAGCTTGATGAGCAAATATCGGTGCGCGTTTGAGCAGCAGGCGCAGGGCTTGCCAATAAATGGCCAAACCGGTTTTCGCGGTCATCCACGGAAAACGCCACAAGTAACGGTGCAGGCTGGCGCGACTCAGGGCTTCGCGTTTCAGGTTGAGCGTGGCGTCGAACAGCTTCAGTTCGCCTTGCCAGTCGGCCATGTGCACGCCGATTTTATTGGCGACCGGGCTGAAGCTCATGCGGTGTTCGAGATCCCGAGGCAGAAACGGCGACACATGGAAGGCCTTGGCCACGGCGAAATGCTGATGAAAGTCGCGCAGGTCTTGCGGCGTCCTGGCCGGCAACACGTAGTGAAAACGTTCGCGCCAAGGGGTGTTGGTGACTTCGGCAAGAATCGCCGCCAGTTGGCCGTCGGCTTCGTAACAATAGAAAAAGCTCACCGGGTTGAACGCCAGGCCCCAGCTGCGAGGCTGGGTCAGCAGGCAGATCGAACCTTGTGGCGCATGACCGATGGCCTGGCGAACCTGTTCGCGCACCGCATCGATCAGGCGCGTGCCGTTACCGGTGAAGGCTTTGAGGTAGTCGCTTTCGCGAAACGAAAACGGTGAAAAACGGCCATTGCCCGACAGTGGCGATAAGCCGAGAACGGCGTCCTGTTCTTCGAGATCAAGGTACAGCAGGCCGATCCGGTAACGGAATTCATGGTGCTTCGGAGCAAACCGCCGATGAGCGATCCAGCCGCTATAAAGGGCACTGTTCACAGCACTTCCCCGAACGAGCGGGCCACACGCAACGCGCTGACCACACCATCTTCATGGAAACCGTTGGCCCAATAGGCACCGCAATAAAAGCTGTGTTGGGCGCCGTTCAATTCTTCCCAGCGAGCCTGCGCCGCCACGGCCGTCAGGCTGTATTGCGGATGGGCATAGGTAAATCGGCCGAGCACCAGAGACGGAGTGATGCCGGCGCTTTGGTTGAGGCTGACGCAGAACGTGGCATCGCTCTGGATGCCTTGCAGGATGTTCATGTCGTAGGTGACCGCGGCCAACGTATGGCCGGCCCCACCGAGGCGATAATTCCAACTGGCCCAGGCAAGTTTGCGCGAAGGCAGCAGGCGCGTGTCGGTGTGCAGCACCACTTCGTTGTCCGCGTAGGGCAGGGCGCCGAGGATCGACTGTTCGGCTTCGCTCGGTTTGGCCAGCAGTTTCAGCGCCTGATCGCTGTGGCAGGCGAACACGACTTTGTCGAAGCGTTCGCTGCCGGCGCTGCTGTGGATAACCACGCCATCGGCATCGCGCTCGACCCGCATCACGGGACAGTTGAGGCGGATCCTTTTTTTGAACGTCGCGGTCAACGGGGCGATGTAAGCACTCGAACCACCCTCGATTACTTGCCATTGCGGGCGATTGTTGATCGACAGCAAACCGTGATTCTTGAAAAACCGCACAAAGAATTGCAGCGGAAAATTCAGCATCTCGGCCATCGGCATCGACCAGATCGCCGCACCCATCGGCACGATGTAATGCAGGATGAACCGCTCGCCGTATCCGCCGGCCTTGAGGTATTCGTTGAGCGTGGTGTCCTGCGCGATCCGGCCTTCGGACAGGTCCAGCTGAGTGCGTTTGTTGAAGCGCACAATGTCGCGCAGCATGCCCCAGAACCCCGGCGACAGCAGATTTCGGCGCTGGGCGAACAGGCTGTTGAGGTTGTTGCCGTTGTACTCCAGGCCGCTGTCCGGATCGGTGACAGAGAAGCTCATCTCGGTCGCTTTGAAGCCCACGCCGATCTTACCCAGCAGGCGAATGAAGTTCGGGTACGTCCAGTCGTTGAACACGATGAAGCCGGTGTCCACGGCATAGCGCTGGCCATTGACCTCCACGTCCACCGTGTGGGTATGACCGCCGACCCGGTCGCCGGCCTCGAACAGGGTGATCTCGTGGTTGCGATTCAGCAGGTAGGCGCTGGTCAGCCCCGAGATACCGCTGCCGATGATGGCGATGTTCACGGGATGTCCTTGATTGGCGGACTGCTGCGCACCATGCGTTTGCCGATGGCGAGCTTGACCCGGTTGGGCATTTTCGACAGTGGCCAGAGCGCCGCCATGAACAGTGCAGGGAATGCAATTTCAAGTGGCCGATGCTTCAGCTTGGCAAAGATGTGTCGCGCTGCTTTGCCCACCGGCCAACTGAGTGGCATCGGGAAATCGTTCTTTGCCGTCAGCGGTGTGTCGACGAACCCCGGGCTGACCACGGTGACTTCTATGCCTTCAGGCGCCAGATCAATGCGCAACGATTCGAACAGATAACGCAGCCCGGCCTTCGACGCGCCATACGCCTCCGCCCGTGGCAGCGGCAGGTAAGTCACCGAACTCGCGACGCCCACCAAATGCGGCGCGGTGCCTTTGCGCAACAGCGGCAGCGCCGCTTCGATGCAGTAACTGCTGGCCAGCAGATTGGTGCGCACCACGTGCTCGACGATCGACGAATCAAACTGCTGGGCGTCGACGTACTCGCAGGTGCCGGCATTGAGAATCACCGTATCCAGCGAGCCCCAGTCATGCGCGATTTGCTCGCCGATTTCGCGTACGGTCTGGCTGTTGGTCAGATCGCCCGCCACCACCAGCACTTGCCCGGGGTAGCGTTGCGACAAGACTTTCAGCGGCGCCAGCGAGCGTGCACTTACCGCCAGATGGGCGCCGGTTTTCAGAATTTCCTCAGCCAGCGCGGCGCCAATGCCGCTGCTGGCCCCGGTCAGCCAATATCGTCGTGGAGGTGTAAGACTCATCCCATTCTCCTTTTCAGCCAGGCGATTGCCCGACCCAACACGGGTACATGTTCGTAAAGCAGTGCCCCGGCATCGAAGTAATCCCGGTGGCGGTACACCTTTTCACGCCAGAGCAGGTGCGAACAGCCGTCCACCCGAATCAAGCGGCCGCCGGCCAGACGCGGATGGCGGTAACTCATGACCCAACGCAGATAACCTTCGCCTTCGCCAATCTGGTCGAAGCCGTAAAAATCGAAGCGCAGCTCGCTGACGTTGGCGTAGAGCTCACTGAAATAGCTGCGCAAATGCGCGATGCCCTGAACTTCGTGCAGCGGATCGGTGAAGTGCACGTCGGTGGCGTACAGTTCATTCAGTCGCTGCAGGTTGTCTTTGTTCAGCTCGGCAAACTGCCGGGCGAAGTGCCGCAGGAAATCACTCATAACCACCACCCGCGCTCTGTCGCGACGGCAGGTTTTTGAACGCCGCCAGCGCGCGTGTACGGGATGTACTCAGATTGACGATGGGCGACGGATAATCTGCCACCCCGAACAAGCCGCCGAGGTTCGCCGGGTTGTGCACGTCTTTCTTGTTCAGCCCGGCCAGTTCCGGCAGCCAGTGCTTGATGAACAGGCCTTCGCTGTCGAATTTTTCCGATTGGCTGATCGGATTGAAAATCCGGAAGTAGGGCGCCGAGTCGGTGCCGGTGGATGAGCTCCACTGCCAGCCGCCGTTGTTCGCGGCGAGGTCGCCATCGATCAGGTGCCGCATGAAAAAACGTTCGCCTTCACGCCAGTCGATCAGCAGATTCTTGGTCAGGAACATCGCCACCACCATGCGCAAACGGTTATGCATCCAGCCGGTTTCGAGCAGTTGGCGCATGGCTGCGTCGATGATCGGCAGACCGGTGCGCGCTTCTTGCCAGGCGGCCAGTTCTTGCGGTGCATCGCGCCAGGCCAGGGCTTCGGTTTCCGGGCGGAAGGCGCGGTGACGAGAGACGCGCGGGTAGCCCACCAGAATGTGTTTGTAGAACTCGCGCCAGAGCAATTCGTTGATCCAGGTGACGGCGCCGACTTTGCCGCTTTCGAACTCGCCTTGATTGCTTTGCAGGGCGGCGTGCAAGCACTGGCGTGGGGAAATGACCCCGGCTGCCAGATAGGCCGAGAGCTGACTGGTGCCGGGTTTGGCCGGAAAGTCACGCTCACTTTTGTAGTAGTCGATTTGCGCATCGGCGAAAGTATCGAGGCGGCGCCGGGCTTCGGTCTCGCCGGCAGGCCACAGCGCACGCAAGGCTGCGCCGGGTGTTGCGAAGCCTTCAACGCTTGAGGGTATTTGGTCGCTGTCGATGTTCAACTTCGCTTGAGCCATGGGCGCGCTGACCAGCGTTGGCAATGAACGGTGCAGACGCTCATAGCAAACCTTGCGGAACTGGCTGAAGACCTGGAAATACGTACCTGTTTTGGTCAAGACGCTGCCGGGTTTGAACAGCAGTTGATCGAGGTAGCTATGGAAGTCGATGCCGTTGAGCTTCAGCGCTTCGGCCACCACGTCGTCACGACGGCTCTCGTGAATGCCGTACTCCTCGTTGGCGTGCACTGCACTGATCTTCAGTTGCTGACAGATGTCGAGCAAAACCTTCGGCGCATCGTCCCAGCGGGGGGCGTTGCGGATCAGCAGCGGGATGTTGAGTTCATCCAGTGCCTGGCTCAACTCGCTCAGGTTGCGCAGCCAGAAATCCACTTTGCACGGCGCGTCGTCGTGCTCGCGCCATTGCTGCGGGCTCAGCAGGTACACCGCCACGCTCGGTCCCCGGGAAGCGGCGGCCGAGAGAGCGGTGTTGTCATGTAGACGCAAGTCGCTGCGCAGCCAGATCAGTTGCATGGAGGTGTCCGTCTTCATTTATACAAGCCCGCGCCGTACCAGCTCCTGATGCGCCGATAACGGATCTTCGGCCAGGAACAATTCGGCAATTTCTGCTGTTTTTACGGACAACTCGGCGTAGTGGATGCACACCGTTGGTCCTGCAATCATTTTTGGGCAACTGACGCCGTTCAAAAGTTTCGGCAGCTGCGAAAGGTTCATGGCTTTGCTGGAATACAGCAGGACGCCGCGGGCTTGCAGGTGATCGACTGCCAGAGCGAGTTCGCCCGCCGGCAGCGGCCAGTCGAACACTTCCACAGGGCAATCGGCACTGCTGATCAACCACGCCGTGAGCCACAGATGCGGTTCCAGCGGCAGGTCGGAGTGATTGATCAACAGCAGCGGAGCGGTCCGCAATTGACGGTTGTTATGATAGATGCGCGCGCCGAATTTGCTACGTAGCCAGGAGTGGAAAAACACGCGCTCCATCTGCGCACCAAACTGGCCCTGCCAGCGTTGTTCAAGCTCGGCCAGCAACGGCATCAGCAGTTGTTCGCACAAGGTCCGCGGCGGGTAGAGCGCGATCGCCTGATTGACGGTGTCGTCGAGGGTGCGCTCCTTGAGCTGAGTGACCGCTTGGATCAGCGTGTTGCACAGCACCTGCCAATCGTTTTCGACCGCGTCGCTAAAGGCTTGCGGAGTATCGAGCAGTTGCTTGACCTGGCTGACGGCTACGCCGCGATTGAGCCAGGTGAGGATCGTCAGGATCCGTTGCACGTGTTCGGCGCTGAACAGCCGGTGCCCTTTCGGCGTGCGCTGCGGCACGATCAAACCGTAACGCCGTTCCCAGGCGCGCAAGGTGACGGCGTTGACGCCAGTCTGCCGGGCCACTTCGCGAATCGGCAGCCAGCCTTCGTCGAGGGCTTTTTTAAAGTCGTCGCCGAGGTCTTCCCGGGCACTGGTATCGAGTGGGGTTTTCATCAGATCGCGTTTCGCAGGCTGAGGTTTTCCGGGTGCGGTTGCAGGTAAACCTGTTGCGCAATGTACGGGTCCGGGTGTTGGCGAAAGTGATGTTTGAGCAGCGTCAGCGGCACCACCAGCGGCACGATGCCGTGGCGATACTGGCCAATGACGTGTTGCACTTCCTGTTTGTCTTCAGTGCTGATGACCTGCTTGAGGTAGCCACTGATGTGTTGCAGAACGTTGGAGTGAGTGCGGCGCGTGGCGCACTTCTTCAAGGCCGCCATCAGTTCGCTGAAATAGCGTGGGCCGAGTTCTTTCGGGTCGATCTGACCCATGTTGCCCAGCAGATTGCCCAGGGTTTTGTACTGCACCGGGTTGTGGGCCATCAGCAGGTATTTGTAGCGCGAGTGAAATTCCGTCAACCCGCGACGAGTCAGGCCTGCTTGCAGCAATTGTTGCCAGGCGCTGTAGGCGAATACGCGGGTGAGGAAATTTTCCCGCAGCACCGGGTCGTTGAGCCGTCCGTCTTCTTCCACTGGCAAATCCGGGTGCTGTGCACAGAACGCCTGGGCAAAAATGCCTCGGCCACCCCCTTCTAACGGCGCGCCGTTGGCGTGGTAGACCTTGACCCGATCCAGTCCGCAAGACGGCGATTTCTGCATGAAAATGTAGCCGCAGATATCGTCCAGCTCGGCGGCCATCTTTCGGGCGTAATCGGCCAGCGGCCGGGTGACGTTCAGTTCGGGATGAACAGTGCCGATGGCTTCGGGATGTTCAGCGTCGCCGACCAGCCGGATGGGCTGGCGAGGAATACCCAGGCCGATGGCGACCTCAGGGCACACCGGGACGAAATCAAAATACTCAGTGAGGGTACGGCTGCACAGCCGCGATTCCTTGTGCCCGCCATTGAAGCGCACCTTGGCACCCATCAGGCAGGCGCTGATCGCTATTTTTGGTTTTTCGCTGGCATGGGACATCGGGACACCTCGAATCCAAACCTGTACAGAGATGAGTTTCTGTACAACATGGACTTCATCATAGATTCAAAGGTGTACAAGTCAAATTGTTTGTATAGGTTTTATGCCGCGCTGAAGAGCTCTTTGTAGGAGCCGGCTTGCTGGCGATGAATGATGACGGGGTATTCCTGAGAGATCGCGGCGTTTGGATCGCCCGCAAGCGGGCTCCTACAGGGGGCTATTTCCAGCCGGGGCTCCAGGCATCGCTGTTTTTCAGCGTTTGCCAGTCGAGCCGTTCGCTGCGCCGGGTCAGCACCGCCTGCAGTTCGACATCCAGCACCGTGCCTTCCTCGTCTCGGAACAACTCGGTCACCAGAAAGTGTTTTTCGCGGTTTTGCGGGTGGGCTGCTGTCCACTTCGACAGCAGCAATTTGCTCGGGTTGATACGGTTCACTGCAAGTGCGCATGCAGGCGGCGGGCAGCTTCCTGTCCGCTGAGCCAGGCACCTTCGACCCGACCGGACAGGCACCAGTCACCACACACATACAGGCCCAGGTCGGCGTCGGCCAGAACTCCCCATTCATGACTGCTGGCCGGGCGTGCGTAGAGCCAGCGATGAGCGAGGCTGAAGGTCGGGGCAGGCATTGAGTCATGCAGCAGTTCAGCAAATGCACCGTGCAATTGCTCGATCACCGCCTCCTTGGGCAGGTCGATGTGTTGCCGGCTCCAGGTACTGGTGGCATGCAGCACCCAAGTGTCCAGCGTATTGTCGCGCCCCGGTTTGCTGCGGTTGCGCGCCAGCCAGTCGAGTGGGCTGTCCTGCACGAAACAACCCTCCATGGGTGTGTCCAATGGCGTATCGAACGCCAGTGCGACGGCCCACGTCGGATCCATTTTTACCCCCGCGGCGGCCCCGGCGAGTTTGGGTGCGGAGGCCAGCAGTGCCGTCGCTTGAGGTGCCGGCGTGGCGATCACCACGTGGCCAAACGGACCATGAGTGAAACCTTCTGCGTCCTGCAGATGCCAATGCTCTTCACCGCGATAGACCTCGGTAATGCGGCAGGCGAAATGCACTTCCAGATCACCGAGCAGGCCGCGGGTGATGGCGCTCATGCGAGGTGTGCCGACCCAGCGAGTCTGTTCGTCCGGCGACAGGTTGAGCTGGCCGCCGTGGTAGGTGTAGAGCTGTGGTGCCCATTCGGCGACCCAGCCGTTGGCTTGCCAGCGCTGGACTTCAGTCACGAAGCGGCGATCGCGCGCAGTGAAATATTGCGCGCCCATGTCCAGGGCACCCGCATCGCTGCGCTTGCTCGACATGCGTCCGCCACTGCCGCGGCTTTTATCGAAAAGTTGAACGACATGCCCGGCTTCCGTCAGGGCCTGGGCGGCTGAGAGTCCGGCGATGCCGGTGCCGATGATTGCGATAGGTACAGTCATAGGGGCCTCGTTTACCTTTCTGTACAGACTACGCCGTGGATGAAACCTGTACAATATTGTTTTTTGGTATAACTTTTAGCGTTCTCGTTCTGACAGCTTGGCCTATTGTTAAACACAGAGCCTGCCCGATATCAAAGATCCCTGCTTATAAAAATAGACTAGTGATCAGGGTAAAACGCCACGCGAGGAAGATGTCATGCACATATTGCTGACCGGCGGTACTGGTTTGATAGGACGTCAACTCTGCCGACACTGGTTGAGCCAGGGATATCGCCTGACGGTCTTGAGTCGGTCACCTGGAAAAGTCGCAAAAATTTGCGGTGCACAGGTCCGCGGTATCGCCCTGTTTGAAGACCTCGGGCAAGAGCCGGTGGACGCGATTATCAACCTCGCGGGTGCGCCGATTGCCGACCGCTTGTGGACGTCCCGGCGCAAGGCCTTGCTCTGGAGCAGTCGCATCACACTGACCGAAACGATGTTGGCGTGGCTGGAAAGCCGTGAACAGAAACCGCAGGTGTTGATCTCGGGGTCTGCCATTGGCTGGTACGGTGACGGCGGCGAGCGCGAATTGACGGAAAAGTCTGCACCGGTCATTGATGATTTCGCCAGTCAGTTATGCATTGCCTGGGAGGAAACCGCGCAACGTGCCGAGGCCTTGGGCATGCGCGTGATCTTCGTTCGGACCGGGCTGGTGTTGTCGGCTGAGGGCGGCTTTTTGTCGCGGCTCTTGCTGCCGTTCAAACTGGGGCTGGGCGGGCCTTTGGGCAGTGGTCGGCAGTGGATGCCGTGGATCCATATCAAGGATCAAATCGCCTTGATCGATTTTCTTCTGCATCAGAAAAACGCCAGTGGTCCCTATAATGCCTGCGCGCCCAAACCGGTGCGCAATCGCGAATTTGCCAAGACGCTGGGCAGCGTGCTGCACCGTCCGGCGTTCATGCCCATGCCGGCCCTGGCATTGAAGGTGGGCCTGGGCGAGTTGTCATCGCTGTTGCTGGGTGGCCAGAAGGCTATGCCGGCGCGCTTGCTGGAAGCGGGTTTCATCTTCCAGTTCACTGACCTGCGTGCGGCGTTGGACGACTTGTCCAGCCGCCTCTGAAATAGGACGTTGCATGACCGATCACGCGTTGCTTCTGGTCAATCTGGGTTCACCTGCCTCCACGTCGGTGGCGGATGTACGCCGTTACCTCAATCAATTTCTGATGGACCCGTATGTGATCGACCTGCCCTGGCCGGTGCGGCGTTTGCTGGTGTCGCTGATTCTGATCAAGCGCCCGGAGCAGTCGGCCCACGCCTACGCCTCGATCTGGTGGGAGGAGGGCTCGCCGCTGGTGGTGCTCAGCCGTCGCTTGCAGCAGGCCATGACCACACAGTGGACACACGGGCCGGTAGAGCTGGCCATGCGTTACGGCGAGCCGTCGATTGAATCGAAACTGGTGCAGCTCGCTGCTCAGGGCCACAAGAAAATCACGCTCGCGCCGCTTTATCCACAGTTCGCCGACAGCACCGTGACTACGGTGATCGAGGAAGCCAGGCGGGTGGTCCGCGAGAAACAGCTGGATGTGCAGTTTTCGATTCTCCAGCCGTTCTACGATCAGCCTGAGTACCTCGATGCGTTGGTGACCAGCGCCAAACCCTATCTTGAACAGGATCATGACCACCTGCTGCTGAGCTTCCATGGTTTGCCGGAGCGGCATCTGACCAAGATCGATCCAACGGGCCACCATTGTTTTCAAAGCGAAAATTGCTGCCAGAATGCTTCACCCGAAGTGTTGGCCACGTGCTACCGCGCCCAATGTTTGCGCACAGCTTCCGAGTTTGCCAAACGCATGGGCTTGCCGGACGGCAAATGGTCAGTGTCGTTTCAGTCGAGGTTGGGTCGGGCGAAATGGATCGAACCCTACACCGAAGCGCGCCTTGATGAGTTGGCGGGAATGGGCGTCAGGAAGGTGCTGGTGATGTGCCCGGCGTTCGTTGCCGATTGCATCGAGACGCTGGAAGAGATTGGTGATCGCGGCAAAGAGCAGTTCCGCGAAGCGGGGGGCGAGGAGTTGGTGCTGGTGCCATGCCTCAACGATGACCCGCAGTGGGCCAAGGCGTTAGCCACATTGTGCGAACGAGCGCCGTTGGCGCTGTAAAAGCATCGCCAGCAAGCCGGCTCCGACAGGATCGAGTCGTTCCACATTCATGTGACCGACATAAAACCTGTAGGCGCCGGCTTGCTGGCGATGGCGTCTGAAGCAGCAACAAAGCCCTTGGCTTATATCAGCGGCTCATTCGCCTTCTTGTGCTTCCAGCTGTCATTGCCCGGCAGCAACAGGTTCAGCGCAATCGCTACCACCGCGCACAGTGCGATGCCTTTGAGGCCGAAGTCGTCCGGACCGGTGCCGGTGCCGACCAGCACACCGCCAATCCCGAACACCAGCGTCACCGAGACAATCACCAGATTGCGCGCTTCGCCCAGGTCGATCTTGTGGCGAATCAGGGTGTTCATCCCCACCGCAGCAATCGAACCGAACAACAGGCACAGAATCCCGCCCATCACCGGCACCGGAATACTTTGCAGCAACGCGCCGAACTTGCCGATGAACGCCAGGCTGATGGCGAAGATCGCCGCCCAGGTCATGATTTTCGGGTTGTAGTTCTTGGTTAGCATCACCGCGCCCGTCACTTCGGCGTACGTGGTGTTGGGCGGACCGCCGAACAAACCGGCGGCGGTGGTGGCGATGCCATCACCGAGCAGCGTGCGGTGCAGGCCGGGTTTTTTCAGGTAGTCGCGACCGGTCACGCTACCGACGGCGATCACGCCGCCGATGTGTTCGATGGCCGGGGCCAATGCCACCGGAACAATGAACAGAATCGCCTGCCAGTTGAATTCCGGCGCGGTGAAGTTCGGGATCGCGAACCACGGTGCAGCGGCAATCTTCGCGGTATCGACCACGCCGAAGTAGAACGCCATGGCAAATCCGACCAGCACGCCGGAGATGATCGGCACCAGGCGGAAAATGCCTTTGCCGAACACCGCGACGATCAGTGTCGTCAGCAACGCCGGCATCGAGATCAGCATGGCTGTCTGGTAATGAATCAGCTCGCTACCGTCGCCAGCCTTGCCCATCGCCATGTTGGCGGCAATCGGCGCCATGGCCAGACCGATGGAAATGATCACCGGACCAATCACCACCGGTGGCAGCAAACGGTCGATGAAACCGGTGCCTTTGATCTTCACGGCGAGGCCGAGGAAGGTGTAGACGAAACCGGCCGCCATCACGCCGCCCATGGTCGCCGCAAGACCGAACTGGCCTTTGGCGAGAATGATGGGGGTGATGAAGGCGAAGCTCGACGCCAGGAACACCGGCACCTGACGCCCGGTGACGATCTGGAACAGAATCGTCCCCAGACCCGCCGTGAACAGCGCCACGTTCGGGTCGAGGCCGGTAATCAGCGGCATTAATACCAGCGCGCCAAAGGCCACGAACAGCATCTGCGCACCCGACAGCACCGTGCGCCAGAGCGGATCGTTGAACTCTTGCTGCATGCTCAAGCGTCCTTCTGCTTGGTGCCGAAGATCTTGTCGCCGGCATCGCCCAGGCCCGGGATTATGTAACCGTGCTCGTTCAGTTTCTCGTCAATGGAAGCGGTGTAGATGGTCACGTCCGGGTGAGCCTTCTCCACGGCGGCGATGCCTTCCGGCGCGGCGACCAGCACCATGGCGCGGATGTCGCGGCAACCGGCCTTTTTCAGCAGGTCGATGGTGGCGACCATGGAGCTGCCGGTGGCGAGCATCGGGTCGATGATCATCGCCAGGCGTTCGTTGATTTCCGGAACCAGTTTCTCCAGGTAGGTGTGGGCCTGCAGCGTTTCTTCGTTGCGGGCCACGCCCACGGCGCTGACCTTGGCGCCCGGGATCAGGCTGAGCACGCCTTCGAGCATGCCGATGCCGGCACGCAGGATCGGCACCACGGTAATCTTCTTGCCGGCGATTTTTTCGACCGACACAGTGCCGCACCAACCTTCTATGTCGTAGGATTCCAGCGGCAGGTCTTTAGTGGCTTCATAGGTCAGCAGGGCACCGACTTCCTGAGCGAGCTCGCGGAAATTCTTGGTGCTGATGTCTGCGCGGCGCATCAGGCCGAGTTTGTGGCGGATCAGCGGATGGCGGATCTCGAGGATGGGCATGGGAAAGGCTCCGGCGGCGGGCAAAAAAACCGGCCTAGATTAATCTATCCGAGGGTGTTGTCCTATAGACATAGAGTACGTTAGTCCACAAACGCTTGATCTGGCCTCGCTTGATGCGTACCTTTGCCCGCTTTTCCTGAACCGTCCCTCCCCCTCAAATCCCCCTGGAGAGCGCCATGTCCGCTGATCTCGAGCATATCCGTCAAATCATGCGAGAGGCTGACTGCCTGTACACCGAAGCTGAAGTCGAGGCGGCCATCGCCCGCGTCGGTGCACACATCAACGAACAACTGGCTGACACAAATCCGGTGGTGTTCTGTGTGATGAACGGTGGCCTGATTTTCGCCGGCAAGCTGCTCACCCACCTGCATTTCCCGCTGGAAGCGTCCTACCTGCACGCCACCCGCTATCGCAACGAAACCAGCGGCGGCGACCTGTTCTGGAAAGCCAAGCCTGAAGTGTCGTTCATCGACCGCGACGTGCTGATCATCGACGACATTCTCGACGAAGGTCACACCCTGGGCGCGATCATCGACTTCTGCAAACACGCCGGCGCGCGCAAAGTGCACACCGCCGTGCTGATCGACAAGGACCACGACCGCAAGGCTCGCCCGGACCTGAAAGCCGATTTCGTCGGCCTGCCGTGCATCGACCGTTACATCTTCGGTTACGGCATGGACTACAAAGGCTACTGGCGTAATGCCAACGGAATTTTTGCCGTCAAAGGGATGTAAGCAATGAGCGCGCCGAGCTTTCTTGATCAAGCCTTGTTCAATGAATTGGCCGGCCAGGCGGCGGCAAATCCACGTGGACGTCAGCATCACAACTTCCATCAGATGGAAGAGGCTTGCCATCGCATGGCGGTGGGTCTGCAGCCGTCCACGTACATTCCGCCTCACCGGCATCTGGGGGACAACAAGGCTGAAACCTTGTTGGTCCTCAAAGGGCGGCTTGGTCTGCTGATTTTCGATGAGGCCGGCGCGGTGGTGCGCAAGCAGATCCTGCAGGCCGGTGGCGACTGTGTGGGTGTCGACCTGCCAACCGGTGTGTTCCATGGCTTGGTGGTGCTGGAAGCCGATAGCTTGATGTTCGAGTGCAAGGCCGGCCCTTATCGCCCAGTTGGCGAAGGTGAGCTGGCTGATTGGGCGCCGCGTGAAGGCGAGCCGGGTGTCGCCGAGTATCAAGCCTGGATGCGCGCTCAGTTCGCCTGAGGCGCGCTCAGTTTTTCCCGGCCAGCCAGCGTTCGCTTTTGCGACGAGCCTGTTCCAGGTTGTTCACGTAGGCCAACTGACGCTGCTCACGATGGATGCCCGCGCGTCTGAGCTTCAGGCGCACCCGTGGGGTGGTCGCCACCAGAATCAGGCCAATGCCGTCCGTGCGGTAATCCCTCAGGATATTGTCGAAGGCCGCCAGCGCCGTCATGTCCAGCATGGGCACCGCGCTCATCTCGACGATCACTACTTTGACCTCCGGACTGAATTTGCGCAGCACCCCCAAGGCTTTTTCGGCCGCGCCGAAGAACAGCGGCCCGCGTATCGCATAGCACCGAACATGCTCCGGCATCTCCTGCAAGGCTTGATGGTAGCCGCGTGGCAGTTCGGCGGTATCCGTCAGATCGCTCATGCGCTTGATAAATAACCCGGCGGCCAGCAGCAGGCCGACGCCGACGGCCATCACCATATCGAATAACACCGTCAGGCTCAGGCAGGTCAGCAAGACCAGCACATCGCTGCGGGGCGCGATGCGCAGGGTATGCAGCACGTGCCGGGCTTCGCTCATGTTCCACGCCACCATGACCAGCAATGCTGCCAGTGCAGCCATCGGCAGGTAGCTGAAAAGCGGTGCGAGGACCAGTATCGCCATCAGCACCACCGCGCTGTGAATAATGGCCGCCAATGGCGAAAAGGCCCCGCTGCGCACATTCGTGGCACTACGGGCAATGGCCGCCGTGGCGGTAATGCCGCCGAACAACGGTGCGATCAGATTGCCCAGGCCCTGGCCCAGCAGTTCTGCGTTGGGCTCGTGTTTGCTGCCGGTCATGCCATCCGCCACCACCGCACACAACAAGGATTCGATGGCGCCGAGCATGGCAATGGCGAACGCTGGCGCCATTAATTGACGGATCAAGTCGTAGGACAGGTGCAGCGGCTGGCCGTCGGGGCCGGGTAGATTCCACGGCCAATCGAAGCTCGGCAGGAACGGCGGAATGCCGGGATGGCTGACGCCCTCGACCATATAGCTGAAACGCTCACCCAATGTCGCCACCGCCAGCCCGCCGTGCTCCAGCGCCAACCCCAGGAGTGCGCCGATGGTCAGCGCCACCAAATGCCCCGGAATCCTCGGCACCCACCGTGGCCAGACAATCAGAATGGCCAGGCAGGCGATGCCGATAATTCCGTCCCCCAGATTAGCGCTGGGCAACGCGAGAATCAGTACACCCAGCTGCTCGATGTAGTGTTCTGCCTGGCCGGCGGTGTTCAGGCCCAGCAAATCCTTCAATTGCAGGGTGGCAATGACAATGCCGATCCCGGCGGTAAAGCCCAGGGTGACCGGATACGGAATGTACTGAATCAACCGCCCGGCTCGAATCAGCCCCAGGGCAATGAGGATGACGCCGGCAAGCATGGTGCAGAGGAGCAGGCCGCCCAATCCATATTGTTGGGTGATGGGCAGCAGAATGACCACGAACGCGGCAGTAGGCCCACTGACATTGAAACGCGAACCGCCGGTCAGGGCGATCAGGGGCGCGGCGATCAGTACCGTATACAACCCTTGCTGGGGCGGTACACCGACGGCAATCGCCAGGGCCATGGCCAATGGGATGGCGATAATCCCCACCGTCACCCCGGCACTGATGTCGCCGCGCAAGCGTCTGAGGGTGTAGCCGGCGTGCCAGGTTTGACGCCAGGCGGCGAATAACGGGGGAACGGAGAACGACATAAGCACTCCACAGTAGACGGTGCACCGTTATCGACGGCTGAAAGCTCTTCCAGTATGGCCAGCTTGGTATCGCGAAGTATTGACCCATATCGCTAATTCGCACGGTTGATCCTCGTGCTAGAGTGCTCGGCTTCGCCCTGGGAGCCTGTCATGAGCCGTTTGATCCGCTGCTGCGCCGCCCTGTTGCTGACCTTCAGCCTGCCCCTGGCCGCCGCGCCGGCGCCGATGCATGCGCAGTTTCTGCCGCCGGACGACCTGACCCTGCGTGATGTCGAACCCGAGCAGCAACAACTGCTGCAGGTCACCGAATATTCGGTAGTGGTCGGCAGTCAGCGCCAGTCCACCCAACAGCCGATCCCGGTAACGTCTCCGCTGCTGATCCGCCTCAAGGGCAAACCCTTGAACAAGGGTGCGAGCATCAATCAGGTGCTGGTCAACTTCGATGGCGAAAGCAAAAGCCTGAAAAAGCCGATCTACGACGACAAGAGCAAAACCCTGACGCTGTTTTATCCGATGGCGCAGTACCGCGTGGTGATCGACTTGTTGCGCAATGAGACGGTGTATTGCCAGTTCCTCAGCTACGCCAATGGTCATGTCTGGGCTGACCTGCACACCGGGGCCGTTCGTCCGCGTTGAGCCCGGCGGCCAGTGAGGGGTAAACTGCCCGCCCCGTGAAATGTCTGCGAGCTGGAGTCGGCAATGCGTAAAGATAAGAAGCAAGTGATTGGTGACGAGATCGGCGATGAGCAGATCAAGTTGTTTCTCGATTTCGAACCGGTCGACGCCACTTCGCCGTCCCTGCACAAACTGATCAAGGCTTACCGTGGCCTGCGCATCGACGATTTCGAGCGGTTTCTGACGTTCTTTGTTGAAGCTGGCCTGGATTTGAACGGCAAGGATGAGCACGGCAATGACTTTGTGACCCTGATCAAGGATCAGCGCAACGCGGCCGAGTACATCGAGCTGATCGACAAGGCTCGCGGTTAAGGCCCTTTCATCCGACGAAAAAAAGCCGCCTTTGTAGGAGCCGGCTTGCTGGCGATGGCATCACCTCGGTGTTATCTGACATACCGAATTGATGCCATCGCCAGCAAGCCGGCTCCTGCAAAATTGGATTCGTCGTGAAGCAGGCATAAAAAACGCCCCGCTCTCAATGAGAACGGGGCGTTTTTTATGCGCGACGATCAAGCGTAGCTTGGGGTCTCGCTGCTTTCTTCAACCAGTTCCAGCGCGATGTTGTTCTGCGTGTTGATCTTGCGATACAGCGCAGCATCGGTTTCCAGAACCTTTTCACGGGCCGGGAAGATTTCCGCCAGTTTGGCCGCCCACTCGCCGGACGCTTTGGCCGGGAAGCATTTCTCGATCAGCTCCAGCATGATCGAAACGGTCACCGAAGCGCCTGGCGAAGCGCCGAGCAGTGCAGCAAGGGAACCGTCCTTGGCCGCGACCAGTTCGGTACCGAACTGCAGGACGCCGCCCTTTTTCGGGTCTTTCTTGATGATTTGAACCCGTTGGCCGGCCACTTCCAGGCGCCAGTCTTCGGCTTTCGCCTCAGGGTAGAAGCGACGCAGGGACTCCAGGCGCTGCTCCATCGACTGCATCACTTCGCTGACCAGGTACTTGGTCAGGTCCATGTTGTTTTTCGCCACGGCCAGCATCGGGCCGATGTTGCCGGCGCGAACCGACATCGGCAGGTCCATGAAGGAACCGTGCTTGAGGAACTTGGTGGTGAAGCCGGCATACGGTCCGAACAGCAGGGACTTCTTGCCATCGACGACGCGGGTGTCCAGGTGCGGCACGGACATCGGCGGCGAGCCCACGGCGGCCTGGCTATAGACCTTGGCCTGGTGGTGTTTGACCACTTCCGGGTTGTCGCAACGCAGCCATTGGCCACTGATCGGGAAACCGCCGAAGCCTTTGCTCTCTTCGATGCCCGAAGCCTGCAACAGCGGCAATGCCGCGCCGCCCGCGCCGAGGAAGACGAATTTGGCGTCGACTTCACGGGTGTTGCCGCTGTTGACGTCCTTGATGCTGACGGTCCAGCCGCCGTTGTTGCGCTTCAGGCCGGTGACGCGCTTGCAGTACTTGACCTGGGCATCGGGTGCGCTGGTCAGGTGCTTGAGCAATTGGTTGGTCAACGCGCCGAAGTTGACGTCGGTGCCGTTCATCACGCGGGTGGCAGCGATGACTTCGTCAGCCGGACGACCAGGCATCATCAATGGCATCCAGTCCGCCATTTTTGCCTTGTCTTCGGTGTACTCCATATCGGAGAAGGCGTGGTGCTTGCTCAGCACCTTGAAGCGCTCCTTGAGGAAGGACACGCCACTGTCACCTTGCACGAAGCTCAGGTGCGGCACCGGGCTGATGAAGGACTTGCACGAACCGAAGGTGCCTTTTTTGGTCAGGTACGACCAGAACTGCTTCGACACCTCGAACTGGGTGTTGATGTGCACGGCTTTCTTGATGTCGACGGTGCCGTCGGCAGCCTGCGGCGTGTAATTGAGCTCACACAGCCCGGCGTGACCGGTACCGGCGTTGTTCCACGGGTTCGAACTCTCCGCAGCACCGGAATCCATCAGCTCGACGACTTCCAGCTTGATCGCGGGGTCGAGCTCTTTGAGCAGTACTGCGAGGGTGGCACTCATGATGCCGGCCCCAACCAGTACTACGTCGACTGCTTCGTTATGCGCCATTTAACGCGTCTCCAAAATCTGCAGCACCAAATTGTCGGCATGGCTGCCAGGCGTTCCGGGGCGTATCAGTGGGCCCAAGGTAACCATGGCAGTATCGCCATGTCCGAATCTTCGCAATTTATCGCAACTTCGACGGAGGCTACCGACCGGGTGAATGAGGTCTATGAACTCATTTCAACGCGCGACTGGCAATTCGACTTATGGTCGAGACTTCCGTTTGTGCAACCAAATCCGTAGCGGACAGGCTTCAGGCTCCGGTGTTCGAGGAATACTCGGTCCTGTGTCGTTGGGCTGTTCCAGACGCTAATGGTGCATATTCAGACGCAAAACTATTCATTTGCTCGCCACACTCTTGTGAAGTTGTGAAAACCCGTTTTTTTCACGCTCTTTTGAAGACGTGAACCTCAAAAAAGGGCTGCCCCAGCCTGGCACCGTGCCCGGATGGATTGCCGTCATGGGATACATGACAGGCAAAACGGGCAAACAGCTCAGTGACCGAGCGTAATGACAGCTCTGCAGATTCGCGAAAAGTGGGGGTTTTGCTCAAGGAACAGCAAGCGCGCCAGCTTCACTCGATCTGTGTGGGCGGCTCTCTGTGGGCGGTGCGGGGGTGCCAATACCGAAGCATTGACGATGCTGCGAGGCCCGATCAGGAGACGTCCTTATAATCGGGGGGAGATTGTATCTAAGAAACGCAGGGAAATGGACGTGTTTAATGACTTTTATTAGGCGTCTGGTCAGGTGGCCAACAGCTGCTGCGCCCGCGCACGCGGTCGGTGCTGGCTGACACGGGCACTGGCGGGCAGGGGATGGTGCAGCCAGTTGAGGCGGATTTCTTCGATTTCGACCCAGCCATCGCCCATCGGCTGCAGGCTGCACTGCTTGAATGCCTGGCAATGACCATTGCGGTCGAGCAGGGCGAAGCAGCGATGCAATGGGCGTGGCGCGAACAGCGAGATCAGGTAGCGCATGGCAAAGTACCTTGAAGGGGTGACTGCCGAGAAGGTTGTCAGAGCGCCGTGACATGCACGTGTATGGGCGGTGACATCTGTGTGACAGGAACCGGCTTCCCAAGGGTTTGTCAGACATTTCAGTATTCACTGCGAGGCGCTGGTTACCCGCAGTGGCCCACCGCTATACTGCCGGCCTGTTTGTGCCTGATTCTGGAGAGAAGAGCATGTTGCAACGCCTGTTGTTCGGTTTGATCACTGTGACCAGTTTGACCCTGGTTGGCTGCGCCCACAGCCCGCAACAACTGAACCCGGAGCCGAAGCTGACGGCTCAGCTGGCGCCGGTCGGCCATGGTCAGCCAGTGGTGGTGCGTGTGGTGGACGGTCGTCCGTCGCCAACCCTGGGCACCCGTGGCGGTCTGTATCCGGAGACCAGTGCGATCACGGTCCAGGGCGCGCAGATCCTGCCGAAGTTGCAGGCCCAGGCCGAAGCGGCCGTGCGCTTGCTGGGCTTTACCCCGACATCCAATGCGATGAACGCACCGCAACTGACGGTGACACTGGCCGAGCTGAAGTATCAATCGCCGAAAGAAGGCATGTACGTGACCGAGGCGACCATTGGCGCGACCTTCCGCTCCGATGTACAGAACGCCAACCGCCGCTACAGCGGTCGTTACGGCGCGTCGCTGGATCAGCGCTTCGGCATGGCGCCGAATCAGGAAACCAACACCAAGCTGGTCAGCGATGTGTTGAGTGACGCGTTGACGCGTCTGTTCAAGGACCCGACCGTGGGTCAGATTCTCGGCGAGTAAGTTTTCGCTGACATCAAAAAGCCCGGCACCAGTGATGGCGCCGGGCTTTTTTGTGCCGCTGATTTTTTGGATATACCCATCCCCCTGTGGGAGCGGGCTTGCTCGCGAAGGCGGAGTGTCAGTCAACATCAATGAAGCTGACCCACCGCTTTCGCGAGCAAGCCCGCTCCCACAGCGGATCAGCGGTGTTGTCACGCGGCCTGCGAATAAAAATCCAGCACACTCACGCCCGTCAACAAATCCGTCTCCGGCAAATCCGCATGTTGATGCCCGCCCAGTGCGCAATACACCAGCCAATGGCGATCCTGAACGTTGAAGGCAAGGCTGCCGACTAAGGCTTGTTGTTCGTCGCTTTGAGCGATGAGGTAGAGGCGATCCTGGTTTTCGGCGTGCAGCATGACGGTTTCCATGTCGGTTTCGATGGGCCGAGAGACTGGCGCATTCAGATGACGAAGCCGTGACGCAGGGCAGGAATCTGCCAGATGGCGAGTTATTTGTCGTAAAACGGCGGGCAGGAGGGACGGCTTTCGGTAGAATCCGCGCCGCGGTCGTCGGTCCGGCGTTCGCCACACCTGTTTTGACTGAGGTTTGTGATGTCGCTGCATTTGATGACGCTGTTTACCGCCCATCCCGCCAAATTGATCAACCTGCTCGCCTTGCTGTTTGCCTTCCCGGGCAGTTGGTTGCTGCATGCAACGCGTCGCCGCGAACAACGCGCGCAGGCCAGTCTGGCAGCGCAGCGTCAGAGCCGTCCCAGTGAAGAGCCCGTGCTGGATTGGGCGACCTTGCGCATGAACCGGTTTTTCTATCGTTTCGGTTTTGCCTGCCTGGGGGTGGCGTTGCTGGTGTCGTGGATCAGCACTCGCGTTTGATCCCTTGAAGCAAAAAATCGTCCGAACGCGGCCCGAGCCTTCGGACGATCTTTTGATCTTGCTGTAAAAACCTACAGCGGCAACCCGGCTTTCACGCGGTACTGATTCCGCACCGGCGTGGCGTATTGCAGCACCAGGAACGGGCGATGTTCTTCCGGGCAAGCGTCCAGACGCCGTTGCCATTCTTCCTGGGCCTTCGCCAGTTCGTCGGCCGCAAACACTTCAGCCGCTTTCGGCACCTGCAACTGCGGATCAGCGTCCTTCCACTGTGCGTATGCCAGATAGTGCACCGGGAACAAGCGGTAGCCGCCGAGGATCTGCCTGTCAATTTCGATCGCCAATTGCTTGGTGTCTTCGTAGAGCTCGGTGATCGGCGCGGCGAAGTTCACGTGGACGCGGCCCTTGTAGCCGGTGATGCCCTTGGCGATGCTCACATCGTCCTCGCCCGGCACTTTGGTGTAGCTGCCGGTGGTGGCGCGAATGTAGAGCTCACGCGCCTTGGCCTGGTCGCACGGATCATATTCGTAGCTGATCGAAACCGGGGTGACGTTCAGCGAGCGGATGACTTCGCCGAACGGCTCATCCTTGCGGCTCATGTGGAACATCTTGAGGATCGCCGACTCGGTGCGGTCGTCGCCGTCCTTGGCCCGGCCTTCGGCCTGAGCGATCCAGATCGAGGCGCAATCGTTGCGGATCGAGTGGTTGATGTAGGCGGACAGCAGTTGATATGCCGCCATTTTTTCCCGGCGACCAGTGATCGAGCGGTGCACGATGAAGCTCTTGTTCAGGCGCATCAGGTCGCTGACGAAGGGTTTCTGCAGCAGGTTGTCGCCAATCGCTATGCGCGGTGTCGGCAGGCCGGCGTGGTACACGGCATAGTTGACGAAGGCCGGGTCCATCACGATGTCGCGGTGGTTGGCGATGAACAGGTAAGCGCTGCCGGACTTGAATTGCTCGACGCCGGTGTACGTCACACCGTCCGTGGCGCGCTCGATGGTGTGGTCAACGTACACCTCGACTTTGTCCTGCAACGTCGCTACCGAATGGACACCGGCGAACTCACGGCGCAGCCGATGGGCTATAAGGGGTTTGAGCATCCAGCCGAAGGCACCGGCATAACGCGGGAAGCGGAAGTGGATGAGGATATCTAGAAACGCCTTGTCGCCGAGCAGCCGGTTCAGTACCGCTGGGACTTCGCTGTCGTCGTAAGGTCGGATGGCATCGAATTCGCCCATCATGCTCTCTTGTTAGAAACGGCTAGGGTAAGTAAAGGTTTTGATCGAAAACCAACGGGGCACGGTCTGAAAAGGTAGCCAGACAAAAATAGCCCTGCAAATAGACCGGCGATTATACGCACAAGTCACCCGGGAGACCGCGATGCTGGAAACCGAGCGCTACGAATGTCCGTATTGTGGTGAAGAGGTCGAGACGACTGTGGATTTATCGGCAGGCGATCAGACCTATATCGAGGACTGTCAGGTGTGTTGTCGGCCCATTACGTTTGTGTTGCAGGTTCATGGAGAGGAATGGCATCTCGAAGTGTTCAGCGAGAATGAGTGAGGGCGTCCATGCAGCGAATCTACGAGCCGGAAAACCTGATGGAGGGCGAGTTGCTGCAAGGCATGCTGGCCAGCGAGGGCATCGAAGCGCATCTGGTGGGCCGGGATCTGGTGGGCGGCACGGGCGAATTGCCGATTTTCGGCTTGCTCGGGTTGGCGGTGGATAACGACCAGGCCGAATACGCCCGCGAGTTGATCACCGCGTACAATGCAGCGCTGCCAATGCCCGGCGATGAACAACCGGACAGCTTTCCCGGCACGCTGGTCTGTTAGGCTGACGTTCGTTTTATCAAGAGTCGTGTTGCCCCATGTGTGGACGTTATGCCCTGTTTCGCTGGAACCCCGCCTTCGCGGCCCTGCCTGGCTTTCCCGCCGACCAGCAGGCCCAGTGGAATATTTCCCCAAACGATTCGGTATTGATGCTGCGTGCCGGTGCCGACAGCCAGCGAGAGTTGGCCCGCGCGCGCTGGGGTTTGACGCCGCCGTGGCTGACCGATCTGTCCCGCACGCCGGCCCATGCCCGGGCCGAAACCGTGGCTGAGCAACCGATGTTCCGTCAGGCCCTGCGCGAGCGCCGGTGCCTGCTGCCGGCCAACGGTTTTTACGAGTGGCGCGGCACGACGCGCAAGCGGCCTTACTGGCTGACGCCGGGGGAGGGCTCGACGCTGTATTTTGCGGCGATCTGGGAAGCGTATCCGGTGCAGGAGCAGGTGTGGTTGAGCACGGCAGTGATCACGCAACCGGCGGCGAGTCAGCGTCGGCCGTTGATTCTGGATGCGGCGGGGCAGCAGGCATGGCTCGATCCCGAGACGCCTTTGCATGTGTTGCAGGGGTTGCTGGCCAGTGAGCCCGCTGCGTTGCGCGAGCGGGTGTTGGCGAATCTGGTGAATGATCCGAAGTTGAATGGGCCAGAGTGTTTGACCCCCGGTTGATGCGTTGTTTGTACCGGCCCCTTCGCGAGCAAGCCCGCTCCCACAATCGAATGCGATCAACTGTGGGAGCGGGCTTGCTCGCGATGGGGCCTCTGGATCACACCTTGAACTGATTGATCAACCGCCGCTGCTGTTCCGCCAGCTTGGTCAGGTCCGCACTCGCCGCACTGGACTCATCCGCGCCACCGGCCACTTCATTGGCCACCTGTCCGATGTTGATCACGTTACGGTTGATGTCATCCGCCACCGCGCTCTGCTCTTCGGCCGCGCTGGCAATCTGCGTGTTCATGTCGTTGATCACCGACACCGCCTGAGTGATCGCATCCAGCGCTTCAGCCGCTTTCGCCGCATGTTGCACGCTTTCATCGGTACGGTTCTGGCTGTCCTCCATCACCCGCACCACATCGCGCGTGCCTTGTTGCAGCTGCTGGATCATGGTCTGGATTTCTTCGGTGGCCTGCTGGGTTTTCTGCGCCAGGTTGCGCACTTCATCCGCCACCACTGCAAAGCCACGGCCCTGTTCGCCGGCGCGTGCCGCTTCGATGGCCGCGTTCAAGGCCAGCAGGTTGGTCTGCTCGGCAATCCCGCGAATGGCCGTGAGGATCGCGTTGATGTTCTCGCTGTCCTTGGCCAGGTTTTGCACCACGCCCACAGCCTTGCCGATTTCCACCGCCAGCACACCGATCGAATTCGAGGTGTCGCGCACGATCTGTTTGCCCTGCGCCGCCGCCTGATCCGCATGGCTGGCCGCTTGCGCTGCCTGGGTCGCGTTGCGCGCCACGTCTTGGGCCGTGGCGGTCATTTCATGCACCGCCGTGGCAACCTGATCGATCTCGACCATTTGTTTCTGCACGCCAATATTGGTGCGAATGGCGATGTCAGCGGTGTGTTCCGACGAATCGCTGACGCTCTGCACCGACGTCACGACCTGAGTGATCATCGCCTGCAACTTGGCGAGGAAGGTATTGAAGCCTTTGGCGATCGAGCCCAATTCGTCGGCGCGATCACTGGTCAGGCGGCGCGTCAGGTCGCCTTCGCCTTTGGCAATGTCGTCGAGCATGGCGACCATCTGTTTAAGCGGCCGGGCAATGCCATGGCCCACCAGCCAGATTACCAGCAAGCCGATGCCGGCAATCAGCAGGCCTACCATGGCCATGCCGAAGGTGTCGGATTTGCGCTGTGTGTCGAGGTCGGCCTGGAGTTTTTGCAGGTCGGCCATCACTGCGTTAAGCGGCAGTTGCAGCATCAGGGTCCAGCGCGCGTCGGTCTGGCCGATGCCGAATGGCAGATACAATTCGATCCGGCCTTGGGCCTTGTCGACGGTGTAAGTGACTTCGCCGCGCTTGAGATTGGCCATGTTGGCGATCTGTTGGCTGTCGAGGATGTCGCTGACCTTCTCGCCGAATTTGCTCGGGTCTTTGGTGTAGGCCACGATCCGGCCGTTGCCGCCGATCAGCGCCATGACACCCGAGCCGTTGTACAGCTTCTGGTTCGCGCCCAGGAGCATTTCCTGGATGAAGTTCACCGACAGGTCGGCGCCGACGATGCCCTGGAAGGCGCCGTCGAGCATGATCGGTTCGATAAAGGAGGCGAGCATGACGATCTTGTCGCCGACCTTGTAGGGCGCCGGATCGATCACACAGGATTTTTTGGTTTCTTTCGAGCACAGGTAGTACTCGCTGGCGCGCACGCCGGTGGACAGGGTTTTCTGGTCGTCGACGTCCACCAGTTTGTCCAGGCCCAGCGTGCCGTCTTCGTTGCGGAACCACCATGGCAGGAAGCGGCCGTTGCTGGCGTCGATCCCTACCACCTTGGTGCCGACGTAGGCCGCATCGTTGTGGTCGAGTGCGTCTTTTTCCCAGCCGATGTAAGTGCCGAGGATTTTCGGGTTTTTGGCGACGTTTTCCTTGATCAGGCTGATCAATTGCTCACGGCTCAGGCTCAACTGTGGTTGGCCGTCTGCACCCGGCGTGCCGATCAGGGCGTTGACCCGCACCAGTCCGCCGGCAATCAGCAGGGGCGCTTCAAGTTCGCGCTGGATCTGGCTGACCTGGGTTTGCGCCAGGGACGTCAGGCGCTGTTCGATGACTTGCTCGAATTGCGTCTGGGTCCGCTCTTGAACCATTTCTTGGGTCCGGGCACCGGAAAACAGGGCGTATAGCACCAGCGCGGCGACTACGCTGAGAACGATGGCACCGGCGAGGGCCGCCACGGAAAACTGAATCGACTTGAATTTCATAGGTGCTCCGCACGCAAGAGGACATCTGCGGTGCTGTATCGGCAGGGGGTTCGAGGGCCATGAGCGAGGCAGGGTGAAATGGCAATTTTGGAGTGGTGGATGTCGCTATCAGGCAGGTACCGAACCTTTGTGCAGTCAGGCAGTCAGTGCAGTATGAATTTTTTGATACTACCGTCTCTCGATCGGGTGGCGGATTAAAGGGAGTGTCTTGATGAACAAGTCTCTGGTTGCGTGCATGTTGGGCTCGGCGCTGTTGCTCAATGGCTGCGAAACCGTAAACACGACCAGCGCGGGTGAGGTCGGCGTCGTTCGCCAGCAAAGGATGACCACGTTGCTCTCGAGTGAGCAGGTCAATCAAGCGTATGCGCAGGACTACCAGCAGACTCTGGGCGACGCGAGCAGCAAAAACATCCTCGACAAAACCAGTGCTGAGGCCAAACGTGTTCAGGCGATTGCCGATCGACTGATCGCCCAGGCGCCGACGTTTCGCCCGGATGCCGCGCAATGGAAATGGGAGGTAAACCTGATCAAGAGTGATGACCTCAACGCCAACTGCGGTCCTGGCGGGAAAGTGATTGTGTTCACCGGTTTGATTGATAAGCTAAAACTGACCGACGACGAGTTGGCCGCGGTAATGGGTCATGAAATCGCCCATGCCTTGCGTGAGCACGGTCGTGAGGCGTTATCCAAATCCCATGGTTGGAGTATCGCCAAGGAAGTGGCGATTGCGGCAGGCGCGCCGGCATCGATTGTGGCGGTCGGGAATAACGGCGTGAATCTGTTGATGACCTTGCCTAATAGCCGCACCAATGAAAACGAGGCAGACCTGATCGGTCTGGAGCTGGCGGCTCGCGCCGGTTTCAACCCGAATGCAGCACTGACCTTGTGGGACAAAATGAGCAAGGCGGATGAAGGCGCACCGCCGGAATTCCTCAGTACGCACCCGTCTTCGAGTAGCCGGACAGCGGCGTTGCAGGCGGCGATTCCGAAGGTGATGCCTCTGTACGAGAAAGCGCCTAAATCCTGATAGGTATGCGTTGAATCCGCTGACGCCTTCGCGGGCAAGCCCGCTCCCACAAATTTTGTGCCGTACACAAATGATGTGATCGACCGAAAACCTGTGGGAGCGGGCTTGCCCGCGATGAACGATTACGCGGAGTTACTGACTTACCGCTTTAAACCCACCCACTGCTCTGCATCGCCTTGTACACCGCGACAATCGCCAGGATGAAGAACGCCGAAGCCGCCAGGCGACGGATCAACGTCAGGGGCAGTTTGTCCGCCGCAAAGTTACCTGCCAACACCACTGGCACGTTGGCAATCAACATGCCCAAGGTGGTGCCGATGATCACCAGCCACAATTCCGGATATTGCGCGGCAAGCATCACGGTCGCGATCTGAGTCTTGTCGCCGATTTCCGCGAGGAAGAACGCAATCAGCGTCGTCAGGAACGGCCCGAACTTGCGGGCGGTGCTGGCTTCATCCTCATCCATCTTGTCCGGCACCAGGGTCCACAACGCCGTCGCGGTGAAGCTCGCGGCGAGAATCCAGTGCAACATCGCATCCGAGAAGAAACTTCCGACCCAGGCGCCTACCGCACCGGCTGCAGCGTGGTTGGCCAAGGTGGCGGCGACGATGCCGGCGATGATCGGCCATGGTTTGCGAAAGCGGGCAGCGAGAATGAGCGCGAGCAGTTGCGTCTTGTCGCCGATTTCGGCCAAGGCAACGATTGCGGTGGGAACGAGAAGTGAATCCAGCATCAGGGTTTTCCTAAGGGGCGGGTCGACACGGCTATGACACGTACAGCCTTCCCGCCCCGGGTAAGGTGTTCGTGTCATAGGTCTTGTCAAACCCTGGCGATCCGTCTGATGCGGACGCTTGGGTCGCATACGCCATGGTCTGAGGACCAAGTATGTTGACGTATGCCGGACGAGCATGGCGCTCGTGGGAGACTACTCCCCTAGGACGGAGCGGATTCTGCCTAGCCAAATCCGATTGGGCAAGAACAAATTTCTAACCGCGCTTGGCTCGATAAATTCTGAAGCCCTGTCCTTCAGCCTTGATCGCACACACGCCAAGGTGCTCTTCGATCAGTGGCTGATACTTCAGGAAACTGTTCGCAACCAGGCGCAGTTCGCCACCGTTTTTCAGATGTTTGGCCGCTTTTCGCAGCAAGTTCTCGGTAGCGAAATAGTCGGTGTGTACACCGACATGGAACGGCGGATTGCTCAGGATCGCACTCAAACCCATCGGCGCCGCATCGATGCCATCACCGGTAATCACCTCGGCTTCCAGACCGTTGGCAGCCAGGGTCAAGCGACTGCTGGCGGCGGCAAACGCATCCACGTCGAGCAGCGTGACCTGATTGTGCGGATAACGACGCTTGACCGCTGCACCCAATACACCCGCGCCACAGCCGAAATCCAGTAAATGGCCGCTTGGCAATTTGTCGAGATGCTCCAGCAGCAACGCACTGCCGCGATCCAGGCGACCGTGGCTGAACACGCCCGGCAGGCTGATGACTTTCAGCGGACCTTCGGCCAGCGGCAACTCATAGGTCTGAGCCAGGCTTTCCAACGATTTGGCCGCTGGCGCATCGGCCACTGTGACCTGCCAGAGCTGGCAGTGACGCGCGCTGTCGAGCTTGCGTGGTTTGCCGAACGGGTTCAGTTGTTTGGCTGCGCCTTCGATACCGCTGCGTTTTTCACCCACCAGATACAGCTCGCGACCGGCCAGGCGTGAGGCGAGGGCGTTGAGGATGTAGTCGGTAAGGTCCTTGGACTTGGGCAGAAACACCACCGCAGTGTCGAACTCGCGCTCGGGCGCGGTCACGCCGAAGTGGCTGCGCTCGGAGAAACGAGCGTCCAGCGCAGTCTGGTCGCCGGCGTGCCAGCACCAGCCATGGGCGTCGGGCAGGCGCCCGAGCAAATCATCGGCGGGCAAACCGGCCAGCAACACCGAACCCTGGAATAACTCGGCCTGACGAAGCAGTACTTCACTGCGCGGATCCATACTCTGCTCCTGTGAGAAAAAGTGCCGCAGTTTATCAACTGACGACCCGCAGTGCCTTACCGCTGAAGTATCCCTGAGCGTTTTCGGTCAATTGGCCAACGATCCGCTGCCGCGCCTCGCGACTGCCCCAGGCGTTGTGCGGTGTGACGATCAAACGTGGAATGTCGGCGGCGAGTAGCGGGTTGCCGGCGGTTGGCGGTTCGACGCTCAGCACGTCGGTGGCGGCCCCGCCCAGGTGGCCGTTGCGCAAGGCATCGGCCAGCGCCTGTTCGTCGATCAAGCCACCACGGGCGGTGTTGACCACGAAAGCACCCGGTTTCATCGACGCCAGTTCCCGGGCGCCGATGAAGTGACGAGTGTGTTCGTTTAACGGGCAGTGCAGGGTCAGTGCATCAATCTGCGGCAGCAATTCATTTAGCGGCAAACGATCCGGCCGGGCAGGGCGCCCCGGAATCTGCCCGAGCAACACGCGCATGCCGAAGGCTTCGGCCAGCCGTGCGACCGCGCCACCCAGCTCGCCGTGACCGAGCAAGCCGAGGGTTTTGCCTTCCAGTTCGACGATCGGGTAGTCCAGCAGGCAGAACTGTTTCGCTTGCTGCCAGCGACCTTCGCCGACCGCTTTCTGATAATCGGCTAGGCGCGTCGCCAGGTTGAGCAGCAACATGATCGTGTGCTGCGCCACCGACGGCGTGCCGTAACCCTGGCAGTTGCAGACGGTAACGCCGTGGGCGCGGGCGGCAGCGAGATCGACGTTGTTGGTGCCGGTGGCGGTGATCAGGATCAGCTTCAGCTCGGGGCTGGCGGCAATGGCTGCGGCGTCGATCAGGATTTTGTTACTGATGGCGACGGTCGCGCCTTTGAGACGGTCGATGACCTGTTCGGGCATGGTCTGCGCGAACAGCTGCAAATCGTCGAAGCAATCACGCAATGGACTGAGGTCCAGATCGCCGAGGTCCAGCGAGGGATGGTCGAGGAAAACGGCGCGGCGAGGGTTCGTCATCAACTGTACCTTTTGTGCATTGAATTGAAGGCGTAATCTGCCGAGCCTACCAGATAGAAACAAATGGTTACTCATAGCCAGGCCAGGCGCCGAACCTGTGGGAGCGGGCTTGCTCGCGAAAGCGATGCGTCAGCCAGCATCATTGTTAACTGACACACCGCTTTCGCGAGCAAGCCCGCTCCCACAGGGGGGATGTCAGCCTGTAAGTTTCAATTCGACCGTTCAGCCCCAAAGGAGCCTTCATGTACTGGACAGAGTTCTTGACCGTTGCCCTCATCCATTTGCTGGCCGTGGCCAGCCCCGGCCCGGACTTTGCCGTGGTGGTGCGTGAGAGTGTGACCCACGGTCGTCGCGCCGGCACGTGGACCGCGCTGGGCGTCGGCACGGCGATTTTCCTGCATGTCGGTTATTCGCTGCTCGGCATCGGCCTGATCGTGTCCCAGTCGATCATGCTGTTCAACGCCTTGAAATGGGCGGCCGCCGCTTACCTGTTGTACATCGGCTTCAAGGCCCTGCGTGCACAACCGGCCAAACCGGTGGCTGATGACCTGCACAAGGAAGCCGGCGAGCGCACGGCTCGCGGCGCCTTCACCTCGGGTTTCGTGACCAACGGTCTGAACCCCAAAGCCACACTGTTCTTCCTGTCGTTGTTCACCGTGGTGATCAATCCGCACACACCGCTGGCCGTGCAGGCGGGTTACGGGATTTACCTCGCCGTGGCAACCGCCGTCTGGTTCTGCCTGGTGGCGATGCTGTTCAGTCAGCAACGCGTGCGCGCCGGTTTCGCCCGCATGGGCCACTGGTTCGACCGGACCATGGGCGCGGTGCTGATCGCCATCGGCGTGAAGCTCGCGTTCACAGAAATGCATTGATCTTTGTAGGAGCCGGTTTGCTGGCGATGACATCGCCGCGGTCTGTCAGATAGACCTTGGCGTTTCTATCGCCAGCAAGCCGGCTCCTACAGGTCTGGATTGCGGTTCGATGCTGGCGCAACGCTAGCATTTGCTGAATGTTGCAAATCATTCCTTCGGCTGATTTGGTTGTCATGGAAGGGCACTAGAGTGCTTACTTTCAGTCACGACCGTGCAGTCAGAAAAGGGATTCTTATGTTGCAGACTCGCGTTATCCCCCCAGCCGAAGGCGCTTACCAGTATCCATTGCTGATCAAACGGCTGCTGATGTCTGGCGCGCGCTATGAGAAAACCCGCGAGATCATCTACCGCGATCAGTTGCGCTACACCTATCCGACCCTGATCGAACGGGTCGCACGCCTGGCCAACGTACTGACGGCAGCCGGCGTCAAGGCCGGCGATACCGTGGCGGTGATGGACTGGGACAGCCATCGTTATCTGGAATGCATGTTTGCCATCCCGATGATCGGCGCGGTGATCCACACCATCAACGTGCGCCTGTCGCCGGAACAGATCCTCTACACCATGAACCACGCCGAGGACCGCTTCGTGCTGGTCAACAGTGAGTTCGTGGGGTTGTACAACGCGATTGCCGGGCACCTGACCACCGTCGAGAGAACCCTGCTGCTGACCGATCTCCCGGAAAAAACCGCCGACTTGCCGAACCTCGTCGGCGAGTACGAGCAATTGCTGGCGGCCGCGAGCACGCAGTACGACTTCCAGGACTTCGACGAGAATTCGGTCGCCACCACGTTCTACACCACCGGCACCACCGGCAATCCCAAGGGTGTGTATTTCACCCACCGGCAACTGGTGCTGCACACCATGGGCGTGTCGACCATCATGGGCGCTATCGACAGCGTGCGGCTGCTGGGCACCAACGACGTGTACATGCCGATCACCCCGATGTTCCATGTGCATGCCTGGGGGTTGCCGTATGTGGCGACGATGCTCGGGCTCAAGCAGGTTTATCCGGGGCGCTACGATCCGGAATACCTGGTGGAGCTGTGGCGCAAGGAAAAGGTCACCTTTTCGCACTGCGTTCCGACCATCCTGCAAATGGTCCTCAACGCCAAGGCTGCGCAAGGCACGGATTTCGCTGGCTGGAAAATCGTGATCGGCGGCAGTGCGTTGAATCGTGCGTTGTACGACGCCGCCAAGGCCAAGGGCATTCAGCTGACCGCCGCTTACGGCATGTCGGAAACCGGGCCGCTGGTCTCGTGTGCGCACCTCAACGATGAGTTGATGGCCGGTACCGAAGACGAACGCACCACGTATCGAATCAAGGCCGGTGTACCGGGGCCCTTGGTGGAGGCGGCGATCGTCGACACCGACGGCAACTTCCTGCCCGCCGATGGCGAGACCCAGGGCGAGCTGGTGCTGCGCGCGCCGTGGCTCACCGAAGGTTATTTCAATGAGCCGCAGAAGGGCGCCGAGCTCTGGGCCGGCGGCTGGCTGCACACCGGAGACGTGGCAACGCTGGACAGCATGGGCGTGATCGATATTCGCGACCGGATCAAGGACGTGATCAAGACCGGCGGCGAATGGATTTCCTCCCTGGACCTCGAAGATTTGATCAGTCGCCACGCAGCGGTACGCGAAGTAGCAGTGGTGGGCATTGCCGATCCGCAGTGGGGCGAGCGCCCGTTTGCCTTGCTGGTGATCCGCGAAGGCCATGCAATCGGGGCGAAAGAACTCAAGGAACACCTCAAGCCGTTTGTGGAGTTGGGGCACCTGAGCAAGTGGGCCATCCCGAGCCAGATCGCCCTTGTTACTGAAATTCCCAAGACCAGCGTCGGCAAGCTCGACAAGAAGCGCATTCGCGTCGACATCACCGAGTGGCAAGCCAACAACAGCACCTTCCTCTCGACGCTTTAAGCGTCTTCCGGCGTGCCCGAAAAGGCACGCCAGCCCCACCAAGCAAGCGCTTGGCTTGTCAAATCCGAATTTTCAGCCATCCTTCCCGTGCCGACAGGTGTCGGTCTGGCGAAAGGACTGTTCCAGAGTGGCTGGCAGCTGCAAATCACACTTTAGAGGGATCAAGCAGTACTACCTGCTGGCTATAGTCCGCTCAAGGATTTTTAAGAACGGGGCACACGCACAAAACGGGGCGATGCAACTTTGGAGTGACTTCGGGAAGCTTTGGCTCCCGGTCAACCACAGCGTTTTTAAAAGTACTCACTGCCATAACAATAATGCACATGGAGTAGCGTCGATGACATCAGTAAACCAGTTCTGGCGCCGGGCTAAACTGCCCCTGGCAGTCAGTCTTGCCTCTTCGCTCGCCGGGCCCGCATTCGGCGTCAGTTTCAACGTTGGTGAAATCGAAGGTCAGTTCGACTCATCCCTGTCGATTGGTGCCAGTTGGTCTACCGAGAGCGCCAACAAGAATCTCATCGGCGTCAACAACGGCGGTCGCGGCCTGTCCCAGACCTCTGATGACGGTCACTTGAACTTCAAGAGCGGGGAAACCTTCTCGAAGATCTTCAAAGGCATCCATGATCTTGAATTGAAATATGGCGACACCGGCGTTTTCGTCCGGGGCAAATACTGGTATGACTTCGAACTCAAGGATGAAGACCGTCCGTTCAAGGACATCAGCGACAGCAACCGCAAGGAAGGCGCCAAGTCCTCCGGCGCGCAGATCCTCGACGCCTTCGTCTACCACAACTACTCGATTGCCGATCAGCCGGGTTCCGTGCGTCTGGGCAAGCAGGTAGTGAGCTGGGGTGAAAGTACCTTCATCGGCGGCGGCATCAACTCGATCAACCCGATCGACGTGTCCGCGTTTCGCCGTCCAGGTGCCGAGATCAAGGAAGGCCTGATCCCGGTCAACATGTTCTACGTGTCCCAGAGCCTGACCGAGAACCTCTCGACCGAAGCGTTCTATCAACTGGAATGGGACCAGACCGTTACCGACAACTGCGGCACGTTCTTCTCGCAACCGGACGTGATTTCGGATGGCTGCGACAATAACCTGGCCGTGCTGCGGACCCGTAACGGGATCAACAGCTCACTGGGGGCATTGCCGCCCGGGGCGCGTAACGCTGTCATCAATACGCTGGCTGCCAGGGGCGTGAGCTGGGGTAACCCGGACGAAGGCGCCATTGTCAAGCGTGGTCCGGACCGCGATGCGCGTGACAGCGGCCAGTTCGGCGTGTCCTTCAAGTACATGTTCGAGCCGCTGGACACCGAATTCGGTGCCTATTTCATGAACTACCACAGCCGTGCGCCGATTTTCAGTGGCAAGGGTGCTCCTGCGAGCGCTTATAACGCTCAGGCACTGGGTGGTGCACTGGGCGGCGCACTGATTGGCGCGGGCATTCCGCCGGGCGCTGTGGGTGGCATCGTGGGTGGCCCGAACGGGCTGGCGGCGCAGACCCTGCCATTGGTGGTAGCGGCCAACTCCAGCTACTTCGTCGAGTACCCGGAAGATATTCGTCTTTATGGCCTGAGCTTCTCCACCACATTGCCTACCGGTACTGCGTGGAGTGGTGAATTCAGCTACCGTCCGAACGCACCGGTACAGCTCAACACCACCGACATCCTCTTTTCCGGCCTGACGCCACTGAACCCTAACGTTTCCGTGCTGCAAGGTCGTCCAGGAGAAGATCAGCATGGCTACCGCCGCAAGGAAGTGAGCCAGCTGCAGACAACCTTCACGCACTTCTTCGACCAAGTGATGGGTGCCGAGCGCCTGACGGTAGTAGGCGAGGTGGGCTGGACTCACGTCGGTGGCCTGGAAAGCACGTCGAAAGCGCGTTACGGTCGTGACCCCAGCTACGGCCCGGGCCCATTGCCGGGCGGTCAGTGCCAGGCATTGAACGCCAGCACCCTGGGAGCAGCCGGACCGCAAAACAACGTCAATCGCTACTGTGAAAACGATGGCTTCACCACGACAGACTCCTGGGGTTATCGCGCTCGTGCCATCTGGGACTACAACAGCGTATTCGCCGGTGTGAACCTCAAGCCGAACATTGCCTGGTCCCATGACGTGAGCGGTTACTCGCCAGGCCCTGGCGGCAACTTCGAGGAAGGTCGCAAAGCGGTCAGCCTGGGTCTCGATGCCGAGTACCAGAACACCTACACCGCGTCCCTGGCCTACACCAACTTCTTTGACGGCAAGTACACCACCGTGGATGACCGCGACTTCGTTGCGCTCAGCTTCGGCGTGAACTTCTAAGCACTGCATTTTCAGGACGAACACACCTATGAAAACAACAAAGAGTCTGTTCCACGCTGGATTTCTGGGGCTAACGCTGCTGGCGACCAGCGTCATGGCAGCGGTCCCTGCGGCCGAAGCGGACAAGCTGGGCAAGAGCCTGACGCCGATGGGCGCCGAGATGGCCGGCAATGCCGACGGTTCGATTCCGGCCTGGAAGCCGTTGCCGAAAAACGCTGGCGCTGTCGACAGCAAGGGTTTCCTGTCCGACCCGTACGCCAGTGAAAAGCCGCTGTTCACCATCACGGCGCAGAACGTCGACCAGTACAAGGACAAGCTTGCTCCGGGCCAGTACGCGATGTTCAAGCGCTACCCGGAAACCTTCAAGATGCCGGTCTACCCGTCCCATCGCGGCGCGACCGTGCCGGATGACGTGTTCGCTGCCATCAAGAAAAACGCCACTGCCACGGAGCTGGTATCCGGCGGCAACGGGCTGAAAAACTTCGAGACAGCCGTACCGTTCCCGATTCCAAAGAGCGGTGTCGAGGTGATCTGGAACCACATCACTCGCTATCGCGGTGGCAGCGTGACCCGTCTGGTGACCCAGGCCACCCCGCAACCGAACGGCTCGTTCAGCCTGGTGTACTTCCAGGACCAGTTCGTATTCCGCGACAAGATGAAAGATTTCGATCCGGCAAACCCGGGCAACATCCTGTTCTACTTCAAGCAGGAAGTGACCGCGCCGGCACGTCTGGCCGGTGGTGTGCTGCTGGTGCACGAAACCCTCGACCAGGTGGCGGAACCACGTTCGGCGTGGGTCTACAACGCCGGTCAGCGTCGTGTGCGTCGTGCGCCGCAAGTGTCCTATGACGGGCCGGGTACCGCAGCGGACGGCCTGCGTACCTCCGATAACCTGGACATGTACAACGGTGCGCCGGATCGCTACGACTGGAAACTCGAAGGCAAGAAAGAGATGTACATCGCCTCCGACAGCTACAAGCTCGACGATCCGAAGCTGAAGTACGCCGACATTATCAAGGCCGGTCACATCAACCAGGACCTGGCTCGTTACGAGCTGCGTCGGGTCTGGCACGTGGTCGCAACCCTGAAGGAAGGTCAGCGTCACATCTACGCCAAGCGTGACTTCTACATCGACGAAGACACCTGGCAAGCGGCGGTGATCGATCACTACGACGGTCGCAATCAACTCTGGCGTGTAGCCGAAGCTCACGCCCAGAACTACTACAACGTTCAAGTGCCGTGGTACACCCTGGAAACCCTGTACGACCTGCAGTCTGGCCGTTACCTGGCACTGGGTATGAAGAACGAAGAGAAGTCGGCATATAACTTCGGTTTCACTGCCACCACCAGCGACTTCACTCCGGCGGCATTGCGTCAGGCCGGGGTTCGTTAACCTGAACTGAACAGAGGCCGCATCCTCGAAAAAAGCCCCGACTGGTTCGGGGCTTTTTTTTGCACGTAGACTTTTTGTAGCCATTTGTAGCAATAACCTTCAATACCTCTTCGTTTACCGCTAGGCTGCGGACATCTGCAACGCCGCCAACAGCATTTCAAACAAGAGCCGGCCATGACTGATTTGTCCCCACTCCCGGGCCCTGCAAGCGCTGCCGTCGCGACACTGGACGGTCGTTTCTTTCGGCCACCGCTGCCTGACGGGCACGTGCTGCGACCTCGTTTGTGCGAACGCCTGAGTGCCGGCCTCGGTGGCAGGCTGTTGCTGGTCAGCGCACCGGCGGGGTTCGGCAAGAGTTCGCTGGCAGTCGAGTTCTGCCAGGGGCTGCCAGCTCACTGGCAAAGCCTGTGGCTGGGGTTGAGTCCGCGAGATAACGATCCCGGGCGTTTTCTAGAACGGTTGCTCGAAGGCCTCCAGGACTTTTTTCCGCAGTTGGGCAGGCAGTCCCTGGGCCTGTTGAAAATGCGTCAGCGGCATCAGCCGTTTGCCTTCGAAGAATGGCTGGACGGTTTGCTCGACGAGTTGGCCGTGCATTTGTTGCCGACGGCGCCACTGCTGCTGGTACTCGATGACTACCATCTGGCCCAGGGCCCGGTGCTCGATCGTTGCCTGCAATTTTTCCTCAATCATCTTCCTGACGGCTTGCTGGTGATGGTCACCAGTCGCCAGCGTCCGGACTGGCATCTGGCACGCCTGCGCCTGTCACGGCAATTGCTCGAGTTGCATGAGCAGGATCTGCGTCTGACCCACGACGAAGCCTTGACCCTGCTCGACCGACACAGCACGTCCTTGCGCGGCGAAGCGCTGGAGAGCCTGATCCAGCGCAGCGAGGGCTGGGTCGCTGGCTTGCGTTTCTGGTTACTGGCGGCTTCCGAAGCCGGCTCCGAAGGCGCATTGCCCCAGTCCTTGCATGGCGGGGAAGGGCTGATTCGCGATTACCTGCTCGAAGAGGTCATCGATTGTCTGCCCGCCGAGGTGCAGTCATTTCTGTATGACACAGCGCCTCAGGAGCGTTTTTGCAGCGAGCTGTGCGACGCTGTCCGCGAGGCGCATGACAGTGCCGAGATCCTGGGTTTTCTGCTCGCGCATCAAGTGTTCCTGGTGCCGCTGGACGAACACGGTCACTGGTATCGTTATCACCATCTGTTTTCCGACCTGCTGCGCACCCGGCCTACCCGTCAGGCAATGGTGCCGGCGGCCAGCCTGCACCTGCGCGCCTGTCGCTGGTTCAATGCCCAGGGCCTGCTCGATGAAGCGGTAGAGCAGGCGTTGCGCGCCGGGCATCTGGACGTGGCGGCCAATCTGGTACAGAACCTTTCCGAAGAACAACTGCTGGCAGAACAGAATGTCGGCATGTTGCTGCGCTGGAAAATGGATTTGCCCGACAGCCTGTTGATCAGCACGCCCCGTTTGATCGTGCTCTACAGCTGGGCGCTGGGGCTGGCCTGTCAACTGGATGCCGCCGAGGAGCTGGCCAGTCACCTGAGCCGCTTCCTGCCGGCGCCATCGGCCACCGCGCAGAAGTCCATGCTGGCGCAATGGCTGGCCTTGAGCGGCATCATCGCCCGAGGTCGCGGCAATCGCGAGTTGACGCTGCTGTATTGCACCGAAGCGCTGGAGAGTCTTCCGTCCAAGCGTTACGGCCAGCGCCTGATGTGCCTTTCAACCCTGTCCAACCTGGCCATTGCCGACGGCGACTTATGGCGGGCCCGCGGTCTGAACCGTGATTCTCTGGAGCTGGCGCAACGGGTGGGCAATCCATTGTTCGAAGCGTTGGCCCATTACGATCGAGCCCGGGTATTGCAGGCGCGAGGGGAGATCCTGCGTTCGCTGGATGAAGTCCACCAGGGGCTGCAACGCCTGCAAGGATTGTCGTCGCAACGGCTCTATGCCGTACGCGCCCGGCTGACCTTGTACGAGGGGTTCCTGCTGGCCCTGCGTCTGCAACCGCAGACGGCGCGGCTGCGCTTGCAGGCGGGGTTGACTGAAGCCCGCGCCTGTCGCGATATCAGCGTTCTGATCGGCCATTGCGTGATCGCCAGGCTCGAAGGCAGCAGCGGCGAATATGCCAAGGCGTTTGCCGAACTCGCCGAAGCCGAACGGCTGATGCACATCTGGGACGTACCGCCGATCTACTATCTGGCGATGATCACCCTGGTCAAATGCGAGCTCTGGCTGGCTCAGGGGCGTACCGATCTGGCGGAAGCCTGGCTGGCGCGGCTGGGCCAGACCTACAACGGCGAACAGCCGGCCGCCCCACCGGAGTTCCATCCGCAACTGCCGCTGCATATCGAATTGCAACAGGCCTTGCTGGAGGTCATTCAGGCGCAGCCGATGCTGGCCGAGGGACGATTGAATGCGTTGCTCGAGCATGGTCAGCAAACCGGTCGGCAATTACTCAGTGTGATGGCCCTGACACAGAAAACCGAACTGCTGCTTGCGCATAACCGTGAGCCTGAAGCCCGGCAGGCCTTCGCTCAGTCCCTGGAAGCGGCCAGCGGCGGCGCGCTGCAGCCTTTTGATGGCTTGCTGAGCAAACACCCCGACTGGCTTCGCGAGCAGTTGCAGAACTGCGCGAAAGCCGTGGTTTCGCAGAGCCTTTCAGAACGGCTCCCCCTTGCCGCCGCGCGCATTGCCCCGGAGCCCTCACAAGCCTGCGAACAGCTCAGCTCCCGCGAACTGTCGGTTCTGAAACTCATTGCCCAAGGCTGCTCCAATCAGGAAATCAGCGATCAGCTGTTCATTTCCCTGCACACCGTTAAAACCCATGCCAGCCACATCAACAGCAAGCTCGGGGTTGAGCGGCGCACGCAGGCGGTGGCTCGGGCGAAGGCGTTGGGTGTTTTGGGCTGACGTCGTTTGTCGACACACATGGTGGTGGAGGGCGGGATGCCAATGTGTGCGAAAATCCCCCGTCCCTGTTTATCGAGCATGCCCCGATGTCCCAACAACCGACCCTCATCCGCGAAACCTTCCCCGTCGGCCCGTTGCAGTGCAACTGCAAAATATAGCTTTACTGCGGACCTCTCCCTCCGGGCTTTCACGGCTATAGCCCCATTGATACAAGGGTGGTAAGCGCTTTCGTGATCATCGGCGATCATCCGTAATCATCCTTAGTCACAACCTGAGTGTGACAAAAGTGTGCCAGGGTGGTTGAGTTGATTACTGATGATGATTAAGCTGAGGGCAATCGTACTGGCAAGGTCCGAAAATGGCCTTGGTCTCTAGATGCATAGCAGTTGGCGCTGTGATGCATTGATGATGAGTCGCAAGGTGCCTTGGTCCAGTGCCACGCAGGCGAAAAGCGGAAGTAGCCGGCGTGGAAGAAAGGATGCCTGAGGGCAATCGCCTGATGTCACCAGCCGCCGACTACGATGGGGTCGGATTTCAAACGGTGAGGTGCGGAGGAGAGCGAGAAGAAGCTGAGGGCACAACCCTGCGTATGAATAGATCCCGCTTGATGTGCTGAGCCAGCAGCCCCAAGCGGTCAATTATCAGCGCTGCCGCGAACCCATCCAATCCCGATCCGGCGTAACCGGATTGGGGGAGGATGTCATTGTGTCTCTCGCAAAGCTTCTTACCGTTGATGACTTGGCTCAAATCTTAGGCCGCACCGCCGGCACTATCAAAAACCAGCACTCGAAAAATCCTTCTCGATTACCGCCTGTTTGCCGAATTCCCGGTGCAAAGCGACTTCTCTGGCGACAAGAGGATGTTGAATGCTGGCTGCAACGGCATGTTGTTCAACTCGATACGATTGAGCTCGTAGACCCTATGGTTAAACGAAAACCTGGGCGTCCTCGCAAATCAGAACAATTTGTTCGAAGTTCTGTTGTAGGGGCTCGATATGCATGAGTCCCAATCGCAGGAAAAGGTAACTCAAAATAACATTTCAAAGATCCAAGTAATTCTGGAACGGCGTCTTCGTGAGGCAAGCGAGCGTGACAGCTTTAAATCACAGTTGCAGGGCGAGCTTACGAGGGCATGTGTTGAGGAAGTATGCATTCAAGAGCAGTTTCCTTTATTTCCTTCGCTAGCATCCGCAATGCCGACGCAATGGACTAGGACCGGATTGTTTTCCAATATAAAGAAAGGAGAGCGCCGAATATTAAGAAGCGAGGTGCTTGAAGGTCGATCAGATTATCGAGTGCGAATGTCAGGAGAAGAACTCGACATGTATGATAATGATGTTTTTCTTCATGCGGTTCAATTGGCTCAAGGACTGTCAATAGGTGAGCCGGTGTATTTTGAGCGAGCTGCTTTTTTGCGGGCTATAGGCAGAGGCAGTGATCTATCTGCAGAGAGTTATTGTCGCCTGCATGAGTCAATTGAGCGATTGGCGAGCGCCACTATTTTTGTTGATGCTAATAGTAGCGGAGAGACATTTCGATTGATTGATAAGTTAAAATGGGGGCAGGAAAATAATTATTGGATAATGATTGATCCTATGATTGTTTCACTCTTTGCAAATAGTTACCTTGCATTTATTGATATGGAGATCCGGTTGCGTCTTAAGAGTCCACTTGCCAAATATCTGCAAAACTATATTTCAGGGCATTCTATCGGGGTACACAGGGTCGCTTGGGAGTCGCTTCGTAGGTGGAGTGGTTCCCGTGGGCGTGCCCGAGACTTCAAGACCAGGGCTTTGCCGCCAGCTCTAAACGAGTTGGAAGGTGTTGGAATTATCGAGCGCTGGGGTATCAAGGACGAAGTCGTAAGTTGGACAAGAATCGCCCACGCGAGAAGTAAACGGCGATCCTGAGATTTATCCACAGGCATCGGGGTATCTGCGCAGAGTGCTTCGGGGTATCTGCGCGCTCCTTCGGGGTATCTGCGCTCATCATCGGGGTATCTGCGCGGGGCGATATCTGGAAGGCCCGCAGAACGGGGGCTCTAGAAGCGTTCGAGCTGCCTAACATGCTTTTAACATGATTCTAACATCTAGCCTTGGATGCATTACGACTCAGGTAGAGGAATTCGACAGGGGAAATGTTCGTCGTGATGCCCCATGGGCAGTCTTGCCGTAGCGAAGCTCGCGATAGGAGGAGCCAACAGAATTTGGATAAAATCGTACGCTAAGCGTGCGGCCTGTCAGGTTGAGGCGCTGTGTGAGCCGACTAGGCCAGCGACCCTGGCCAATGAGTTGAAGTCCGTGGCTGCGAGCTTTGAGCAAGGCAAGGGCCAATATTCAGCGTGAAGCAGGATGAACAAAAATGATCAATGGGCCTTTTGGGCGCTTGTAGATCCTTGCATAATTAGCTTGCGACTTAGTCGTGTACCCCTGGGTGGTTACAGGGATCCGAAAGGATCGCACCCCGTTACTGCGAAAGCAGTTCGCCCAGCGCGACGCAAGAACGACCTGTCCCGTCGAACGCATGCAATCGACGGCTGAGAATCCCTCCTAGAGAGGGATTCGCCGTTTCTGGCCCCCGACTTTCCTCTCATCACGTTTTGGGCCGGTTCCGGACTTCTTTCGGACACTGCCCTTCGGCTTTTTCTGGGAATCGACCGCGACCTTGAAATGCTGACCCCTTCTTTTTGATTGGCATTCCTGGTGAGGCCTTCACCCTCGACCGATAGGAGTGCTTATCGTCGGGGTATCTGCGCGCCAGCGAGACGGCATGCCAAATCTTTGATCAAGCGCCTGAGGCGCTTGAGAGGCCCCGGAAGGGAAGGAAGTGAGTTCAAGCATCGACACGCATCCTGGAGGCTGTGGAGTGGCAGGCGAAGGGCGAAGAGATACCGCGCGATTTAGTGAAGCCTCAAGGTCCAAGCGCTTGCTAGGTGGCATCAGAACGATATTGATAGGGAGCTGAGAAGTAGTAAGTGGATCGGATAAACTGGGTAGAGCCATCCTTTGACGGAGCGTAACGGTGGCACCTGGACCTGCAGCAGAGTCAGTCCGAGCACTGGTGCCAATGCGGCTGCGATGATTACCGCATGATCCATCGTGGGCCGATCAGGCAACAGCAAAATCGAGCTGCCGACATTTGCGATAGCGGCGAGGAGAGCGGATAGGGACCAACTTACGATTTTAATCTCTAGCTTCCGTGCCTGAAGCGCGATTACCAGTGCAGTAGGTAACAACACTCCAGCTACGCCATAGCTCAGTACCGGACGGAGCGTGATTGTGATCAACAGGGAGAGGATCCCGCATAAGATCAGTCCGGGAGTTCGATGATGCATCGCCTGAGCGATAACTAGCCCAAGTGCTATGACGAACAGAATGTTTAAATGCCCATTATCGAAATATCTCGAATACGGCCATTGGCTCAGGATGGCGAATAGTAATATCCCACTCAGATATTTCAATCCGACTGGATAGCTGATTGGCTGCCGGACAACATTTGCCGCAATCGCGAGGCAGAATAAAGGGTATGCAAGTCGACCGATAACCCGCATCCAGGACAGATTTTCTTGGATTTCATTTGGTAGCACAAACCAGGTGTGATCAATGATCATTGTAAATAGTGCAATCCACTTAATTAGATCGAGCGAGCTGTCTCTTTCGAAAGTTTTCATCGTTGGTCTGCAGCGGCTATTTATTGTTGTTAATTATATATGGCTTTTAGTTTTGTGATATATATTTATTATGAGGATGCTGTTAGCTTGCTGCTTGTATGTGCGGTAGTGCTGGTAGATAATTATGCCTAGGAAGTAAGTAGCAGTTAATGGTTGTGTACCGAACTACCCCCGAGCAGCGATAGGGGTAGGGAGGCAAAAACTAAAATAGCCCGGTCGGGTGCTCGCTGTTATTCGTATATATCCGGTTGACTCTATCAACTGGCTCGGACGCACTTTCTCCATTCTACGACTAACAATTAGAGGCCTCGACATGCAAAAAGTAATTACCTCCGTGCTGTTTAACAGCATTCTCCTCTCTCTCACTGGCTGCGCTGGTACTGGGTTGCAGGATCAGGATGGATCCCGCAACCAGACCCTGACCTGGGGCTCCATCGGCACTATCGCAGGAGCCGCCGCAGGTGCGCTGATCAATAAAGACAACCGCGGCAAGGGCGCACTCATCGGCGCCGGTGTCGGTGGCCTGGCCGGCGCTGGTTACGGCGTCTATGCCGACCGCCAAGAGGCGGAACTGCGTAAAGCCACTGCTGGTACTGGCATCGACGTACAGCGTCACGGCGATGACATCAAGCTGGTGATGCCTGGTGCGATCACGTTCGCTAATGGCTCGACCGAACTGTCTCCTGCTGCCCAATTTAACCTGGACAAGCTGTCTGGTTCCTTCAAGCAGTACGGAGAAAACAACATTGAGGTGACTGGCCTTGAAGAAATCGAAGCAACTAAGTCGGAGATTTACAAACAACTCGGCCTCATCGAAATTCCCCAGCAGCCGGACGAAAACGGCCGCATGCCGCCAAAGCGTTACACGACGAAGGAGCTCTTCACCCTTGAAGCCGACTGCGTAAAGGCGGTGCATGCTGGTCTCGATGATCCGAGTTGGAATGTTGACCGTGCCTTTGTTGACCAGGTGATTGACGACTATGAGAAGGAAAAACAGGCGACCCAGAAGCCAGGCGAAAAGCCTTTTCGGCTCACTCAGGAGCAGCGCCAAGCTGCCTACGATCTGACTGGGCCAGGTCAGTACACATTCTTTAAGGGGGCCGCTGGCGTTGGTAAGTCTTCCACTCTGGCGCCGACCTTCCGCGTATACGCCGAAGTTTTCAAGGCGCCGGGGCGCCGTGTAATTGGCGTTGCGCCTGCAAACAAGCAGGCAACGGAGCTGGCTAAGTCGACCGGTATTCAGGCCCAGACTGTCCATTCACTACTGATCAAGCACCAGAACGCGCTTGCCGCGCAGCAGGCTGGGCAGCATTTCAAACAGCAGGATCTCATCGGACACGGCGATATCGTCGTGTGCGACGAAGCCGGCATGCTGGACACCTACCAGATGCATAATCTGGTGGTGGCTTGTCACCAGGCAGGCGCCCGCCTGATCTGCGTTGGTGATAGAAACCAGCATGACGCAGTGGAGACCGCCGCATTGTTCGGCCTTCTGCACGACGCTGTTGGGGATCGCTGCGCCAAGATCGAAACGATCGCCCGTCAAGTCGACCAGTTCAGGCCTACTGCTCAGGCCCTTTATGAAGGCAAGGTGAGCGATGCGATCCGCCACATGCAGCGCGATGAGCAGCTCAAGGTTTTCGCTGACGGCGTGAACGAAGCTGACGAGTTGGTTGGCGATGTTTTCGCCGACATGAAAGCTGGCCTGCCAGGGAAGGATAGCGTTGTCCGTGAGTTGGACTGGTCCCAGATTCTTGTCCTCGCTGATACGAACGAACAGGTACGGGCGCTCAACGACAAAATTCGTGATGCCCGATTCGCTCGTGGTGAATTGAGTGCTGTAGGCAGCGTAAGCATCGAAACCGAGGTGCTGCCCGGCGAGCGATTCACGATCCAGGTTGCGATTGGTGACCGCCTGCTTTTGCGCAAAACGGCCAAGGACTCTCAGAACGAACCGATCTACAACGGGGACCTTGGCTCCGTGCTGGGTATCGAGCGAGTCGCCCGCGAAGTCGACGGTGAGCGGATCAAGGACATTCTGTTCACGATCACCCGGGACGATGGGAGGACGGTCAAGATCAATGCCAGTGAATACGAGTCGCTGCAGCACGGCTATGCGATGACCGGCCACAAAGCGCAGGGCATGACTGTTATGCAGTCTTACTACCTGCCGTCATCCTACGCTTCTCTGCAGGCTTGGTATGTCGCCTAGAGGTTGAGATCGAGCACGCCAAGGCCTTCGGCGCTGAAATCGTCGACCTTCGCATCGACGAACATACCTGGCCGGCTGATGCCCGCCGCGTTGCCGTTGTAGCTGCAGAAAACCCCGCTCCAGGTGCAGAAGTTGCGCGATGGACAAACCCCGGCTCATCCATTCCCACAGAGCAGCGCCGCGACCTTTGCGAAACACTCCAGGAAATGAAGACCGCCTTATTCACCACGAAGCTGAAACTGATCAAGCCTGAGCCTCAGGAGGCCCGCTATGTCCGAATTGATCCTGTCCGACCTGCCACCCTTGCCGGCCTCGGCCGATACCCCCGCGTTGATGGACGACCTGTCGCCGCCGCCGATGGAGTTTCCCGACCCGAATCCCGAGCCGGCGCCGCAGGCCATCGAGTCGCCGGCAGCCTCGGCCAATTTGACCGCGCCGCCGGCGCCGGTGACGCAGCAAACGAAGAAGCCTTCTCCCGCCCGCTCGGCAACATTAAACGCCCTGCAGGGCGAGCTCCCTCAGACTGTCTGCGTACGTTGTCCACATGCGATCTGGCAGCAGGTCCCGGAAGGGGACGTGAGGGTGTATTGCCCGATAACACACTCGCTGATCGACAGCCTCTTGGTCGAGTGCGACGGCAGGTTCCTGGTACTGCTTTAGCACGCTCGATGAAATACGACAAAGCATCAGACGCCCGCGAAGTCGCCGCGATGAGCCGACTATCACGGTAGCTGGCCAGATCGGCACCACGAATGCTGGCCAGCGATCTCAGGGCTAGCGGATGTCGCTGCATGGCCTGAATCCGAGAGAGTTCCGAGGCACTGCTCCTCTTCTTGCTAGTCACTTCGCTAGCATACGTCTCCAGAGCCGTAGAGAATGAGGTGGATTCGGCCTCATTTCGGCTGACGAACGCGCCCGCGTCCATCTCGCGCTCGATCATGGTCGCCCATGTCTTTGCTTCGGCCTGGGTATTGAATGTCTTGGTTTGCAGGGGCCATCCTTTTCGTCTGACCTGAACCTGCCACTGAGCCGGGCCACGCTTTCGAAGTGTCGCCATTTTTATTCTCGGTGTGACAAAATTGTGCCAATAATTATATAGGAACACCTATGGAAGCCGCAAAATATAAGCTTATACGCGAAACCTTCCCTGTAGGCCCTTTGCAGTGCAACTGCACGATCATCGGCGATCCGGTCACGAAAAAGGCCATCGTGGTCGATCCGGGCGGCAATCACGAGCTGATCCTGGCTCGGCTCGACGCCTTGGGCCTGAAGGTGGTCAGCATCATTCATACCCACGCGCACCTGGATCATTTCCTGGCCTCCGGTCAGTTGAAGGAAAAAACCGGCGCGACTTTGCATCTGCACAAGGAAGATCAGTTCCTCTGGGACAATCTGGAGATGCAATGCCAGATGTTCGGTGTGCCTTATACCCCGGTTCCATCCCCCGATCGCTGGTTGGCCGATGATGAAGAACTGGCCTGCGGCTGCGGCGTGGCATTGCACACGCCCGGTCATACGCCAGGTTCCATGAGCTTCTGGTTTTCAGAGGCTAAGCTGCTGATTGCCGGTGACACGCTGTTTCGTCGCGGAGTGGGGCGCACGGATTTGTGGGGTGGCGATCAGGCGACCATCGTGCGTTCGATCAAGCAACGGCTGTATACCCTTGATGAGGAGGCGACAGTGGTGACCGGGCACGGGCCGGATACGCGCCTGGGCGATGAAATGCGTGACAACCCTTTTGTTCGGGCTTGACGGTTACCGATGGAATTTTCGCCTCCCGAAATGATCCAACGCCCGCAAAGGCCGATGCCTTGTTCCGTTGCACCATAGAATGCAGAAAGTAGGAGCTCTTCATGTTCACCAAGCAGCGTTTGATTATTGTCGCTACGGCTGTCGCCTTGCTGTCTGGCTGCGCCTCGCCTAATCCTTACGACAACCAGGGCCAGGCCGATGGTGGTTCCACGGGCATGAGCAAAACCGCGAAATACGGTGGCCTCGGTGCTTTGGCCGGCGCACTCGCCGGTGCCGCGATTGATCACAACAACCGTGGCAAGGGGGCGCTGATCGGTGCTGCCGTGGTGGGTGCTTCCGCTGCCGGTTACGGTTACTACGCCGACCAGCAAGAGAAAAAGCTGCGTGCCAGCATGGCCAATACCGGCGTAGAAGTGCAGCGCCAGGGCGATCAGATCAAACTGATCATGCCGGGCAACATCACGTTCGCCACCGATTCGGCGAACATCGCTCCAAGCTTCTATCAGCCGCTGAACAACCTGGCAGGCTCGCTCAAGGAGTTCAACCAGAACCAGATCGAGATCGTCGGCTACACCGACAGCACGGGCAGCCGTCAGCACAACATGGACCTGTCCCAGCGTCGCGCCCAGAGCGTGGCGACTTACCTGACTTCCCAAGGTGTTAGTGGTGCCAACCTGTCGGCGCGCGGTGCGGGGCCGGATAACCCGGTTGCCAGCAACGCTGATGTCAATGGCCGGGCGCAGAACCGTCGGGTTGAGGTCAACCTGAAAGCGATTCCGGGTCAGCAGTATGGTGGGCAGCAGCAGGGCACTGTTCAGCAGTATCCATAATCGTCTGACTGAACCCCAGGCGTAAAAAAAACCGCCCGATTCTCAACAGATCGGGCGGTTTTTTTGTTTCGCCCATTCGGGCCTCTTCGCGAGCAAGCCCGCTCCCACAGGGATTTGTGTATGAGCAGAACCCTGTGGGAGCGGGCTTGCTCGCGAAGAGGCCCGAATCAGCACCAGAGATATTGGATCAGTAATAAAAAAGCCCCCGGACAATCACTCATCCGGGGGCTTTTTCATGTCGCGCGAAACCTGATTACTTCTTCAGGCCGTAATGCTCATCGAGCATGCCCGGCGCGTTCGGGGCTTTTGGAGCGTAGTCGCGAGGCGGTTCCTGATTGCGCGGTGGCGTCAGGCGCTCCCGTGGGGCGGCGGCTGCGTCGGCGTGCAGCGAGGCCAGCAGGCGTTGGCGGGTCTGCTCGTCCAGGGCCAGACGGTTGGCACCCTCGGCGAGATGATCCTGCACTTCCTGATAGCTCTGAGTCAGTTTCTTGACCAGGTTTGCAGTGCTGTTGAAGTGGGTGACCACCTCGTTCTGATAACTGTCGAAACGTTCCTGAATGTCATCCAGCTGACGTTGTGTGCTGCTCGGCGCGGCGTTCGGCACCAGGCGAGCGATCAGGAAACCAATGGCGACACCCACAACCAGGGCAAGAGTCGGCAACAACCAAACTAAGAGCGAGTGTTCCACGAGTCCTTCCTCTATAAACGGCTTTGCTTTACGTTAACGGCTCGAACCTGCGCTGTATACCGCGATTCACTCGCAATACATCGGCACAGACAATTTGCTAGACGAGTCGACCCGATTCGAGGTCACGGAGTTCCTTCCTTGCTTATGCGCGAAACCCCTGTAGTGATTGACGGCCCGGTCGGTCAACTGGAAGCTCTTTACCTGAACAATGAAGCGCCTCGCGGCATCGCGCTGATCTGCCACCCGAACCCGGTGCAGGGCGGCACCATGCTCAACAAAGTGGTCTCGACCCTGCAGCGCACCGCGCGCGATGCCGGTTTGGTTACCTTGCGTTTCAATTACCGTGGCGTCGGTGCCAGCGAAGGCTCGCACGACATGGGCACCGGCGAAGTCGACGATGCTCAGGCGGCGGCCGCATGGCTGCGGTCGAAGCATCCGGACTTGCCGCTGACGCTGTTCGGTTTTTCCTTCGGCGGTTTTGTTGCAGCCAGTCTCGGCGGGCGCCTGGAAGCGAAGGGCGAACGGCTCAAGCATTTGTTCATGGTCGCGCCAGCGGTGATGCGCCTCGGCGATCAAGACCCCCTGCCGCAGCAAGGCGAGCTGACCCTGATCCAACCGGAAACCGACGAAGTCATCGACCCGCAAGCCGTCTACGACTGGTCCTCGAAACTCGAGCGTCCCCATGAGCTGCTGAAAGTGGCAGAATGCGGACACTTTTTTCATGGCAAGCTGACTGATCTCAAGGATCTGATCCTGCCGCGTCTTTCGAATTGATTGCAGTCTGACAAGCGATTACCCATGACGACTCGTACCCGTATCCTCACCGGCATCACCACCACCGGCACGCCGCACCTGGGCAACTACGCCGGCGCCATCCGCCCGGCGATCCTTGCCAGTCGCGACAGCAATGCCGATTCGTTCTACTTCCTGGCCGACTACCACGCCCTGATCAAATGCGATGACCCGCTGCGCATCCAGCGCTCGCGTCTGGAAATCGCCGCGACCTGGCTGGCCGGTGGCCTGGATGTGGACCGCGTGACGTTCTATCGCCAGTCCGACATCCCGGAAATCCCCGAGCTGACCTGGCTGCTGACCTGCGTTGCCGCCAAGGGCTTGCTCAACCGCGCCCACGCCTACAAGGCCTCGGTGGACAAGAACGTCGAAGCCGGCGAAGACCCGGATGCCGGCATCACCATGGGCCTCTACAGCTACCCGGTGCTGATGGCCGCGGACATTCTGATGTTCAACGCGCACAAGGTGCCGGTCGGTCGGGACCAGATCCAGCACGTGGAAATGGCCCGCGACATCGGTCAGCGTTTCAACCATCTGTTTGGACAGGGCAAAGAATTCTTCACCATGCCCGAGGCGCTGATCGAAGAAAGCGTCGCCACGCTGCCAGGCCTCGACGGTCGCAAGATGTCGAAGAGCTACGACAACACCATCCCGTTGTTCAGCAGCGCCAAAGAAATGAAAGACGCCATCTCGCGGATCGTCACCGACTCCCGTGCACCGGGCGAAGCGAAAGATCCGGACAACTCACACCTGTTCACCCTGTTCCAGGCCTTCGCCACCCCGGCGCAGTCCGACGAATTCCGCAGCGAACTGTTGCAGGGCCTGGGTTGGGGCGAGGCGAAGAATCGCCTGTTCCAGCTGCTCGACAGCGAGTTGGGCGAGTCCCGCGAGCGTTATCACCAACTGATCGAACGTCCGGCGGACCTGGAAGACATCCTGCAAATCGGTGCCAAAAAGGCCCGTGCCGTGGCGACGCCGTTCCTCAACGAACTGCGTGAAGCGGTGGGCCTGCGTTCTTTTGTTGCTCAGACCCAGGTCGCGGCGACCACGAAGAAGAAAGCCGCGAAAGCCGCACGCTTCGTCAGCTTCCGTGAAGACGACGGCAGCTTCCGTTTCCGTCTGCTGGCGGCCGATGGCGAGCAATTGTTGCTTTCGCGCAACTTCGCCGACGGTAAAACCGCCGGTCAGGTGAGCAAGCAACTGCAAGTGGGCCAGCCATTGGACGTGCGCAGCGAAGACTTGAGCTTCAGTGTCTGGCTGGAAGGCGAGTGCGTTGCCGATAGCCCGGCCTTCGCCGACAGTGCTGCTCGCGATGTCGCCATCGACGCCCTGCGGATTGCGCTGACGCCGGTTCAGGAATAATCAACGGCTCGGTCCGACCAAGGGCCGATTGCCATTCCCACGGGCCGTCGCTACAGTGACGGCCCGTTTTTGTTGCCTTGCTAACGAATTATGACGCCCCTAGAACGATATCAAGCTGATCTGAAACGCCCGGAATTCTTCCATGACGCCGCGCAGGAAACAGCCGTGCGCCATTTGCAGCGCCTGTACGACGATCTGGTCGCAGCCTCGCAGAACAAACCGGGCCTGCTCGGCAAGCTGTTTGGCAAGAAAGAACAGGCGCCGGTCAAGGGCCTGTATTTCTGGGGTGGCGTAGGCCGCGGCAAGACCTACCTGGTCGATACCTTCTTCGAAGCGCTGCCGTTCAAGGAAAAGACCCGCACTCACTTCCACCGCTTCATGAAGCGCGTGCACGAAGAGATGAAGACGCTCGGCGGTGAGAAAAACCCGCTGACCATCATCGCCAAGCGGTTTTCCGACGAGTCGCGAGTGATCTGTTTCGATGAATTCTTCGTCTCCGACATCACCGACGCGATGATCCTCGGTACGTTGATGGAAGAGCTGTTCAAAAACGGCGTGACCCTGGTCGCCACCTCGAACATCGTGCCGGACGGCCTGTACAAGGACGGCCTGCAACGCGCACGCTTCCTGCCGGCCATCGCGCTGATCAAGCAGAGCACCGAGATCGTCAACGTCGACAGTGGCGTCGATTACCGTCTGCGTCACCTCGAGCAAGCGGAACTGTTCCACTTCCCGCTCGACGAAGCGTCCCACGAAAGCTTGCGCAAGAGCTTCCGCGCCCTGACGCCGGAATGCACGGCGGCCATCGAAAACGATGTGCTGATGATCGAGAACCGCGAAATCCGTGCGTTGCGCACCTGCGATGACGTGGCCTGGTTCGACTTCCGCGAACTCTGCGACGGCCCACGCAGCCAGAACGATTACATCGAACTGGGCAAGATCTTCCACGCCGTGCTGCTCAGCGGTGTCGAGCAGATGAGCGTCACCACTGACGACATCGCCCGACGCTTTATCAACATGGTCGACGAGTTCTACGACCGTAACGTCAAGCTGATCATTTCCGCTGAAGTCGAACTCAAAGACCTCTACACCGGCGGTCGCCTGAACTTCGAGTTCCAGCGCACCCTCAGCCGTTTGCTGGAAATGCAGTCACACGAATTCCTGTCCCGGGCGCATAAGCCGTAGGACGATTCGGAAAATAAAAAAAGGGCCTGCATTTGCAGGCCCTTTTTTGTGCGCTGAAGAACCAATGTGGGAGCGGGCTTGCTCGCGAAAGCGGACTGACATACAACATTTTTTGTCGACTGACACGCCGCCTTCGCGAGCAAGCCCGCTCCCACATTTTGATTTGTGTTGGGCTCTAAACCCTACGCCGCTTGCTGAAACTGCTGCCGATACTGGTTCGGCGACAATTCCGTGTGCTGGCGGAACAGTCGCGCGAAGAAGCTAGCATCGTCATATCCGACTTCATAACTGATGGTCTTGATGCTTTTGCGACTGCCGGACAGCAAGCCCTTTGCCGTTTCAATGCGCAGGCGTTGCAGGTAATGCAGCGGCTTGTCGCCGGTGGCGGTCTGGAATCGGCGCATGAAGTTGCGGATGCTCATGCCGTGCTCGCGCGCCACGTCTTCGAAGCGGAACTTGTCGGCGAAATGCTCTTCGAGCCAGTGCTGGATCTGCAGGATGATCACGTCCTGGTGCAGCTTCTGCCCGCCGAAACCGATGCGTCCCGGTGAATAGCTGCGCTGCACTTCATAGAGAATGTCGCGGGCCACGGCCTGGGCCACGTTGGCGCCGCAGAAGCGCTCGATCAGGTAGATGTAGAGATCGCACGCCGAGGTCGTGCCGCCGGCGCAATACAGGTTGTCGGCGTCGGTCAGGTGCTTGTCCTGATTGAGGTGAACCTTCGGAAATCGTTCGGCAAAGGCGTTGAAGAAGCGCCAGTAGGTGGTCGCTTCCTTGCCATCGAGCAGCTCGGCTTCGGCGAGCCAGAACACCCCCGTGGCCTCACCGCAGAGTACCGCGCCGCGCGCATGTTGCTGGCGCAGCCACGGCAGGACCTGCGGGTAACGTTGGCAAAGGGTTTCGAAATCGTCCCAGAACGCCGGGAGGATGATGACGTCAGCGTTTTCCAGGCCGCCGTCCACCGGCATGATCACATCGCTGAAGCTGTTCACCGATTTGCCGTCGGGGCTGACCAGCCGCGTTTCGAACGCCGGTGTCAGGCCCTGGCCCAGTTGTTTGCCGTAGCGCAGGCTGGCCAGGTGAAAGAAATCCTTGGCTTGCATGAGGGTGGAAGCGAAAACCCGGTCGATAGCCAGGATGCTGACGCGCCGCAGGGGCGTGGAGACTTGGTTAGACATAATTCAACTTTATTCTTATAGGGGAAAGTGGTCACCAGACGGCTGGATCGTCTTATTTTTTGTCGGATGTGTCCAGTGTCCTGTATCGGATGCGGGGCTTAGTCTCTGAAGGTCAATTCCTTCTAACAATAACGACAGGTGCCGCATGATCCCCAGAACCTTGTTCAGCCCCGAGCACGAACTTTTTCGCGACAGCGTGCGAACGTTCCTCGAAAAAGAGGCCGTGCCGTTTCATGCTCAATGGGAGAAGCAAGGCTATATCGACCGCCAGCTCTGGAACAAGGCGGGGGAGGCGGGGATGCTCTGTTCGCACCTGCCGGAGGAATACGGTGGGCTGGGGGCAGACTTTCTCTACAGCGCGGTGGTGATCGAAGAGGTGGGACGTCTGGGGCTGACCGGCATTGGTTTTTCCCTTCATTCCGACATTGTTGCGCCGTACATCCTGCATTACGGCAGTGAAACGCTGAAACACAAATACCTGCCGAAACTGGTGTCTGGCGAGATGGTCACTGCGATTGCCATGACCGAGCCGGGCGCGGGGTCCGACCTGCAAGGGGTGAAAACCACCGCGGTGCTCGATGGCGACGAATACGTGATCAACGGTTCGAAGACTTTTATCACCAACGGCTATCTCGCTGACCTGGTGATTGTCGTGGCCAAGACCGATCCGAAGGCGGGCGCAAAGGGCACCAGTCTGTTTCTGGTCGAGGCGAACACGCCTGGCTTCGCCAAGGGCAAGCGCCTGGAAAAAGTCGGCATGAAGGCGCAGGACACCTCGGAGCTGTTCTTCCAGGATGTTCGTGTGCCGAAGGAAAACCTGCTGGGGCAGGCCGGGATGGGTTTTGCATATCTGATGCAGGAATTGCCGCAGGAGCGTCTGACGGTCGCTGTTGGCGGACTGGCATCGGCTGAGGCTGCGCTGCAATGGACGCTGGAGTACACACGCGAGCGCAAGGCGTTCGGCAAGGCGATTGCCGATTTCCAGAACACCCGCTTCAAGCTGGCGGAAATGGCGACTGAAATTCAGATTGGCCGGGTTTTCGTCGATCGCTGCCTGGAATTGCACCTGCAAGGCAAACTCGATGTGCCGACGGCGGCGATGGCCAAGTATTGGGGCACGGACTTGCAGTGCAAGGTGCTCGACGAGTGCGTGCAGTTGCACGGCGGTTACGGGTTCATGTGGGAATACCCGATCGCCCGTGCGTGGGCGGATGCGCGGGTGCAGCGGATTTATGCCGGTACCAATGAAATCATGAAGGAGATCATTGCCAGATCACTGTAGGAACCGGCTTGCTGGCGATAGAAACGGCGCGGTTTCGCTGTATACCGCGTTGTCCCAATCGCCAGCAAGCCAGCTCCTGCAAGTGCGGGTCAAGGCGCCGGATTCGGGTGATCTTTGTGAATCGCCTCAATCCCCGCCAGCACTTCATCGGAAAGTTTCAGCTCGAAGCTGGCAATGTTGCTGTCCAGTTGTTCCAGCGTCGTCGCACCGATGATGTTACTGGTCACGAACGGCTGCTGCGTCACGAACGCCAGCGCCATTTGCGCCGGATCCAGGCCATGCTCACGGGCCAGCGCCACATAACGGCTGCATGCCGCTTCCGACTGTGGGTTGAAATAGCGGCTGAAGCGGCTGTAGAGACTCAGGCGCCCCTTCGGCGGACGCGCGCCACCTTCGTACTTGCCCGACAGGAAACCGAACGCCAGCGGCGAATAGGCGAGCAGGCCGCACTGTTCGCGGATGGCGATTTCCGCCAGGCCGACTTCGAAGCTTCGGTTGAGCAGGTTGTACGGGTTCTGGATCGATACAGCGCGCGGCCAGCCACGGGCTTCAGCCAGCGCCAGGAAACGCATGGTGCCCCACGGCGTTTCGTTGGACAGGCCGATGTGGCGGATCTTGCCGGCTTTGACCTGTTCGTCCAGTGCTTCGAGGGTGTCCTCGAGTGGCGTCAGGTTGGCTTCGATCTTGTGTTTGTAACCCAGTTGACCGAAGAAGTTGGTGCTGCGCTCCGGCCAGTGCAACTGATAGAGATCGATGTAATCGGTTTGCAGGCGCTTGAGGCTCGCATCCACCGCTTCGGTGATGTGCTGGCGGTTGTGGCGCAGGTTTTTGTCGCGGATGTAGTCGATGGTGTTGCCGGGGCCGGCGATCTTGCTGGCCAGGATCCAGTCGGCACGATCGCCATGGCTTTTGAAGTAATTGCCGATGTAGCGCTCGGTGGTGGCATAGGTATCGGCCTTCGGCGGCACCGGGTACATCTCGGCGGTGTCAATGAAATTGATCCCGGCGCTTTTGGCCCGTTCAATCTGTGCGAAGGCTTCAGCCTCGCTGTTTTGCTCGCCCCAGGTCATGGTTCCGAGGCAGATGGCGCTCACGTTCAGATCGGTTCGGCCTAGCTGGCGATAGTCCATCAAGAGCTCCTTGGGCAAAACAATCATAAAAGCAGGTTGAAATATTTTTCGCAATCTGCATAATTGCGCACCTCTTTCTGCAGTGGAAGTGATGCGCCGCCGCCGAAGAATCTTGCCGTTGAACGGACGCGCCGACCCGAGCCCCCGAAAGCGTCTGTATCCGGCTGCCTTTGACTTGTCAAAGTACGCACTATTCAGTAAGATCCGCCGTCTAATTTACAGGGCGGCCCCTGAGGCTATAAAGAATGAAAACTTTTACTGCTAAACCGGAAACAGTACAGCGCGACTGGTTTGTCGTCGACGCTGCAGGTCAGACCCTGGGTCGTCTGGCCACCGAAATCGCGAGCCGTCTGCGTGGCAAGCATAAAGCTGAGTACACTCCTCACGTTGACACCGGCGATTACATCGTCGTTATCAATGCCGAGCAGATTCGTGTAACCGGTGCTAAAACCACCGACAAAATCTACTACTCCCACTCCGGTTTCCCGGGCGGCATCAAGTCGATCAACTTCGAAAAGCTGATCGCTAAAGCCCCTGAGCGCGTGATCGAGACCGCGGTCAAAGGCATGCTGCCTAAGAACCCGCTGGGTCGCGACATGTATCGTAAGCTGAAAGTCTATGCGGGCGCTGTACACCCTCATACTGCTCAGCAGCCCCAAGAACTGAAGTTTTAACGGAATAGTTCATTATGTCGGCGACTCAAAATTACGGCACTGGCCGTCGCAAGACCGCAACCGCACGCGTTTTCCTGCGTCCGGGCACTGGTAACATCTCCATCAACAACCGTTCGCTGGATAATTTCTTCGGCCGCGAAACTGCCCGCATGGTAGTTCGTCAGCCGCTGGAATTGACTGAGACTGTCGAGAAGTTCGACATCTACGTCACCGTGATCGGCGGTGGTGTAAGTGGTCAAGCTGGCGCAATCCGCCACGGTATCACTCGCGCTCTGATGGACTACGACGAAACTCTGCGCGGTGCTCTGCGCAAAGCCGGCTTCGTAACCCGTGACGCACGTGAAGTTGAACGTAAGAAAGTCGGTCTGCGTAAAGCGCGTAAGCGTCCGCAGTACTCGAAGCGTTAATTCGCTTTCGCGTTCAAAAAGAACGCCCAGTTTCCTCGCGAAGCTGGGCGTTTTTTTATGGGCGCTATTTATCAAAGAATTGCTCTGTGACAACTTGCCACAGCCGTAGAGCCCCTATACTGCAAGGCTTGGCAGTGGAGCCCTTCGGTAATTACCTTGTCAGGATTGGGGCTTTTCATTACCATTCGGCAAAATTTTTATAAGTACATAGTTTTACTTAGTAGATGCCTGATTTAACAGGCCACAAAGCTGATGGGAGAGGACTGAATGAGCAATGACGGCGTGAATGCAGGCCGGCGTCGCTTCTTGGTAGCAGCCACATCCGTGGTGGGTGCTGCAGGAGCGGTGGGGGCTGCGGTCCCGTTCGTGGGGTCATGGTTTCCCAGTGCCAAGGCGAAAGCCGCAGGTGCACCGGTGAAAGTGAATGTCAGCAAAATCGAGCCAGGCCAGCAGATGATTGCTGAGTGGCGCGGCCAGCCGGTGTTCATTGTCCGCCGTACTTCGGAAATCCTGGGGAATCTGAAAAAGATCGAGGGCCAGCTGTCTGACCCGACCTCCAAGAACTCGACTCAACCGACTTATGTCGACCCGGAAACGCGTTCGATCAAGCCAGAGGTTCTGCTGCTGATCGGTATCTGCACACACCTCGGTTGCTCGCCGACCTTCCGTCCAGAAGTGGCGCCTGCGGATCTGGGCAAGGATTGGGTAGGTGGTTATTTCTGCCCTTGCCACGGTTCCCACTACGATTTGGCTGGCCGCGTCTACAAGTCGCAACCTGCGCCTTTGAACCTGCCAGTTCCCCCGCATTCCTATGAGACCGATGACATCATTGTCATTGGCGTCGATACGGAGAAAGCGTGATGAGCAAGTTCATGGATTGGGTTGATGCGCGCTTTCCCGCGACCAAAATGTGGGAAGACCATCTCAGCAAGTACTACGCCCCGAAGAACTTCAACTTCTTCTATTTCTTTGGTTCCCTGGCGCTGCTCGTTCTGGTTAACCAGATCGTCACCGGTGTCTGGCTGACCATGAGCTACACCCCGTCGGCGGAAGAAGCATTCGCCTCCGTCGAATACATCATGCGTGACGTCGAGTACGGCTCGATCCTGCGTCTGCTGCACTCCACCGGCGCTTCGGCGTTCTTCATCGTGGTCTATCTGCACATGTTCCGTGGCTTGCTCTACGGTTCGTACCAGAAGCCGCGTGAGCTGGTGTGGGTCTTCGGCATGCTGATCTACCTGGCGCTGATGGCGGAAGCCTTCATGGGTTACCTGCTGCCATGGGGCCAGATGTCCTACTGGGGTGCCCAGGTGATCATCTCGCTGTTCGGTGCGATCCCGGTCATCGGCAACGACCTGACCCAGTGGATTCGTGGTGACTACCTGATTTCCGGTATTACCCTGAACCGCTTCTTCGCCTTGCACGTGGTTGCCCTGCCGATCGTGATTCTCGGTCTGGTGGTGTTGCACGTTCTGGCGCTGCACGAAGTCGGCTCGAACAACCCGGATGGCGTGGACATCAAGAAATACAAAGACGAAAACGGCGTACCGCTGGACGGCATTGCCTTCCACCCGTACTACACCGTGAAAGATATCGTCGGTGTGGTGGTGTTCCTGTTCATCTTCTGTTCGATCGTGTTCTTCTTCCCTGAAATGGGCGGCTACTTCCTCGAGAAGCCGAACTTTGAAGTGGCGAACGCGTTCAAGACGCCAGAGCACATCGCTCCGGTTTGGTACTTCACCCCGTTCTACGCGATTCTGCGGGCGGTTCCGGACAAGCTCCTGGGCGTTATCGCCATGGGTGCGGCCATCGCTGTGCTGTTCGTCCTGCCATGGCTGGACCGTAGTCCGGTCAAGTCGATGCGCTACAAGGGCTGGTTGAGCAAGATCTGGCTCTGGGTGTTCTGCATTTCGTTCGTGATTCTGGGCGTGCTGGGTGTTTTGGCGCCGACTCCAGGCCGTACGTTGCTGTCGCAGGTATGTACCTTCCTGTACTTCGCCTACTTCATTCTGATGCCGTTCTACACCAGGCTCGAGAAGACCAAACCGGTTCCGGAAAGGGTGACTGGCTGATGAAAAAACTATTTGCTGTACTGATTCTTGCTGCCATGCCTGTGTTCTCGTTCGCGTCGACAGCTGGTGCTCCTGAATTGGAAAAGGTCGACATCGACGTTTCCGACAAGGCTGCCATGCAGGATGGCGCGCGTACGTTCGCCAACTACTGCATGGGCTGCCACAGTGCCAAGTTCCAGCGCTACGAGCGTGTTGCCGATGATCTGGGCATTCCTCACGATCTGATGCTGTCGAAGCTGGTGTTCACTGGCGCCAAGATTGGCGACCACATGAACATCGGCATGCAGCCGGCTGACGCCAAGACCTGGTTCGGTGCCGCGCCACCTGACCTGACCCTGGTGGCTCGTGTTCGTGGTACGGACTGGCTCTATGGTTACCTGAAGTCGTTCTACGAAGATCCGTCGCGTCCCTGGGGCGTGAACAACAAGGTCTTCCCGAACGTGGGCATGCCGAACGTCCTGGCGGGCCTGCAAGGTCGTCAGGTCGTAGGTTGCAAACAGGTGCAGATCGTCGAAGACGGCAAGAAGCAATATGATCCGCTGACCGGTACCGCGCTGACTCATGAAGCGTGCGATCAGCTGACCATCGTGCCGAAGAGTGGTGCTCTGACCGAAGAGCAGTTCGATGAGAAGGTCAAGAATCTGGTAACCTTCCTGGCTTACTCGGCTAACCCGGTTAAGCTGCAGCATCAGCGCATTGGTACCTACGTCTTGCTGTATCTGGCGTTCTTCTTCGTATTCGCCTACTTGCTCAAGCGCGAATACTGGAAAGATGTGCACTGATAAAGTTTCAAGCAATTGCTGTTAATCGCGCGCGCCCAAGGGCGTCTCTGAAGGTGTAACGAGCCTGGTCATCCAGGCGTTACGGGAGGCGCCCTCTGGGCGCGCTCGTTTTTCCGCTTCCGATAATTTCAACAAGCGAGGAGGACCGCCATGGGCGTGACCAATCGGTTGGCCTGTTACTCCGACCCCGCCGACCACTATTCCCACCGAGTGCGCATCGTACTTGCAGAGAAGGGTGTCAGCGCCGAGATCATTTACGTGGAAGCTGGCCGCCAGCCGCCTAAACTGATTGAAGTGAACCCTTACGGAAGCCTGCCCACCCTGGTCGATCGTGACCTGGCGTTGTGGGAGTCGACCGTGGTGATGGAATATCTGGATGAGCGTTACCCGCATCCGCCTCTGCTGCCGGTTTATCCAGTGGCGCGTGCCAACAGCCGTCTGCTGATTCATCGTATTCAGCGTGACTGGTGTGGTCTGGTGGATCTGATCCTGGATTCGCGGACCAAGGAAGCAGCCCGCGTGGTGGCTCGTAAAGAGCTGCGCGAAAGCCTGACAGGCGTGTCGCCGTTGTTTGCCGACAAGCCGTTTTTCCTCAGTGAGGAACAAAGTCTGGTGGATTGCTGCCTACTGCCAATACTCTGGCGCTTGCCGATTCTGGGTATTGAACTGCCGCGGCCTGCCAAGCCGCTGCTTGATTATATGGAGCGCTCGTTTGCGCGTGAGGCTTTCCAGGCGAGTCTGTCTGGTGTCGAACGCGATATGCGCTAAGGCTTAAGGAGCCGCTATGAACTCCAGTCGACCTTATCTGGTCCGCGCGCTCTACGAGTGGATTGTGGACAACGATTGCACCCCGCACATGCTGGTCAATTCCGAGTATCCGTCGGTGCAGGTGCCACAGGGTTTCGCCAGTGATGGACAGATTGTCCTGAACGTATCGCCGGCCGCCGTGCGTCATTTGCACATGGACAACGAAGCGGTCAGCTTCGAAGGCCGCTTCGGTGGCGTGCCGCACACCCTGTACGTGCCTATTGCATCGATCCTGGGTATCTACGCCCGGGAGAATGGCCAGGGCATGGTGTTCGATCTGGAGTCGCCCATGGAGGACGAGGAAGAGATCGAGCCGGATGATGATCTTCCGCCACCGGACAGTGAACCGCCGCGCCCAAGCGGTCGACCCAGTTTGAAAGTGGTGAAGTAATAAAAAAGGCGATCCGAAAGGATCGCCTTTTTTATTACTGTAGGAGCTGGCTTGCTGGCGATGGTGATCCGGAAGACGCTATCGCCAGCAAGCCGGCTCCTATGGGGCGATGGCGATTTCAAAATCGCCATCGCCGGGAGGGTCAGTCAATGTACTCAAACAGCTTCACAATCTTCTGCACACCGGAAACCCCTTGCACCAGGTTCGTCGCCTGGGCGGCTTCCTGCTTGGTCAGCAGGCCCAGCAGGTAAACGATGCCGTTCTCGGTGACAACCTTGATGCGCGAGCCCGGGATGTTCGGGTCGGTGAGCATCTGGGTCTTGATCTTGGAGGTCAGCCAGGTGTCGTTCTGGCGGGCAAGGAAGCCGGAAGGTGGCAGCACCTGCAGTTCGTTGTGCACCGTCTTCACGCGCTGGACGGCGGCGGCCTGTTCGGCCTTGGCCTTGAGATCTGCGCGTGGGGTTTGGCCGGCGAGCAGTACGACACCATTGAAGCTGGTGACGACGATGTGCGAGTCGTTGTCCAGGGCCGGATCGGCCTTGGCGATGTTCACGCCGACCTTGGTGTCGATCAGAGAGTCGTCGATCTTGCTGCCTAAGGTGCGCGTGCCGCGGTCATCATCGATCGGCGCTTCACGGCTGGCGTTAACCACCGAGGTGCAGCCGCTGATGCCAAGGCACAGGGTCAAGGCCAGAAGGCCTAGGCGATTAGGGGTCATTCTTCACTCCCGAACAGTTGGCTGTCGATCAAGTCGCAAAGGCAATGGATCGCCAGCAGGTGGACTTCCTGAATACGTGCGGTGACGTTGGCCGGTACGCGAATCTCGACGTCTTCGGGCAATAGCAGCGACGCCATGCCGCCGCCATCGCGACCGGTCAATGCTACGACAATCATTTCGCGATCATGTGCGGCCTGGATCGCTTGAATTATGTTTGCCGAGTTGCCGCTGGTGGAAATCGCCAGCAATACGTCGCCCGGCTGGCCGAGCGCGCGGATTTGCTTGGAGAATATTTCGTTGTAGCTGTAGTCGTTGGCGATCGAGGTGATCGTCGAGCTGTCGGTGGTCAACGCGATGGCTGGCAGGCTCGGGCGCTCGCGTTCGAAGCGGTTGAGCAGCTCGGACGAGAAATGCTGGGCGTCGCCGGCAGAGCCGCCGTTACCGCAGGAAAGCATTTTGCCCTCGTTGAGCAGGGCGTTGACCATCACTTGGCTGGCTTGCTCGATGTGCGGTGCAAGTACGTCCATCGCCATTTGCTTGGTATCGATACTGGCCTGAAAAAGCTGGCGAATTCGGGATTGCATGTCCATCTGTGTGACCTTAATTAGCGCGGCTACTCGGCACATGAATGTGCAGCCCGCAAAGCAAAGAGCAAAATTGTTGGGTGAAAGTGTCCGCTTCGGGACGCACGCGATCAGCTGTCGAAGGCATTCTGCAGCCAGTTCAACTGATCGTGGTTGCTGTCGATGGCGACCACGTCGAAACGGCAAGGGGAATTGGCCCAACACGACTCGCGCTGAAGAAAATACTGCGCGGCAAAAATCAGTTTCTGCCGTTTGCGCTCATCGATGCTATCGAGCGCGCCACCCCATTGAGTGTTTTTTCTGTAGCGAACTTCAACGAATACTACTGTATCGCCATCAAGCATGACCAGATCAAGCTCGCCGCGTTTACATAACCAGTTCTGCGCCAGCAGGCGCAGACCTTGTTGCTGAAGATGCTCGAGCGCATGGCGCTCGGCATCTTTACCGCTTTGCTGGCGTGACCTGTCAGGCATCAGCGTGGGGTGTCCGGCAGGCGTTGAACCTGGCCACTGACGAACTGGGCCCACGGCAACTGACGCACTACGCGTTGGTTCTGAGTCATGCCCAGGCTGCCCGATTGACCTTCGATGCGGCTGTCCGGCAGCGCCTTGAGTTGCCCCAGGCGTGGAGCCAGGCGATAGGCGTCGACGCCCATTGCATACAGGCGACCCAGGCTGCCACCGGCTTGTGGCCATTGTGCGGTCACTTGTTTGCGCAGCGGGTCAGTGGCGTCCAGCAACCATGGGGTTTCGCAGAAGCGAATGCCGTTCATGTCGTTGTACTGGTTGACGTCGCCGCTGGCACTGAACACGTGGGACGTGGCGTAAACCGGCACATCACCGGCGTACTGGAAGTTCAGGGTCGGCTTGATCTGCTGGGCTTGCTGAGGGGTTGCCGCCAGGAAGATGAACTCGATGTCCTGGCGGCGCGACGGCTGGGCGGCTACCTGCGAGCCAACAGTGCTTTGCAGGCTCTTGGCGCGGCCTTCGCTCTGGCGCAGCTGGAACATGTCGGCAATCTGCTGGGCCAGTTGCACCGGCTGATCTACACGCTCGGTGGCAACGATGCTGCCGCCGTTGGCTTGCCAATCCTGGCTGAACGCTCTCAGTACGCGATCGCCCCATTCGCCTTTCGGCACCATGATGGCGGCGCGATGCAGGCCGTCAGCGCGAGCGCGGCGGGACACTTCGCGGGCTTCGTCTTCAGCGGCAAGACCGAACTGGAACAGCTGCGCCGGGCCTTGTTCCCCTTCGCTGTAATTCAGCGCGAGGGTCGTGATCGGCAGTTGCGGACGAGCGCTGAGCTGTTTGACCAGCGGCTTCTCCAGCGGTCCGACGACCAGTTGCACGCCATCGGCCTGAGCCTTGCGATAGAACTCGTCGAGGGAGGTCAGGCGCGAGCTGTCATAGAACTCGATGGCTGGCGGCTTCTGGCCGGCTTGTTGGGCCTGGTAATGAGCCGCCATGAAACCTTCGCGAAGCGCTTTGCCGACCGATGCCAGCGGGCCGTCTTGCGGTAGCAGCAGGGCGATCTTGCTCACGGGCTGGCTGGCCAGTTCCTTGAGCTTGGTCAGTGGCAGCGGCAGTTGGATGGCGGCCGGGTGTTTAGGGTTTTGGGCGCGCCAGTTGTCGATCGCGGCTTGCTGCTGCTCCAGGGTGCCAGCGGTTTTCACGGCCAGCGCCAGGCCCATCCAGCCACCGAGGTCGTCGTTGGCGGTCGGCTGCAGTTGATCGGTTGGCAGCGAGGCGATCAGGATCCAGATCGCTTCGTGGTTTTTGCCTGCCGCTTCACCGCTGAGCATCGGAGCGATGAAAATACGCTCCCGTGCGGCGGCGAGGGTCTGGCCGTCGGCTTCAAGGGCGCGTGCATGCACGGTGCCGGTGCGAACCTGTTGTTCGACAGGCAATTCGCCCAGGCGCTGCAGGCTTGGGTGGCTCAAGGCAGTCAGCGCTGCTTTCGGTTGATTGCGCACCATGGCCAGTTCGGCCGCCAGGGTGCTGGCAAATACCTGTTGGCCAGGCTTGAGTTGTTCGACCGGCACTTGTTGCAGGATTTGCGCGGACTGGCCGGCATTGCCCTGGCGATAAGCCAGGTCTGCCGCACTCAGGCGAAGCAGCGCAGCTTGCTCCGGCGTTTTGCTTTTGGCGGCCTGATCGAGCAGTTGCTCGATGCTGGCATCCGGGGTCCGTGGAAGTTCGCCAAGGCTGGAAGAGGGCGAGCTGGCGCAAGCCGCCAGCAAGGCAGCGAGGCAGAGGGCAGTGAACAGCCGCAGGCAAGCGATCATGTAGTGTTCCTGATACTCGATCAAATTAGCGTGGAATTGTACCCAAGCACTGGCCGGGGCGCGATGTTGCTGGCGTGAATCGATCAATTTAGCTCGTACAAATGTTGCTGTGCCGCACAAATGGCTGAAAAAACCGGGCTTGCTTGCGCGTATCGAAACCATCGCTACGCGCTACAATGGCGGCTTTTACCGATCATGAGGTGTGCGCTTTGACTGCTCCAGGTGCTTTGAATTCCGCTGCTGGCTCGCTTTATGTGGTGGCGACGCCCATCGGCAACCTGGACGACATCAGTGCGCGTGCGCTGAAGATCCTGCGCGAAGTGGCATTGATTGCCGCCGAAGACACGCGTCACTCCCAGCGATTGATGCAGCACTTCGGCATCCCCACGCCGCTGGCAGCCTGCCATGAACACAACGAGCGGGATGAAGGTAGCCGCTTTATTACCCGTCTGCTCGCCGGCGACGATGTGGCGCTGATCTCCGATGCCGGAACACCGCTGATTTCCGATCCGGGTTATCACCTGGTGCGTCAGGCTCGTGCGGCGGGAATCAACGTGGTGCCGGTTCCTGGTGCCTGTGCATTGATTGCGGCGCTGTCGGCGGCGGGGCTGCCGTCGGATCGTTTTATCTTCGAAGGCTTCCTGCCGGCCAAGGCTGTCGGTCGTCGTGCTCGTCTTGAGCTGGTCAAAGAAGAGCCGCGCACGCTGATTTTCTACGAAGCCCCGCACCGTATCCTTGAATGCCTGCAGGACATGGAGCTGGTCTTTGGTGGCGAGCGTCCGGCGTTGCTGGCGCGGGAGCTGACCAAAACCTTCGAAACCCTGAAAGGCTTGCCATTGGCCGAGCTGCGCGAGTTCGTCGAGTCGGACAGCAATCAGCAGCGCGGTGAGTGCGTGGTGTTGGTCGCGGGTTGGTCGGCCCCCGAAACCGAGGACGCCGTCAGCAGTGAAGCCATGCGCATCCTCAACCTGTTGCTCGAAGAGATGCCGCTCAAGCGCGCCGCGGCATTGGCGGCGCAAATTACCGGCGAGCGCAAGAATGTTCTGTATCAGGTCGCGCTGGATAAACAGAAGGGCGAGTAAAACCCGACGTGCTGGAGTGGCCGCAGGCGTTTATCACTTGTTCTTCGGCCGCTCTGCCGTTAACCTTCGCGGCGGAGAGTCGATCGGACAGTCGCTGCCCTCTATGAAAATTAGGGGGGGGAGGAAAGTCCGGGCTCCATAGGGCGAAGTGCCAGGTAATGCCTGGGAGGCGTGAGCCTACGGAAAGTGCCACAGAAAATAACCGCCTAAGCGCTTCGGCGCCGGTAAGGGTGAAAAGGTGCGGTAAGAGCGCACCGCACGTCTGGCAACAGTTCGTGGCTAGGTAAACCCCACTTGGAGCAAGACCAAATAGGGTCCCAAGGCGTGGCCCGCGCTGGGACCGGGTAGGTTGCTAAAGATGTCCAGTGATGGCCATCGTAGACGAATGACTGTTCAAGACAGAACCCGGCTTACAGATCGACTCTCCACCTTTTTCCCTCCCTGTTTGAATAATTGAGCAGGGCGCTCGTAATGGCAGTTTCCCTCCTTGCACAATCCATCGCATATCCTCTTTTGTAATACCGAAAAAATCTTACTCTTAACAAATTACTTTAACTTCTGAACGCAGCCTTCAGTGCTCATTCAAGTTATTGGACAGATTCATCCGCCAGATTCTCGTTACCCCTCCTAATACGCTCCTAAATCTCAGTTCTGTAAGGGTTTTCCTTTAATCCGCGCCTTGACGGTGCGGTGGCCGCATTCCTATAGTGTGCGCAAGTGGCGGAAAGTGGCATGAAGTGGGTTTTTTGAACGTAAAACGCTAATATTTGGAGAAACGCTGTCGTGTTTCGCGGAGCTAACGCTATCAGTCTCGACGCAAAGGGCCGTCTCGCTATGCCGAGCCGGTACCGTGACGAGCTCGTTTCGCGTAGTTCCGGGCAGTTAATCGTCACAATTGATGCCGTTGATCCGTGTTTGTGTGTTTACCCCCTCGATGAGTGGGAAATTATTGAAACCAAACTGCGCGCACTGCCTTCGCTTCGCGAAGAGAACCGCCGCCTGCAACGTTTGCTGATTGGTAATGCCGTCGACCTCGAGCTCGATGGCAGTGGTCGTTTTCTGGTTCCACCGCGTCTTCGTGAATATGCCCGATTGGACAAGCGCGCGATGCTGGTAGGCCAACTGAACAAGTTCCAATTGTGGGACGAGGATGCCTGGGATGCGGTTTCTGCCGCTGACCTGGCTGCTATTCAACAACCGGGCGCCATGCCTGATGAACTGCGTGATTTGATCCTGTGACTATTGATAGCGGCTTTAACCACATCACCGTACTGCTTGACGAAGCCGTCGAGGCTCTCGCCGTACGTCCTGATGGCTGCTATCTGGACGGCACGTTCGGGCGCGGCGGGCACAGCCGGTTGATCCTCAGCCAGCTCGGTCCCGAGGGGCGGTTGCTCGGATTCGACAAGGATCCTCAAGCGATTGCCACCGGGCAGACGCTAGCGGCCGAAGACGGCCGCTTTGTCGTTGTGCAGCGCAGCTTTGCCGAGCTCGGTTCGGAAGTCGCCGAACGCGGTCTGGCCGGCAAGGTCAGCGGCGTTTTGCTCGATCTGGGCGTGTCCTCGCCGCAACTCGACGACCCTGAGCGCGGCTTCAGTTTCCTCAACGATGGTCCGCTGGACATGCGCATGGACCCGTCCCGCGGGATCAGCGCTGCCGAATTCGTCAACACCGCACCGGTGGAAGAAATCGCCCGGGTGTTCAAGGAATACGGCGAAGAGCGTTTCTCCGGCCGCATGGCCCGTGCCGTGGCCGAGCGTCGCGACATCAAGCCGTTCGAGCGCACCGGCGACCTGGCTGAAGTCCTGAAAGTCGCCAACCCGGCGTGGGAAAAGGGCAAGAACCCGGCGACCCGTGCGTTCCAGGGCCTGCGTATCCACGTCAACAATGAACTGGGCGATCTGGAAGCCGGTCTCGAAGCCGCGCTGGAATGCCTGGAAATCGGCGGCCGTCTGGTGGTCATCAGCTTCCATTCGCTGGAAGACCGCATCGTCAAACTGTTCATGCGCAAACTGGTGAAAGGCGAAGCCGACAACCTGCCGCGCAACCTGCCGGTACGTCACGTCGCCTTTGAACCGAAAATCAAAGTCCATGGCAAAGCGCAGTCCGCCTCCGAGGCCGAACTCAAAGCCAACCCACGTTCCCGTAGCGCCGTCATGCGCGTCGCGGAGAAGCTGCGGTGAGCAAGCTTTTCGCCAAGCCACTGCCCGGCGGAAGCTTTTTCATGCTGCTGCTGTTCGTTGGCGTGCTCGTGTCGGCCATCGGCGTGTCGTACAGCGCCCACTGGAACCGTCAGCTGTTGAACTCGCTGTACAACGAGTTGAGCGTGCGCGACAAGGCGCAGGCGGAATGGGGCCGGTTGATTCTCGAGCAGAGCACCTGGACCGCCCACAGCCGTATCGAAGTCCTGGCCACCGAACAGTTGAAGATGCACATCCCTGGCGCGGCTGACGTGCAGATGGTGGCGCCATGATGAAACTCGAAGGCGCACTGTTCCCATGGCGGTTTCGCCTGGTTGTAGGTTTGCTTGGCGTCATGGTCGCGGCGATCTGCTGGCGCATCATTGACCTGCAAGTGGTCGACCGTGCCTTCCTGAAAGGCCAGGGCGACGCGCGCAGCGTTCGTCACATCCCGATTCCGGCTCACCGTGGTCTGATTACCGACCGTAATGGCGAGCCTTTGGCCGTCAGTACGCCGGTTACCACCCTGTGGGCCAACGCCAAGGAAATGCAGCAGGCCAAAGAGAAGTGGCCCGCACTGGCGGCCGCGTTGGGGCAGGATCCAAAAGCCCTGGCCGAACGTCTCGAAGCCCAGGCCAACAAAGAATTCATTTATCTGGTGCGCGGGCTGACGCCTGAGCAAGGCCAGTCTGTGCTCGATCTTAAAGTGCCGGGCGTTTACGGCATCGAAGAATTCCGCCGTTTCTACCCGGCTGGCGAAGTGACGGCACACATGGTCGGCTTTACCGACATCGATGACCACGGTCGCGAAGGTGTCGAGCTGGCTTATGACGAATGGCTCGCCGGGGTCGCCGGCAAGCGGCAGGTCATCAAGGACCGGCGCGGTCGACTTATCAAAGATGTTCAGGTGACCAAAAACGCCAAGGCCGGCAAGCCCTTGGCGTTGTCCATTGACCTGCGTCTGCAATACCTGGCCAACCGCGAGCTGCGCAACGCGATCATCGAGAACGGCGCCAAGGCTGGCAGCCTGGTGATCATGGACGTGAAGACCGGCGAGATCCTCGCCATGGTCAACCAGCCGACCTACAACCCGAACAACCGTCGCAACCTGCAGCCGGCGATGATGCGTAACCGCGCGATGATCGACGTGTTCGAGCCGGGTTCGACGATGAAAGCCATCTCCATGAGCGCCGCGATTGAAACCGGCCGCTGGAAACCGACCGACACCGTCGAGGTGTACCCGGGCACCTTGCAGATTGGCAAATACACCATCAAGGACGTTTCCAAGTCCGAAGGCCCGGTGCTTGACCTGACCGGCATCCTGATCAATTCCAGTAACGTCGGCATGAGCAAGGTCGCGTTCGATATCGGCGGCGAAACCATCTTCCGTCTGGCACAGAAAGTCGGCCTCGGCCAAGACACGGGCCTCGGCTTCCCGGGTGAGCGCGTCGGCAACCTGCCGAACTACCGCGAATGGCGCAAGGCTGAAACCGCGACGCTGTCCTACGGCTACGGTATTTCCGTGACTGCGATCCAGTTGGTCCACGCCTTCTCGGCCCTGGCCAACAACGGTCGCCTCGCGCCACTGACCCTGATCAAGACCGACAAGGCGCCGCAAACCACGCAAGTGCTGCCGGAAGCGGTCGCGAAAACCATGCAGACCATGCTGCAACAAGTGATCGAGGCCCCGCGCGGTGTATTCCGTGCACAGGTGCCGGCGTATCACGTCGGCGGCAAGTCCGGTACCGCACGTAAAACGTCGGTCGGCACCAAAGGCTACGCCGAGAATTCCTACCGCTCGCTGTTCGCCGGCTTCGGCCCGATGAGCGATCCGCGTTACGCCATCGTGGTGGTGATCGATGAACCGACCAAGGCCGGTTACTTCGGTGGCCTGGTATCGGCACCGGTGTTCAGCAAAGTGATGTCCGGGACCTTGCGCCTGATGAACGTTACGCCGGACAACCTGCCACCCGTTCAACAGGCCAACGCAACACCGGTCGTTCCGCTGAAAGCCAATGGAGGGCGCGGCTGATGTCTCTGAGTCTGAACAAGATTTTCGCCCACGCCGGCCGCGATCTGTTGATCCGTGAATTGGCACTGGACAGCCGCAACGTGCGGGCAGGCGACCTGTTTCTTGCCGTCCCCGGCGGCAAGTTCGACGGCCGCGCGCACATCACCGACGCCTTGCAGCGCGGTGCGGCGGCCGTGGCTTATGAAGTTGAAGGCGCAACCGTATTGCCGATCACCGATGTGCCGATGATTCCGGTCAAAGGCCTGGCGGCGCAGCTGTCGGACATCGCCGGGCGTTTTTACGGCGACCCGAGCCGCCACCTGAATCTGATCGGCGTGACCGGCACCAACGGCAAAACCAGTGTGACCCAGCTGGTTGCGCAAGCGCTGGATCTACTCGGTCAACACTGTGGCATCGTCGGCACATTGGGTTCCGGTTTCTACGGCGCGCTGGAAAGCGGCCTGCACACCACGCCGAACCCGATCGCGGTGCAAGCGACCCTGGCTGACCTGAAAAAGGCCGGCGCCAAAGCTGTGGCCATGGAAGTGTCGTCCCACGGTCTGGATCAGGGGCGTGTCACCGCGTTGGCATTTGATGTGGCGGTGATGACCAATTTGTCCCGTGATCATCTGGATTACCACGGCACCATGGAGGCCTACGGCGAAGCCAAGGCCAGGTTGTTTGCCTGGAACGACCTGAAATGCCGGGTGGTTAACCTCGACGACGATTTCGGCCGGCAACTGGCCGCCGAAAAACGCGAATCGCGCTTGATCACCTACAGCCTGCTCGACAGCAGCGCCTACCTGTTTTGCCGCGAAGCGCAGTTCGACGATGAAGGCGTGCGCGCCACATTGGTTACACCGCAGGGTGAACACCATCTGCGCAGCACCTTGCTCGGTCGTTTCAACCTGAGCAACGTATTGGCGGCGGTCGGCGCCTTGCTCGGTCTGGACTATGCGCTGGACGAAATCCTCAAGGTCTTGCCAAAACTCGAAGGCCCCGCTGGACGCATGCAGCGCCTGGGCGGTGGCACCCAGCCGTTGGTGGTGGTCGATTACGCCCACACCCCGGATGCGCTGGAAAAAGTATTGATGGCCCTGCGTCCGCACGCCAAAGGCCGCTTGCTGTGCCTGTTCGGTTGCGGCGGTGATCGCGATCGCGGCAAGCGTCCGCTGATGGCTGAAGTGGTCGAGCGTCTGGCCGATGGCGTGCTGGTGACCGATGACAACCCGCGTACCGAAGACCCGGCCGTGATCTTCGACGACATCCGCGCCGGTTTCACCGATGTGGACAAAGTTACCTTCGTCGCTGGCCGTGGTCAGGCGATTGCCCAATTGATCGCCAGCGCTTCGGCGGATGACGTGATTGTCCTGGCCGGTAAAGGTCACGAGGACTATCAGGAAATCAACGGCCAGCGCCACGACTTCTCTGATCTGGTCGAAGCGGATCACGCGTTGACCGCGTGGGAGGTGGCCCATGCTTAAGAACCTGAAACTGAGCGAGCTGACCGGCGCGCTGAATGGCCGATTGATCGTCGCCGATGCAACGTTCGATGGCGTCAGCATCGACAGCCGTGCGATCAAGCCGGGCCAGCTGTTTATTGCCCTGACCGGTCCGCGCTTCGACGGTCATGATTATTTGAACGACGTCGCCAACAAAGGCGCCGTCGGTGCTCTGGTCGAACGCGAAGTCGCCGACAGCACGCTGCCGCAATTGCTGGTCAAGGACACCCGTCAGGCACTGGGTCAACTGGGCGCGATGAATCGTGCGGCGTTTACCCATCCGGTGGCGGCCATCACCGGTTCCAGCGGCAAGACCACGGTCAAGGAAATGCTCGCGAGCATCCTGCGCACCCGCGGTCCGGTGCTGGCGACCCGTGGCAACCTGAACAATGACCTCGGCGTGCCGCTGACCTTGCTCGAACTCGCGCCGGAACACACCGCGGCCGTGATCGAACTGGGTGCTTCACGCCTTGGCGAAATCGCCTACACCGTCGGCATGACCAAACCTCATGTGGCCGTACTCAACAATGCCGGAACTGCCCACGTCGGCGAATTCGGCGGGCCGGAAAAAATCGTTGAAGCCAAGGGCGAAATTATTGAAGGGCTGGCGGCCGATGGCGTCGCTGTGCTCAATCTCGACGACAAGGCATTCGGGATCTGGAAGACCCGCGCCGCCGGTCGCAAAGTCCTGACCTTTGCCCTGAGCAACGTCAGCGCCGACTTCTACGCCAGTGATCTGGACCGCGACGCTCGCGGTTGCCCGGCATTCAACCTGCACAGCCCTGACGGCGTGCAGCGCGTTCAACTGAACCTGCTCGGCACCCATAACGTTGCCAATGCCATGACCGCCGCCGCTGCCGCACATGCCTTGGGCGTGTCGCTGTTCGGCATCGCCACCGGCCTCGGCGCGGTGCAGCCAGTCAAGGGCCGCACCGTTGCGCAACTGGCCACCAATGGCATGCGCGTGATCGATGACACTTACAACGCGAACCCCACCTCCATGTGCGCTGCCGTTGATATACTCGCCGGCTTTTCCGGCCGCACCGTTCTGGTGCTCGGGGATATCGGCGAGTTGGGCGATTGGGCGGAGCAGGGGCACCGCGACGTGGGCGAGTACGCCCGTGGCAAGGTTTCTGCGCTTTACGCCGTCGGGCCGATGATGACCCACGCCGTGAAGGCTTTCGGCGAGCAGGCTTTTCACTTCAGTACCCAAGCTGAACTGATCAAGGCTCTCGGCGCCGAACAAGACACAAACACCACCATTTTGATCAAGGGCTCGCGTAGCGCTGCGATGGAAAACATCGTCGCCGCTTTGTGCGGCTCCAGCCTGGAGAAACATTGATGCTGCTGCTGTTAGCGGAGTACCTGCAACAGTTCTACAAAGGCTTCGCGGTCTTCCAGTACCTGACCCTGCGCGGGATTCTCGGTGTGCTGACCGCGCTGGTCCTGTCGCTGTGCTACGGCCCGTGGATGATCCGCACGTTGCAGAACCGTCAGATCGGTCAGTCCGTTCGTAACGACGGTCCGCAATCGCACTTGTCCAAATCCGGCACGCCGACCATGGGTGGTGCGCTGATCCTGTCGTCCATCGGTGTCAGCACTTTGCTTTGGGCTGACCTGAGCAACCGCTATGTGTGGACCGTGTTGCTGGTCACGTTGCTGTTCGGCGCCATCGGCTGGGTCGATGACTATCGCAAGGTGATCGAGAAAAACTCCAAAGGCCTGCCGAGCCGCTGGAAGTACTTCTGGCAGTCGGTGTTCGGCCTCGGCGCGGCGATCTTCCTTTATATGACCGCTGCGACGCCGGTGGAAACCACCCTGATCCTGCCGATGCTCAAGGACTACAGCATTCCGCTGGGTGCCGGCTTCATCGTCCTGACCTATTTCGTGATCGTCGGCTCGAGCAACGCGGTCAACCTGACCGACGGCCTCGACGGCCTGGCGATCATGCCGACCGTAATGGTTGGCGGTGGCCTGGGTATTTTCTGCTACCTGTCGGGTAACGTGAAATTCGCTGAATACCTGCTGATCCCGTACGTACCGGGCGCCGGTGAGCTGATTGTGTTCTGTGGTGCGCTGATCGGTGCGGGCCTTGGTTTCCTCTGGTTCAACACCTATCCGGCACAAGTCTTCATGGGCGACGTCGGCGCACTGGCGCTGGGCGCAGCCCTGGGCACCATCGCGGTGATCGTCCGTCAGGAAATCGTCCTGTTCATCATGGGCGGTGTGTTCGTGATGGAAACCCTGTCGGTCGTCATTCAGGTGGCTTCCTTCAAGCTGACCGGTCGCCGCGTGTTCCGCATGGCGCCGATTCACCACCACTTTGAACTCAAGGGCTGGCCCGAGCCGCGCGTGATTGTCCGTTTCTGGATCATCACCGTAATTCTCGTGCTGGTTGGCCTTGCCACCCTGAAGCTGAGGTAGAAATTCGTGTCTCTGATCGCTTCTGACCACTTCCGCATCGTTGTCGGCCTCGGCAAGAGCGGCATGTCCCTGGTTCGCTTCCTGGCGAACCGGGGCACGTCGTTTGCCGTGGCCGATACGCGGGAAAATCCACCGGAACTGGCCACGCTCAAGCGTGACTATCCGCACGTGGAAGTGCGTTGTGGCGAGCTGGACGTCGAATTCCTGTGCCGTGCCGACGAGCTCTACGTGAGCCCCGGCCTGGCGCTGGCGACCCCGGCCTTGCAGGCCGCTGCTGCCCGTGGCGTGAAATTGTCCGGCGACATCGAGCTCTTCGCGCGTAACGCGAGGGCGCCGATTGTCGCCATCAGCGGTTCCAACGCGAAGAGCACCGTGACCACCCTGGTGGGCGAGATGGCGGCTGCGGCGGGGAAGCGCGTCGCCGTCGGCGGCAACCTTGGCACTCCGGCGCTGGATCTGCTTCGCGACGACGTCGAGCTGTACGTGATGGAACTGTCGAGCTTTCAGCTCGAAACCACCGACCAGCTCAACGCCGAAGTGGCGACCGTGCTCAACGTCAGTGAAGACCACATGGACCGCTATAGCGGTCTGCCGGCCTATCACCTGGCCAAGCACCGGATCTTCCGTGGCGCCAAGCAGTTCGTGGTCAACCGTCAGGATGCCCTGAGTCGTCCGTTGATGGGTGAAGGCCAGCCTTGCTGGACCTTCGGTTTGAGCAAACCCGATTTCAAAGCGTTTGGTATCCGGGAAGAGGACGGCGAGAAATACCTGGCCTTCGAATTCCAGAACCTGATGCCAGTGCGCGAGTTGAAAATTCGCGGTGCCCACAACCAGTCCAACGCCCTGGCGGCATTGGCCCTGGGCCACGCGGTCGGCCTGCCGTTCGACGCCATGCTGTCGAGCCTGCGCACGTTCGCCGGGCTCGAGCATCGCTGCCAGTGGGTTCGTGACCTCGATGGCGTGGGCTATTACAACGATTCCAAAGCCACCAACGTTGGCGCCGCACTGGCTGCCATCGAAGGCCTGGGCGCGGACATCGACGGCAAGGTCGTGCTGATCGCCGGTGGCGACGGCAAGGGTGCCGAGTTCAATGATCTGCGTGATCCGGTGGCGGCCAACTGCCGCGCCGTGATCCTGATGGGCCGCGACTCCGACAAGATCGGCGAGGCCATTGGCGACGCCGTGCCGCTGATCCGCGTCGGTTCGCTGGTCGAAGCGGTGGAACAATGCCGCGCCGTTGCGCAACCGGGCGACGTGGTGCTGTTGTCGCCGGCCTGCGCCAGTTTCGACATGTTCAAGAATTACGAAGACCGTGGTCACCAGTTCGTCCGCGCCGTGGAGGATCTGGCATGAGCCTGCTCAACATCATCAAGCCGTATCCTTCGCCGCTGATTACCGGGCGCGGTATCGACCTCGATTTCCCGATGCTCGCCGGTTGCCTGGCATTGCTCGGCCTCGGGCTGGTGATGATTGCGTCTGCCTCGACCGAAGTGGGGGCCGTGCAGTCGGGCAGTGCCCTGTACTACATGATTCGCCATTTGATCTACGTGGTGCTGGGCCTGGGTGCCTGCATCGTCACCATGATGATTCCGATCGCCACCTGGCAACGCCTGGGCTGGCTGATGCTGATTGGTGCGTTCGGTTTGCTGGTGATGGTGATCATTCCGGGGATCGGCCGTGAAGTGAACGGTTCGATGCGCTGGATCGGTTTCAGTTTCTTCAACGTTCAGCCTTCCGAGATCGCCAAGGTGTTCGTGGTGATCTACCTCGCCGGTTATCTGGTGCGTCGCCAGAAAGAAGTGCGGGAAAGCTGGATGGGCTTCTTCAAGCCGTTCATCGTGCTGCTGCCGATGGCGGGCCTGTTGCTGATGGAGCCGGACTTCGGTGCCACCGTCGTAATGATGGGCGCGGCGGCGGCGATGCTGTTCCTCGGCGGGGTCGGGCTGTTCCGTTTTTCCTTGATGGTGGTTCTGGCGGTCGCGGCGGTGGTGTTGTTGATTCAAGTGCAGCCGTATCGAATGGCGCGCCTGACCAACTTTGCCGATCCGTGGGCTGACCAGTTCGGTGCCGGTTATCAATTGTCGCAGGCGTTGATCGCGTTTGGTCGCGGCGAATGGCTGGGCGTTGGCCTGGGCAACAGTGTGCAGAAACAGTTCTACCTGCCGGAAGCCCACACCGACTTCGTGTTTTCGGTCCTGGCCGAAGAACTGGGCGCCGTGGGTTCCTTGTGCACGGTCGCGCTGCTCGTCTTCGTCTGTATTCGCGGCATGTACATCGGTTATTGGGCCGAGAAGGCCAAACAGTTCTTTGCCGCTTACATCGCGTATGGCCTGTCGTTCCTGTGGATTGGTCAGTTCCTGATCAACATCGGGGTGAATGTCGGCCTGCTCCCGACCAAGGGCCTGACCTTGCCGTTCCTCAGTTATGGCGGCAGTTCGTTGGTGATCTGCTGTGCCTGTCTCGGCTTGTTGCTGCGCATTGAGTGGGAGAGTCGAACCCACCTGGGCAGCGAAGAGATGGAGTTTCATGAGAGTGACTTCGCCGAGGAGTCGACCCATGGGCGCTAACGTTTTGATCATGGCGGGCGGCACCGGTGGCCACGTGTTCCCGGCGCTGGCCTGCGCTCGCGAATTTCAGGCGCGCGGTTACACCGTGCATTGGCTCGGGACGCCGCGTGGCATCGAGAACGATCTGGTGCCACTGGCCGGTATCGAGCTGCATCGGATCAATGCCAGCGGTCTGCGCGGCAAGGGCAAATTGTCCCTGCTCAAGGCGCCGCTGATGTTGCTCAAATCCGTCTGGCAGGCGCGGGCGATCATTCGCCAGCTGCAGCCGGTGTGCGTGGTCGGCTTCGGTGGTTATGTGACCGGTCCCGGCGGCGTTGCAGCGAAACTGGCCGGCGTGCCGGTGATCGTTCACGAACAGAACGCCGTGGCCGGTACCGCCAATCGGTTGCTGGTGCCGTTGGCCGCCCGAGTCTGTGAAGCGTTCCCCGACACCTTTACCCTGTCGGACAGCCGACGGACCACCGGTAATCCGGTGCGCACCGAGCTGTTCCTCGATACACCGCGACCAGCCCTGGCGGGTCGCAAGGCGCGTTTGCTGATCCTGGGCGGAAGCCTGGGCGCAGAACCGTTGAACAAGTTGCTGCCTGAAGCCCTGTCGCACGTCGCCCCCGACCTGCGCCCGGAAGTGTTCCATCAGGCCGGCAAAAACCACGATGAAGTGACTGCAGAGCGCTATCGCGCGGCTGGCGTCGAGGCGCAAGTGCAGCCTTTCATCAAAGACATGGCCCACGCCTATGGCTGGGCTGACCTGGTGGTATGTCGCGCAGGTGCGCTGACCATCAGTGAACTGGCCGCCGCCGGTCTGCCCTCGATGCTGGTGCCTTTGCCCCACGCGATCGACGATCACCAGACCCGCAACGCCGATTATTTGGCCCGTGAAGGCGCTGCCTTCCTGATGCCGCAAAGAACGACTGGCGCAGCGGATCTAGCCGCACGCCTGACAGAGGTCCTGATGCAACCACAACGACTCACCGACATGGCCACTGCGGCACGCCGCCTGGCCAAACCCGATGCGACCCGTAACGTGGTCGATACCTGCCTGGAGGTGGCCCATGGTTGAGAATCAGAAAGCCATGCCACAACCGGAAATGCGCCGCATCCGCCGCATCCACTTCGTCGGTATCGGCGGTGTGGGTATGTGCGGGATCGCTGAAGTGTTGCTGAACCTGGGCTATGAAGTGTCCGGTTCCGACCTGAAAGCTTCGCCGGTGACCGAGCGTCTTGAATCGTTCGGTGCTCAAATCTTCATCGGCCACCGCGCCGAAAACGCTGCTGCCGCCGACGTGCTGGTGGTGTCGAGCGCCGTGAACACCTCCAACCCGGAAGTCGCCACCGCACTGGAGCGCCGTATCCCGGTGGTGCCGCGTGCCGAGATGCTGGCCGAGCTGATGCGCTATCGCCACGGCATCGCCGTCGCCGGTACGCACGGCAAAACCACCACCACCAGCCTGATCGCTTCGGTGTTCGCCGCCGGTGGCCTCGACCCGACGTTCGTCATCGGTGGTCGTCTGAATGCAGCGGGTACCAATGCCCAGCTCGGCACCAGCCGTTACCTGATCGCCGAAGCCGATGAAAGCGACGCCAGTTTCCTGCACCTGCAGCCGCTGGTGGCCGTGGTCACCAACATCGACGCCGACCACATGGCGACCTACGACGGGGACTTCAACAAGCTGAAGAAAACCTTCGTCGAGTTCCTGCACAACCTGCCGTTCTACGGTCTGGCGGTGGTGTGCCTGGACGACCCGGTGGTGCGTGAAATTCTGCCTCAGGTGAAACGTCCGGCCGTTACTTACGGCTTCGGCGACGACTGCGATGTGCGCGCGATCAATGTGCGCCAGCAGGGCATGCAGACCTTCTTCACCGTGCTGCGTCCTGACCGCGAGCCGCTGGACGTCTCGGTGAACATGCCGGGCAACCACAACGTGCTGAACGCGCTGGCCACCATTTGCATCGCCACTGACGAAGGCGTCAGCGACGAAGCCATCGTCCAGGGCCTGTCCGGGTTCCAGGGTGTCGGCCGACGCTTCCAGGTCTATGGCGAACTGCCGGTCGAAGACGGCAGTGTGATGCTGGTCGACGATTACGGTCACCACCCGACCGAAGTTGCCGCCGTGATCAAGGCCGTGCGCGGTGGCTGGCCGGAGCGCCGTCTGGTGATGGTTTACCAGCCGCACCGTTACAGCCGCACCCGCGACCTGTACGACGATTTCGTCAATGTACTGGCCGACGCCAATGTCCTGTTGCTGATGGAAGTGTACCCGGCGGGCGAAGAACCGATTCCGGGCGCCGACAGCCGCAAGCTGTGCAACAGCATCCGTCAGCGTGGCCAGCTCGACCCGATCTACATCGAGCGTGGTGTCGACCTCGCGCCGGTGGTCAAGCCGCTGCTGCGTGCCGGCGACATCCTGCTGTGTCAGGGCGCCGGTGATATCGGCGGTCTTGCACCGAAACTGTTGAAGAGTCCGTTGTTCGCTGGCGCGGTTGCCGCGCCAAGCGTGGGGAAGTTGAAATGACTGCTGCTTACGCCAACCTCGTCTCCACGATCGCGCCGAAAGATTTCGGCCGCGTCGCCGTGCTGTTCGGCGGCAAGAGTGCCGAGCGTGAGGTGTCCCTGAAGTCGGGTAACGCGGTTCTCGAAGCGCTGCTAAGTGCCGGTGTGGATGCGTTCGGCCTCGACGTGGGCGATGACCTGTTGCAGCGTTTGCTCAACGGAAAAATCGACCGCGCCTTCATCATTCTCCACGGTCGTGGCGGTGAAGACGGCAGCATGCAAGGCCTGCTGGAATGCCTGGGCATTCCGTACACCGGCAGCGGCATTCTGGCCTCGGCACTGGCCATGGACAAGCTGCGCACCAAACAGGTCTGGCACAGCCTCGGTATTCCGACGCCACGCCACGCGGTATTGAGTTCCGAGGCCGATTGTATTTCGGCGGCGACGGAACTGGGCTTCCCTTTGATCGTCAAACCGGCCCATGAAGGTTCAAGTATCGGGATGGCCAAAGTGACGTCCGCGCCGGAGTTGATCGACGCGTGGAAAGCGGCCAGTACCTACGATTCGCAAGTGTTGGTCGAGCAATGGATTCAAGGTCCGGAGTTCACCATCGCCACCCTGCGTGACCAGGTGTTGCCACCGATTGCCCTGGGCACGACGCACAGTTTCTACGACTACGACGCCAAGTACGTGGCCTCCGATACCCAGTACCGGATTCCGTGTGGCCTGGACAGCAACAAGGAACAAGAACTGATGGACCTCACGGCGAAAGCCTGTGAGGCGCTGGGTATCACCGGTTGGGGCAGGGCAGACGTGATGCAGGATGCCGACGGGCAGTTCTGGTTCCTCGAAGTCAACACCGCACCGGGCATGACCGATCACAGTCTGGTGCCGATGGCGGCCCGTGCTGCCGGTCTGGATTTCCAGCAGCTGGTTCTGGCGATTCTGGCAGCCAGCATCGAGGCGCGAGGTTAAGACCATGCAAGGCGCACAGCTCAGACATCAGCCCCCACCCGTCCCCGGCCGCAAGCCGGTGCCGCGGGGTGCCAGCCGAATGGTGGCCAAAGAGCCGATGTCCGCGCGCCTGCCGAAAGCCAATTTTGGTTTTCTCAAAGCCTTGTTCTGGCCGGTGATGCTGGTGGCGGTGGGGTTCGGTACTTACGAAGGCGCGCAGCGTTTGTTGCCATACGCCGACCGGCCGATCACCAAGGTCGCGGTGCAGGGCGACCTGAGTTACATCAGCCAACAAGCGGTGCAGCAGCGGATCGCCCCGTACGTGGCGTCGAGCTTCTTCACCGTCGACCTGGCGAGCATGCGCACCGAGCTGGAACAGATGCCATGGATTGCCCACGCCGAAGTGCGTCGGGTGTGGCCGGATCAAGTGGTGATCCGCCTGGAAGAACAACTGCCGGTGGCCCGTTGGGGCGATGAGTCGCTGTTGAACAACCAGGGTCAGGCGTTCACCCCGCGTGAGCTGGCGAACTACGAACACTTGCCACAGCTGTTCGGCCCACAACGGGCTCAGCAGCAAGTGATGCAGCAATACCAGGTGCTGAGCCAGATGCTCAGGCCGCTGGGCTTCTCGATTGCACGCCTGGAGTTGCGTGAACGGGGCAGCTGGTTCCTGACCACCGGCGCCGGCAGCTCGGGCCCGGGGATCGAACTGCTGCTGGGCCGCGGCAACCTGGTGGAAAAGATGCGCCGTTTCATTGCCATCTACGACAAGACGCTTAAAGAACAGATTACGAACATTGCGCGCATCGATCTGCGCTACGCCAACGGCCTCGCTGTTGGCTGGCGGGAACCTGTAGCGCCCACGACAGCCCAACCCGCTGTCGCGAAGAATTAAGAAGAGGCAGGACCCATGGCAAACGTGCAAAGCGGCAAAATGATCGTCGGTCTCGATATCGGCACCTCCAAGGTGGTGGCGCTGGTAGGCGAGGTTTCGGACGACGGCACGCTGGAAATCGTCGGGATCGGCACTCATCCGTCCCGCGGCCTGAAGAAAGGCGTGGTGGTGAACATCGAGTCCACCGTGCAGTCGATCCAGCGCGCCATCGAAGAAGCGCAGCTGATGGCCGGTTGCCGGATCCACTCGGCGTTCGTCGGCGTGGCGGGCAATCACATCCGCAGCCTGAACTCCCACGGCATCGTGGCGATTCGTGATCGCGAAGTCAGCTCCGCCGACCTCGAACGTGTGCTTGACGCGGCCCAGGCCGTGGCGATCCCGGCTGACCAGCGCGTGTTGCACACCCTGCCGCAGGATTACGTGATCGATAACCAGGAAGGCGTTCGTGAACCCCTGGGCATGTCCGGCGTACGTCTGGAAGCCAAGGTCCACGTGGTCACCTGCGCCGTCAACGCCGCACAGAACATTGAAAAATGCGTGCGTCGCTGCGGTCTGGAAATCGACGACATCATTCTCGAGCAACTGGCCTCGGCCTACTCGGTATTGACCGACGACGAGAAAGAGCTGGGCGTGTGCCTGGTCGACATCGGCGGCGGCACCACCGACATCGCGATCTTCACCGAAGGCGCGATCCGTCACACCGCGGTGATCCCGATTGCGGGCGATCAGGTGACCAACGACATCGCCATGGCGTTGCGCACCCCGACCCAGTACGCCGAAGAAATCAAGATTCGCTACGCCTGCGCCCTGGCCAAACTGGCCGGTGCCGGTGAAACCATCAAGGTGCCAAGCGTTGGTGACCGTCCGCCGCGCGAGCTGTCCCGCCAGGCCCTGGCCGAAGTGGTCGAGCCGCGTTACGACGAGCTGTTCACGCTGATCCAGGCCGAGCTGCGTCGCAGCGGTTACGAAGACCTGATCCCGGCCGGCATCGTGCTGACCGGTGGTACTTCGAAGATGGAAGGCGCGGTCGAACTGGCCGAAGAGATCTTCCACATGCCGGTCCGCCTGGGCGTGCCCCATGGCGTCAAGGGGCTGGACGATGTGGTGCGCAACCCGATTTATTCCACCGGCGTTGGCCTGTTGATGTACGGCCTGCAAAAGCAGTCCGACGGGATTTCGTTCTCGGGTATCAGCAGCCGCGACAGCTACAGCAATGAAGAGCCGAAAGCCGCTTTGATCGATCGCATCAAGAGTTGGGTGCAAGGCAACTTCTAAGAATTACCGCAGCACCGTTGTAGATACAGGCAGTAGGCGAAAAAACTAGAGAATCAAAGGAGAGGGAAAATGTTCGAACTCGTAGACAACATCCCCGCAAGCCCGGTCATTAAAGTTATCGGTGTTGGCGGAGGCGGCGGCAACGCTGTCAATCACATGGTCAAGAGCAACATTGAAGGCGTTGAATTCATCTGCGCCAACACTGATGCCCAGGCGCTGAAGAGCATTGGCGCGCGGACCATCCTGCAACTGGGTACCGGCGTGACCAAAGGTCTCGGCGCTGGCGCCAACCCTGAAGTAGGTCGTCAGGCCGCTCTCGAAGATCGCGAGCGCATTGCCGAAGTCCTGCAGGGCACGAACATGGTGTTCATCACCACCGGTATGGGTGGCGGTACCGGTACCGGTGCTGCGCCGATCATTGCTGAAGTGGCAAAGGAAATGGGGATCCTCACCGTTGCGGTGGTGACCCGTCCGTTCCCGTTCGAAGGTCGCAAGCGCATGCAGATCGCCGACGAAGGTATTCGTCTGCTGTCCGAAAGCGTCGACTCGCTGATCACCATTCCCAACGAGAAGCTGCTGACCATCCTCGGCAAAGACGCCAGCCTGCTGTCGGCTTTCGCCAAGGCTGACGATGTATTGGCCGGTGCCGTTCGCGGTATCTCCGACATCATCAAGCGTCCGGGCATGATCAACGTCGACTTTGCCGACGTACGTACCGTGATGAGCGAAATGGGCATGGCGATGATGGGCACTGGCTGCGCCAGCGGTCCGAACCGTGCACGCGAGGCCACCGAAGCGGCCATTCGCAACCCGTTGCTGGAAGACGTGAACCTGCAAGGTGCACGCGGCATCCTGGTGAACATCACCGCCGGTCCTGACCTGTCTCTGGGTGAGTACTCCGACGTGGGTAGCATCATTGAAGCCTTCGCTTCCGAGCACGCGATGGTCAAGGTCGGTACCGTTATCGATCCGGACATGCGCGACGAGCTGCACGTGACTGTGGTTGCCACAGGTCTGGGCGCGAAAATCGAGAAGCCTGTGAAGGTCATCGACAACACCGTTCACACCTCCATGGCGTCGCAGCCGCAACAATCGGCTCCCGCTCGTCAGGAAGCACCAGCGGTTAACTACCGTGATCTGGACCGTCCGACCGTCATGCGCAACCAGGCCCAGGCCGGTGCTGCAACTGCCGCGAAGATGAATCCGCAAGATGATCTGGACTACCTGGACATCCCGGCTTTCCTGCGTCGTCAGGCCGATTAATGGAATGTATCAGGGCTATGAAGGTGATTGGTGTTCAGCAAAGGTCTGGTCTGCTATCATCGCCAGCCTTTGTTGATACCAGTTCGCAATTTGCGCTGAAGCGGCCCAAGCCATGATTAAACAACGCACACTGAAAAATATTATCCGTGCCACAGGTGTAGGCCTGCACTCCGGGGAGAAGGTATACCTGACCCTCAAGCCCGCACCTATCGACACCGGCATTGTGTTTTGTCGTGCCGATCTCGACCCTGTGGTGCAGATTCCTGCCCGCGCGGAAAACGTTGGTGAAACCACGATGTCGACCACGCTGGTCAGTGGTGACACCAAAGTGGATACGGTGGAGCACTTGCTCTCGGCCATGGCTGGCCTGGGCATCGATAACGCCTACGTCGAGCTCTCCGCGTCCGAAGTCCCGATCATGGATGGTAGCGCTGGACCTTTCGTATTCCTGATTCAATCGGCCGGCCTGGAAGAACAGGACGCACCGAAGAAGTTCATCCGGATTCTGCGGGAAGTGACAGTGGAAGACGGCGACAAGCGCGCCACTTTCGTCCCTTTCGAAGGTTTCAAGGTGAGTTTCGAGATCGATTTCGATCACCCGGTTTTCCGTAATCGCACACAAAGTGCAAGCGTGGACTTTTCCAGCACTTCGTTCGTAAAAGAAGTCAGCCGCGCCCGTACCTTTGGTTTCATGAGTGACATCGAGTACCTGCGCAAGCACAACCTCGCACTCGGCGGCAGCGTTGAAAACGCTATTGTGGTCGACGCGGATGGTGTACTGAACGAAGACGGCCTTCGCTATGAAGACGAATTCGTGAAGCACAAGATCCTCGATGCAATTGGTGACCTCTACCTGCTGGGCAATAGCCTGATTGGTGAGTTCAAGGGCTTCAAGTCCGGACATGCATTGAACAACCAGCTGCTGCGCAAGTTGATTGAGCAGACAGATGCTTGGGAAGTCGTGACTTTCGAAGACGCCAGCACTGCACCGATCTCTTACATGCGTCCGGTTGCGGCGGTGTAAGTAAAAAACCTCTCTAGTTTTTAAAGGCTGCCTTCGGGTGGCCTTTTTTTATGCCTGCCGGAAAGTCATGCGGTGTTTGTTCTGACGTCATCGCCAGCAAGCCGGCTCCTACAGGGGGGATCGCCGAATGACGTGTAGGAGCCGGCTTGCTGGCGATAGGGCCTGCAGCTACAGCGAAAATCTCACCGCGCAGCCACCACCCGATTCCGTCCACCTTCTTTCGCCTGATACAGCGCCTTGTCCGCCGCAAACAGCAACTGCTCAAGGCTGCCATCGGTGGTCGAGGTCGAGGCCGAGGTCCAGGTGCTGATGCCGATACTGACAGTAACCGGCGATTCAACGCCCGCCACAAACGGCAGCTGCTCCACGGCAACGCGGATGTGTTCGGCAATCTGCTGCGCCCCTGCGCTGTCCGTTTCGGCCAGGATCACCGAAAACTCCTCTCCTCCGTACCGGGCGACCAGATCCGCCGGTCGCCTTACGTTCTCGGCGATCACCTTGGCCAGTGCGCGTAGCGCATCGTCGCCGGCCTGATGGCCATGTTGATCATTGAACGCCTTGAAGTGATCGGCATCGATCATCAGCACCGACAGCGGTTTACCCGACCGTTGGGCGCGAAACCACTCATGGCGCAGGGTCTGATCCAGCGTTCGGCGGTTGGCCAGCCCCGTCAACGCATCGGTGGCGGCCAGTTGCGCCAGTTCGTGTTCGGCGTTGTGACGCCGGCGCAATTCGCGGCGTAGCAACCACGTCAGCCACAGCAGGCTCGCGCACAAGGCTAAGGTTGCAGAGCTGACCACCACTGCCGTGCGCTTCCAGGCCGCAAAAACTTCATCACTGGACAGCGCAACGATGACGATCAACGGCAAATTTCCGACCTTGGAAAAGGTGTACAGACGCTTGTCACGGTATCGGTCGGACATGCTGGTGAAGCTGCCGTTGCCTTCTTTGACGATGCGTTGGAAATTGGGGCGATTACTGAAATCCTTGCCGATAAGCTCTTCGGCCAGGCGTGGTTGCTGGGCCAGGAGAATCCCGTTCTTGCTGATCAGATTGACCGAGCTATCGCGGCCGATGCTCAAACTGTTGAACAACTGATCGAAGTAACTCAAGCGCATGGCGGCTTCGGCCACCCCCAGAAACTCACCGTGGGGGCCGCTCAGGCGTCGACTGAAACTGATACGCCAATCCTGTTCGGGCGACCTGCCTCTAAAGGGGGGGCTGATGAACATGCCCGGGTCCGGGTTGTTCACGTGAGACTGAAAGTATTCGCGATCGGCGTAGTTGCCTTGCCTGGGCTCCACCGAAGCCGAGTCGGCGATCACGTCGCCCTTATTGTCGAGCAACAAAATGTTGCCCTTGTACGGCGCGGCAGTGGCGCGGTCGAAATAGGCCATATGGCGAATGGCTGGAGATACGCTCTTGAGATCTTCTCGCTGGGAGGCCGCGATCAAACCCAGCAGGGAAATATCATAGAGTTCGACATTGCGCAGCACGTCGGCGTCGATCAATTGCACGATGTTTTTGGCGGCGCGAGCGGCGGACAATTCGGCGCTCGCGCGCTCACGGATCAACAGGAAAGTCACGATGCTGAGTATCGCAATCACCAATATCACACTGCCGAGAATCAGAAGTTGCTCCGATCGTGTCGAGCCGATCGGATCTTGAGATTTCACACTGCTCACACTCATGGTTCTGACTTCTGCAAATAAGGCGTTATGAAAGTTTTCTTACAAAAATCGGGCAGAGTCCCAGAAACCGGTCGCGTCCAGAGGGCTTGTATAAATGCCGGATAAAAAAAAGGCCAGCAAAACATGCTGGCCTTTTGCTTAGTGAAGCTTAGAAGACATTCAGCGGGTAGTCGACGATCACCCGGTATTCGTCGGTGTCTTGATCCAGCGCGCCGTAGCCTTTGCCGCCACGGTTGGTGGCCCATTGCAAGCGTACCGACAGATCCTTGGCCTTGCCGCCCTGAACCACGTACTTCAGATCGATGTCACGCTCCCAGTGCGTGGCATTTTTGCCGTCGGCGCTGTACCACGAGGCGTAGCCGCGGCTGTCTGGATCGGCTTTGGTCAGGTTCAGTTCGCCCCGGGAGTAGGACAGCGCCGAGGTCAGGCCGGACAGGCCGAGGCTGGCATAGTCGTAGGCGTACTTGAGTTTCCACGAGCGCTCGTTCGGGCCGTTGAAGTCCGAATACTGCTGGGAGTTGTCGAGGAAGACGCTATCGCCCTGGCTGATGTAGTCGAACGGCGTGTTGCCGTTGACCCGCTGATACGCCGCGGTAACGCTGTGATTGCCCACGCCGACGGTGAAATGCAGGCTGTAGGTGTTGTTGTCGATGTTGCCCAACAACGCATCGCCGGTGTCTTGCGTGTGATAGAAGTGCAGGCCTGGGTTGAGGCTGACCAGGTCGTTCAGCGCGTAGGTGTAATCCAGGTCGTAGTAGTACTGGTTCCAGATGTCCTTGAGTTCGGATGCGTACAGGCTGCTGGTCAGACCCGGTAAACCGCTCCAGGCCACGCCGGCCCAGTTCAGGTGCTGACTGTCGTCACCGTCTGCCAGGCTGCCATAGGAGGTGCCGATGCGGGTGTGACCGCTCAGGTTGTACGGCTTGGTGAAGCTCGCTTGGCCACCTTCGATCAGGAAGCCGTCGAAGCTGTGGTTGGTCACACTGACGCCACGAAAGGTCTGCGGCAGCATGCGAGTCTCGCCGCCGGCAATTACCGGATTGGCGAGGAACAGGTCGCCGGCTTTCAGTTCGGTATCAAAGGCGCGCATTTTCAGCGTGCCGCCCGCCGTCGAGAACGACCCCGGCGCTTTACCATTGCCATCACCGATCGGCAGGATGCTCGAGCCATCCGTACCACCACCACCGTCGAGCTTGAGCCCGAGCATGGCGTGGGCATCAACGCCGAATCCGACGGTGCCCTGGGTGAAACCCGATTCAAAGATGCCCAGGAAACCCTGGCCCCATTCGACGTTGTCGTCCGCCTGCTGCAGACGGTTGCGGTTCATGTAGTAGTTACGGGCATTGAGGTTGAGGCTCGAACCTTCCGCAAAACCTTCATGGCTGGATTCGTCGGCGGCGGCGTCGGCGGCGGGGGGCATCGTTGCAGCGATTGCAATGAACAGCGGGCTGAAGCGGAGAGGAAAATGCACTTGCGGTAAAGCTCCTTGGGTCAACCAGGCACTTCACAGGCTTGAAGTGCAAAATGTTTCTTGTTAGTGAAGACGAACCGGACGGTGTTTAACCCGCAACGAAAAAAAGCCGCTGATAGCAGCGGCTTTGAAGACAACTTTTCAAAGGGAAGAGCCGATGGAAAGTGTCGAGGGAAACAGAGCGGTATTTTGCGATCAGCTATCTTTCTCGACCCGTGGCTGGGCCTGAATGGTCGATGTTTGAGGGGTTTGCGCAGCGTCCTGAGCCTTGGCCGTCATTTCGCTGTGTTGCTCTTCATACGCTGCGGCGCGCGCAGCATTGTGCGCGACGAAGGTCTGCGACTCTTCAGCGACGGCGAACGGGGAGAGGAACAAGGAAGACAAAACGAAAGCGCTGGCAATACCCATAGTGTTGGACATCTTTAAAACCTTCTTGCTTGGCAAGTGCTGTTTGGTGGCGCAAAGATAAGGATCTTGGCCGGCGGGAAACAGAGCCAATTCAAGAAAGGACTGTTGCGGGATAAGCAAAGATCGCTACCTGTAGGAGCCGGCTTGCTGGCGATGGCGTCTTCAAAAACATCGCAGAACTTAAGACCGATCGCCAGCAAGCCGGCTCCTACAGATTTGCGAAAGATCAGACCGGGAGGTGGATGCCGAAGGTATTCATGCCGTGGTCACTGCGCACAAACACGTCGCCGCCATGCATCAGCGCAATCGCCTTGACGATCGCCAACCCCAGGCCGTGGTTGTTGCCACTGTTGCTGCGTGACGCATCGACCCGATAAAAGCGCTCGAACAATCGCGGCAAATGCTCGCTGGCAATCGGCGAGCCGGGGTTGGCGACGCCGATGCTGACCTGATGCTCCTCGACCTCGATCCGCACCTGGATCACCTGACCGGGCTCGGTGTGTTGCACCGCGTTGCTGAGCAAATTGATCAGCGCCCGACGCAGATGCGCAATCTCGATCCGCACCTGCGCATCACCACTGACCTGCACTTGAACCTGCGCATCTTCAAGAATGAAATCCAGATACTCCAGCGTCGTCGCCACTTCGTCGGCCAGCGAGGTGGACGTCAGTTTGGTCGCCTTGCTGCCCTGATCCGCGCTGGCGAGGAACAACATGTCGTTGATGATCGAACGCAGCCGCTCCAGCTCTTCGAGGTTCGACTGCAGCACTTCGAAGTAATGCTCGGCCGAGCGCCCACGCGTCAGCGCCACTTGAGTCTGGCCGATCAGGTTGGTCAGCGGCGAGCGCAATTCGTGGGCGACATCGGCGTTGAACGACTCAAGCCGCGAGTAAGCCTGCTCGACCCGCTCCAGCGTGGAGTTGAACGAGTTGACGAACTGATTGAGTTCCGGTGGCAGCGACGACAGACGCAAGCGCCCGGAACGCAATGGCGGCGCCAGTCGCTGGGCCTCCTGAGACAACTTGATCAACGGCTTGAGGCCAATCCGCGCCACCCAGTAACCGAGTGCCGAGGCCAGCAGCACACCGACAATCGCCAGGCTGATCAGGGCAATCAGCAGATGATGCTGGGTCTGGAAAAACGTCTCGGTGTCGATGCCGATCATGAAGCGCAACGGCGGTCGCTGATCCTTGGCCGGAAACTGGCTGACCAGCACTTTCAGCGGGTAAGGCTGGTCCGGCAACTGCAAGTCGCGCATGCCCAGCGGCCCTTGAGCGAAGGCGCGGATCTGCGGCGTCAGGTTGCCGTATTCATAGTGCGGATCGCCGCTGATGATCCAGAAGCTGATGCGCTTGTCTTCTTCGCCCAGCAACTTGAGCTTGTTGTTGATCTTCACCCAATGCTCCGGCGTGCCGTAACGGCCGACGGTGGATTCGAGCACGCTGTAACGCGCATCCAGTTCGGCTTCGGGCAGCAAGCCCAGGCCCTTGTCGACCTGTTGATACAGCGCCCAGCCGATCAACAAAAACACCAGCAGCGCCACCAGCGTGAACATCCCACTGAGGCGCAGCGCAATCGAATTACTGGACACCGCGGCTCTCCAGCACATAACCCATGCCTCGGATCGTGTGCAGCAGTTTCTCGTCGAACGGCCCGTCGAGCTTGGCGCGCAGGCGTTTGATCGCGACTTCGACGACGTTGGCGTCACTGTCGAAATTGATGTCCCAGACCATTTCCGCAATCGCCGTTTTCGAGAGGATTTCACCTTGCCGGCGCGCCAGCACGCTGAGCAGCGAGAACTCCTTGGCGGTCAGGTCCAGTCGCGTGCCGGCGCGGGTCGCCTTGCGGCTGATCAAATCTATCCACAGGTCGGCGATGCTTACTTGCACCGGTTCATGGCCGCCGCTACGACGGGTCAACGCTTGCAGGCGCGCCACCAGTTCAAGGAAGGAAAACGGTTTGCCGAGGTAATCGTCGGCGCCATCGCGCAGGCCTTTGATCCGGTCTTCGACACGCTCGCGGGCAGTGAGCATGATCACCGGGGTTTGTTTGCGCGCACGCAAGGCGCGCAGTACGCCGAAGCCGTCGAGGCCCGGCAACATCACGTCGAGGACGATCACCGCGTAGTCGCTTTCCAGCGCCAGGTGCAGGCCTTCAACACCGTCCCGCGCCAGGTCCACGGTGTAACCCTGTTCCGTCAGGCCGCGGTGCAGATAATCCGCGGTTTTTTCTTCGTCTTCGATAATCAGAACGCGCATGACCCCGCCTCAGTCTGTGGTCGCCAACGCCGGCATGGGCGAAGGTTTGGGCCGATGGAAAAGCCGCTCAAGCCACAAGTATATGACCGGAGTAGTGAACAGCGTCAGCGCCTGGCTCACCAGCAAGCCGCCGACCACCGCAATCCCCAATGGCTGGCGCAACTCGGCGCCGGTGCCGTAGCCGAGCATCAGTGGCAGTGCGCCGAGCAGGGCGGCGAGGGTGGTCATGATGATCGGCCGGAATCGGGTGATACAGGCCTGGTAAATCGCTTCTTCCGGTGGCAGGCCACCTTTGCGCTGGGCTTCGAGGGCGAAGTCGATCATCAGGATGCCGTTTTTCTTCACGATCCCGATCAGCAGCACCAGCCCGATCAGCGCCATGATCGAAAAGTCCTGGCCGCAAATCCACAACATGATCACCGCCCCGAGCCCCGCCGATGGCAGCGTCGAAATGATGGTCAGCGGATGCACGAAGCTCTCATAGAGCACGCCGAGAATGATGTACACCGCCACCAGCGCCGCCAGAATCAGCCACGGCTGGCTGGCCAGCGAACTCTGGAACGCCTGGGCCGCACCCTGGAAGTTGCCGCTTATGGCCGCCGGCATGCCGATTTCAGCCTTTGCCTGATTGAGCATGATCACCGCATCGCCCAACGCCACACCGGGGGCCAGGTTGAACGACAGGTTGGCGGCCGGGAACATGCCGTCGTGGGCGATGGACAACGGGCCGACCGTTGGCGCATCGAACTTCGCCAGTGCCGACAGCGGCACCATTTCCCCGCTCAGGGGGGAGCGCAGGTAAAAATAGTTGAGGCTTTCGGCCTTGCCGCGTTGCTGGGTGTCCAGCTCCAGAATCACGTTGTACTGATTGATCTGGGTCTGGAATTCGTTGATCTGCCGCTGACCGAACGCGTCATACAGCGCTTCGTCGACATCGCTGGCGGTCAGGCCGAAACGCGCGGCGGCGCTGCGGTCGATGCTGATGTGCGTAATGCTGCCGCCCAATTGCAGGTCGTTGGAAATGTCGCGGAACGCCGGGTTGGCGCGCAGTTTTTCCGTCAGGCGCTGGGTCCAGGTGCTGAGGGCAGCGCCGTCGTTGCTCTTGAGCACGTATTGGTATTGCGCGCGGCTCGGGCCGGAGCTGAGGTTGATGTCCTGACCGGCGCGCAGATAGAGCACGATGCCCGGCACTGCCATCAGTTGCGGACGAATCCGGTCGATGAACTGACTGGCCGACACGTCGCGGTCACCGCGTTTTTTCAGGGAGATCCAGAAGCGGCCGTTGGCGATGGTCTGGTTGCTGCCCGAAACACCGACGGAGTGGGAAAACGCTGCGACTGCCGGATCTGCCGCGACGATTTCCGCCATCGCCAGGTGTTTTTTCACCATGTCGGGGTAGGAAATATCGGCGGCCGCTTCGGTGGTGCCGAGGACAAAACCGGTGTCCTGGACCGGGAAGAAACCTTTCGGAATGAAGATGTAACCGGCAATGGCCAGACCGAGGGACAACCCAAACACACCGATCATCAATTTCTGATGGGCGAGGGCGCGACGCAGTCCTTTTTCGTACCACGCCAGCAAGCGTTCGCCGAACGTGGGTTTGCTGTGGGCGTGATGCACCGGGGCGCGCATGAACAGCGCCGCAAGCGTCGGCGCCAGGGTCAGCGACACCACCACTGAAATCATGATGGTCGACGTCGCGGTCAGGGCGAACTCCTTGAACAGCCGTCCGACCACGCCGCCCATGAACAGCAACGGGATGAACGCCGCCACCAGTGAGAAACTGATCGAGACCACGGTGAAACCAATCTCGCCGGCGCCCTTGATCGCCGCTTCGCGCATGCCGTCACCGGCCTCCAGGTGACGGTGAATGTTCTCCACCACCACAATCGCATCGTCGACCACAAACCCCACGGCCACCACGATCGCTACCAGCGTCAAGTTGTTCAGGCTGAAGCCCATGATGTACATCAGGGCGAAACTGGCGACCAACGACACACCGAGCACCGCGGTGACGATCAAGGTCGCCGACAGTTGTCGCAGGAACAGGGCCATCACCGCGACCACCAGTGCGATTGCAATCAGCAGGGTGATTTCCACTTCATGCAGCGAGGCGCGGATGGTCTGGGTTCGGTCGATCAGCACCTTGACCTGCACCGAGGCCGGCAACATGGCTTCCAGTGTCGGCAGGGCGGCCTGAATCCGGTCGACGGTCTCGACGATATTGGCCCCGGGTTGCCGGAAGATCACCAGGTTGACCCCTGGCTGTCCGTCTGCCCAGGCCTGGACGTAGGCGTCTTCTGAGCCATTGACGACTTTGGCCACATCCTTCAGGTGAACCGGTGCACCGTCCTTGTAGGAAACGATGAGTTGGCCGTATTCGTCGGGGTGGAACAACTGATCGTTGGTCGACAGGGTCGAGATGCTCGACTCGCCGTACAACGCGCCTTTTGCCAGGTTGAGACTGGTCTGCTGAATGGCCAGGCGAATGTCCGCCAGCGTCAGGCCGATGGCGGCGAGTTTATCCGCCGAGGCCTGGACCCGGATGGCCGGACGTTGCTGACCGGTGATGGCGATCTGGCCTACACCGTCGATCTGACTGATCTGGCGGGACAGCAGGGTTTCCACCAGATCGCTGAGTTCCGGACCGGGCATCAGGCTTGAGTTGACGCTGAGAATCAGCACCGGGCTATCGGCCGGGTTGACCTTGCGCCACGTTGGCAGGTTCGGCATGTCCTTGGGCAGTTTGCCGGCGGCGGTGTTGATCGCGGCCTGCACTTCCTGCGCGGCAGTGTCGATGCTTTTGTCGAGGGTGAATTGCAGGGTCAGGTTGGTCGAGCCGAGGGCGCTGCTCGAGGTCATCTGGGTCACGCCGGGGATGGCGCTGAATTGCACTTCAAGCGGCGTGGCCACCGACGACGCCATGGTTTCCGGGCTGGCGCCGGGGAGTTGTGCGGCGACCTGGATGGTCGGGAATTCGGCTTCCGGCAGCGGTGCAATCGGCAGGCGTGGGAAGGCGATAACGCCGAGCAACACCAAGGCAAACGTCAGCAGGATCGTCGCCACGGGATGATCGATGCACCACGCCGACACCGAGCCGTGGCCCTTCATGGCTTCGACTCCGACTGGACCACTTGCGGTGGCTCGGTCAGTACCTGCACGGTCGAGCCGGGTTTGAGCCTCGATTGGCCGTCGCTGACCAGCACGTCGCCCGGATTTACGCCTTTGATGATGTCCTGGCCACTGCCTTGATGGACCATCTGTACCTGGACGGTTTCAACCTTGTTGCCTTTGACCCGGTACACGAAGTGTTGATCGAGCCCGCGTTGTACGACCGTGGGCGGCACCACCAGCGCATTCTTATCCAATGCTGTCTGAATCTTTACCGTCACCAGTAGGCCCGGCCAGAGTTTCTGCCCTGGGTTGTTGAATTCGGCCTTGGCGCGGATGGTCCCGGTGTTGGCGTTGATCTGGTTATCGATCAGGGTCAGGTGACCCTCGCCCAGCAGGTTGCCGGTTTCGCCGTCGGTGTCGGCACCGATGTAGGCCTTCACCTGAGCGTGCTCCGGATCGTTGATCAGGCCTTGCAGGGTCGGCAGCATTTGCTGCGGCAGGGAAAACTCCACGGCGATCGGATCGATCTGGGTCACCGTGAACAAGCCTTGGGCGTCGGTCATACGCAGGAAGTTGCCTTCGTCCACTGTGCGAATACCGACGCGACCGCTGACCGGGGAGCGAATCTGCGTGTAGGAAAGCTGCACTTGCGCAGCATCAATCGAAGCCTGATTGCCCTGGGCAGTGGCCTTGAGCTGATTGACCAGCGCTTGTTGCTGGTCGTAAGTCTGCTTGGACACGCCGTCGTCCACACTCAGCAATTTGTAGCGCTTGAGGTTCACCAGCGCCACTTGCAGCTGCGCCTGGCTTTCGCCGAGTTGTGCGCGGGCCTGGTCGAGGCTGGCCCGGATCGAGCGGTCATCAATGGTGGCGAGCAGGTCACCTTTGCTGACCAATTGGCCCTCTTTCACCAGAATTTTGGTGAGGATGCCGTCGATCTGCGGACGCACCACCACACTGTGCAAAGACAGCACCGAGCCGATACCGCTGACATAGCGCGGCACGTCTTTTTCGGCGACGTTCACCACCCGGACCGGAATCGCCGTAGGCGCGGCGAGTTTGGCCGTCACGGGTCTGGTGGCATACCACACGCCCAACGCTGCCAGGACAATCAGAAGGGCGGCGATCGAGGCGGGTCTTTTCTGAATTCGCATGCGAGTGAGGCGCCAGGGCTGGGTGGACGGAGTTTGGTCAGGGTTATACCTCCCTTTATAAACCTGTTCGCCGGTCAGGAAGGTGACTGCTAACTGACGGCGCTGTCAGTTTGGGGTTTGTGTTGTCTGTTCTGGCCTCATCGCCAGCAAGCCGGCTCCTACAATGGGTCGTGCTGAACGCCAATCCTGTGTTGAGCCGGCTTGCTGGCGATGGCGGCCTACTTGCCAATACAAAACCCGACAGACTCACTCACCGTGTGAAGCCTGCCGCCCCCGACACAGGTATACTGCCGCCTTTCGCGGCTCGCTGACCGGGCCCGACTCTATTGCATCACCCGGAGCTTTCATGACTTCCCCGACACAACCGCCGGTTGCCGACGCCTTGAGCGACGACCAGGCAGACCTGCCAGACAGCGTCGACTCCAGCGCAGACAGCGAAACCAAAGCCGCGATCCCGGCATTCAAGTTCCCGTTCAAACCGGGTGAACTGGCCGCCGCGAAAACCGCCAGCCAGCCGTGGTACAAGAACGGCGCCAAGAACGGCCACACCAAGACCCCCGGTGCAGCGCCTCCCGGCACCCGTCGTTCGATGGGCAAGCGCTGAGTTTCCAACCCTCGCCATTGGCCATCCGCGCGGTTTTCAATCGCGATGATGGCTAAGTGCTCATATCCTGAGCCAGATCAACGTTTGTGGAATCAGTGCGCTTAGAGTCAGCAGCCCTGCCGACTCTTTCCCTACAACGAGCGCGCTTTCCATGAAGATCAACCTCCCGGTGACCGGCCGTAATGTCGACGTTGCGGCTGATGCGAACATCCTCTCGACCACTGATCTGACCAGCGCGATTACTTACGCCAACGACGACTTCATCAGGATCAGCGGCTACAGCCGTGAGGAGTTGCTGGGTTCGACGCACAACCTGCTGCGTCACCCGGACATGCCGGCAGCGGCATTCGCGCATATGTGGCAGACCCTCAAAAGTGGCCGCTCCTGGATGGGGCTGGTGAAAAATCGCTGCAAGAATGGCGATCACTATTGGGTGAGCGCCTATGCCACGCCGGTGACGCAGAACGGTCAGGCCGTGGAGTATCAGTCGGTCCGGACCCGGCCTTCGGCGCGGCAGATCGAAGCGGCGGAAATAGCTTACGCAAACCTTCGCGACGGTCGGGTGCCACTGTTGCAACGCCTGCCCATGCTCGCACCGGGACTCAAAGTGGTGGCGCTGTTCAGTGTGACGCTGGCCTGTGTGGTGGGCGTCGAGGTGTGGCTCAACCCGTCATCAGCCGTGTTCGGGCTGCTGGCGTTTGTCGTGGGCAGCGGGTTGGCGGCGATTGGAACCGGGCTGATGTTGCGCCCGCTGACAGCGCTTACCGAGCGCGCCCGACAGATTGCCGACAACCCGTTGAGCCAGGGCATTTACACCGGCCGCCGGGATCAGTTCGGTCAGATCGAGTTTGCCTTTCAAATGCTCGAAGCGCAGATCGGCGCAGTGGTGGGGCGCATCGGTGACGCATCGCAGCGTCTGGCCGGGCATGCGGCAGAACTGGTCGAGCACTTGCAAAGCAGTCACGGCAGCACGCTGGATCAGCAGGCTGAAACCGATCAGGTGGCGGCGATTCATCAGATGTCCGCCAGCGTGGCTCAGGTTGCCAGCCATGCGCAGCAAGCCTCGCAGGCGGCCGATCTGGCCGGCAGCGAAACCCGCGAAGGTCATCAACTGGTGAGTGAGAGTCGCCACGCCGTCTTGCGTCTGGCCGAGGAATTGGCGCACGCCACCGAGGTGATTCATCAGCTGGAAGGGCACAGCAGCGAGATCACCGGGGTGCTGGAAGTGATTCGCAGCATTGCCGAGCAAACCAATCTGCTGGCCCTCAACGCGGCCATCGAGGCGGCGCGCGCCGGGGATGCCGGGCGCGGTTTTGCGGTGGTGGCCGACGAAGTGCGGGGCCTGGCGCAACGCACCCAGCAATCGACCAACGAGATTCAGCGCATGATCAGCACCCTGCAAAACGGCACGCGGGACGCCGTGGTGGTGATGCAGCAAAGCAGTGAGCGGGTGGAAAACAGCGTCGAACAGGCCCGGCGCGCCGCGGATGCGCTGGACGCGATCAGTCGGCGGGTCAATCAGATTACCGAAATGAGTCTGCAAATCGCCTCGGCGGTGGAAGAGCAGAGCACCGTCAGCGAAGACATCAACCGCAACATCAGTCGCATTCGCTCCTCCTGCGAAGTCACGGTGAGCGAAGGCCGGCAAAGCCAGGCCAACTCCGAAGACGTGGCGGGGCTGGCGGGGGATTTACGGCAGTTGGCGCAGGAGTTCTGGCGAGAGCGCCGTTAAGCCGCGCGTAACGAAATGAACGCGTAGTTGAGCGGTGTTTCAGTAGTCACTTCTGCGCCGGCCGCCAACACTTGCCCGGCGATGTCGTCGCCGGACACGTGGAACTGCCAGTCACTGCTCGCGTTCGTCAGCGGTTGTTGCGCCACGTGGTCGATGACCGTGGCAAATGCGCTCATGTCCGGCAGGTACGCGGTGAATCCATCCCCCTTGAGCGCTGTAGTCCGAATGTCCAGCAACGCGCAAATCGCATCCTTGGCGCGGATGTCATCGCGATCTGCCTGACGGGAGCGCTGGATAAGTCCTGCGAGTTCCTGATCGACCAGTTCACCGCCAAGGATCAAGTCCGGTCCTTTCTCCCACGACTCGGGCGGGCATTCCTTGATCGCCGGGTTGAGGGGGATGTGCGGATTGATTTCCATCGGATAGATACGGCACACCAGCGGCCGGCGTTCGTAGATGCGGCAGAGGTTGTCTTCGTCAAGATTCCGGCAGGGACCGACGTTGTAGGCCGCGAACGTTATTGCCACGAACGCTTCGGAGGCGCCGCTTCGAACCTCCACCGAACGGCGTTCGGCATGTTCGCGTTGCTGCACCGGCAGCCCCAGGCCATTGCCCAGGAAACCTTCCACCAGCACGATCACCTGACCGCCGTCGGCCGCCCACATCCGGGCTTCTGTCAGGGTCAGGGGCACGTGGTGGTCATTGCAGCATTTGCCACAACCTACGCAGGAAAACGCTGTATTCATCGAAGGATCAGTCGCCTGTCTAAGTCCGAAACGGCGACAGAATGCCACCGCGAAGGTCTGCTTCGAAGCAAGTTATGCGCCATTCACTTGGATTTGGCGGGTACGCGGATGGAGTCCCATTCGGTCACGTAGGCGGTTTTGCTTTTTTTGTTGTAGAGGCACAGCTCGGTGCCTTGCTGGCCTTTCATGTGTTTTTGCGGGTAGCGGCCTTGCAGGAGCACGGCGGTGTAGTCGACACGGTCGTCGAACTGTGCGGCTTTGCCGACGGGCGAGGCGTCTTGCAGGCCGCTGGCTTTGATGCAACTGGCGAGCATGGCTTTGTCGAAGGCGGCCCAGGCTTCAGGGGTGGAGGCTTGGGCTTGAGTGGCGAGGGCAGTGAGGCAGAGGACGGTGAGGGTAGTGGCTTTCATTGTTCAGGCATCCTTGGGCGTTGGGTTGGCCGGGGTTTGGAGTATGCCTGAGGGTTTTAGTTTGAATGTGTCGGCCCCTTCGCGAGCAAGCCCGCTCCCACAGTGGATTTCGTTGTACGCAAAGATCGAATGTGGGAGCTGGCGGTGTGTCAGGCCGGAACCGGCTCCCGGCGGACCACATACATCCCGCAACTTTCATACAACCGCTGCGCCCGAACGTTGTCTTCCAGCACCTTCAAATCCACAACCCCTTCATGACGCAGCTGAAACACGTTGAATGCATGCAGCAGCAATGCCCGACCCAGCCCCCGACCCTGGGCGCGCGGGTGCACCACCAGATTCTTGATGTAGGCGCTGGTCCAGCACTGGCACACGCCAACAATGCCGTCGGCATCCAGAGCGATGAAACACAGTGAAGGATCGTACTCGGGATCGGTCTCGAATCGCTGTTGCCAGGTATCCAGCGCCGGCACGCGACCGCCACCTTCCAGGTAACCCAGTTCCATCAGGCGATGAACGGCTTCTGCCAGTTCGGGGCGGTAATCGTGCAGGACGATTCCCTGAGGCCAGGTGATGGCGGGCGCAACTTCAGCCAGGTTGCGCCGCATCAGAAAACAAAAGGCCTCGGTCACACTCAATGGCCCTGTTCGGCGACCGCCTTGGCCGCTTCGATCAGGCACTTGGTCAGCTCCGGCGAGGAGAACTTGGTCAACACTGCGTTGGCGCCGGCAAGACGTGCCTTTTCGCTGTTCATCGCGCTGTCCAGCGAGGTGTGCAGCAGCACATACAGGTGCGAGAAGTCCGGGGTTTCGCGCAAGGTGCGGGTGAAGGCGTAGCCGTCCATCTCGGACATTTCGATGTCCGAGACGATCAGGTTGATTTGCTGGGCCGTGCCTTGCAGGTCCAGCAGGCAGTCGATGGCTTCCTTGGCGCTGCGGGCGGTGTGGCATTGCAGGCCGAGGTTGCGCAGGGTGTGCACCGACTGCTGCAAGGCCACCTGACTGTCGTCGACCACCAGGATGCGCGCGTTGCCCAGCACTTCGGCGTCTTCCATGCTCAGTTCGGTCGGGGCCATTTCGATCTGTGCGGGAGCGATGCCGTGGATGACTTTTTCGATGTCCAGCACTTGCACCAGCGTACCGTCGACCGAGGTCACACCGGTGATGTACGAGCGAACGCCGCCAGAGCCGAAGGGCGGCGGACGGATGTCGGTAGTCAGGCAATGGACGATTTTGCTCACGGCCTGAACGTGCAGGCCCTGCTTGGAACGGCTGACGTCAGTGACGATCAGGCAGCCGCCGTTCGGGTCTTCCAGCGGCCGCTCGCCAATGGCGCGGCTGAGGTCGATCACCGACAACGACGCGCCGCGCAGGGTGGCGATGCCTTTGACGTGGGGGTGCGACTCGGGCAGCTTGGTCAGCGGCGGGCAGGGAATGATTTCACTGACTTTGAGCAGGTTGATCGCCATCAGCTTGCCACTGCGCAAGGTAAACAGCAGAAGCGAAAGTGAGTCTGCGCGGGCTTTGGTGGAGGACATAAAAACCTTCTGTAGAAAAAGGTGATGGGCGAATGGAAAGTCGCCAAAAGCTATAGATGCCAAGTTATCGACTTGTTGGGGGCAGGCTTTAGGCTAAATGCCGATGTACAGCGAAATGCTCTCCCGACCTGTAGGAGCCGGCTTGCTGGCGATGGCATCGCCTCGGTTTGTCTGACGGACCGCGGCGATGCTATCGCCAGCAAGCCGGCTCCTACACAAAAGCGTTTATTTCATGCCCAGTCTTTTGGCCATCCGCCCGAGATTCGCCCTGTCCAGGCCTAGCTCTCGCGCCGCGCTCGCCCAGTTATTGTGGTGCCGTTCCAGGCATGCGCCGATCAATTGCCGTTGGTAACTTTCAGTCGCTTCACGCAAATCCCCGGTCACCAGCGCCGGTGCAGCGGCAGCGGCGGGCTCAGCCACGACTTCAGCGCCGCCAATGGGCAACTCCAGATCCGCCGCACTCAAACTGAGAATCTTCGGCCGTTCCTTGCAGTGCCCCAAGGCTTTCAACGCGCTACGACCGATCAAATGCTCCAGTTCTCGCACATTACCCGGCCAGTCATAGGCGAGCAATGCGGCCTGGGCGTCACTGTTCAGGCGCAGGCTGTTGAGGCCCATGCGCGAGCGGTTCTGCTCCAGGAAGAAACCGCTGAGCAGCAGCACGTCCCGCCCGCGATCCCGCAGGGCCGGCACCAGCAGCGGGTAAACGCTTAAACGGTGATAGAAATCGGCACGGTAACGGCCGCTGCGCACTTCTTCGGCGAGGTCGCGATTGGTCGCGGCGATGAGTCGCACGTCGACCTGATGTTCCTTGTCCGAACCCAGCCGCTGCAGCTGACCGCTTTGCAGCACACGCAGTAACTTGGCCTGCACGGTCAGCGAAAGTTCGCCGACTTCATCGAGAAACAGCGTGCCGCCATTGGCCAGTTCGAACTTGCCTCGGCGGTCGCTGGTCGCCCCGGTAAAGGCGCCGCGCACGTGGCCGAACAGTTCGCTTTCCACCAGCGTGTCCGGCAGCGCGGCGCAGTTGAGGCTGATGATCGGTTTGTCGGCCCGCGGCGAGGCGGCGTGAATCGCCTGGGCCACCAGCTCCTTGCCGACCCCGGTTTCCCCTGTGATCAACACGGTCAGGTCGCTGCCGCCGACCAGGCTGATTTCTTCCACCAGCCGTTTGTGGGCCTTGCTCTGGCCGATCATCTCGCGGTTCTGCTGTCCGCTGGCCTGACGGTAAAGCTCGGCACGCTGATGTTCGTCCTCGACACGATTGGCCAGCCGTTCGATGCGCTCGGCGGCATTGACCGTGGCGGCGGCGAGGCTGGCGAAGGCTTGCAGGGCGTCCAGTTCGATCGGTTCGAAACGCTCCGGGTCGAGCGCATCGAGGGTCAGCAAACCCCACGGGCGCTCGTCGATAAACAGCGGGCAGCCCATGCAGTCGTGAACTTCCAGATGTTCATGAAGACCATCGACCAACCCGTCGTAAGGGTCGGGCAGGTCGCTGTCGGCGGCAAACCGCGTCGGGCCGGGGCTGCTGAGCAGCGCTTTGAAGCGCGGGTGTTCGCTGACCTTGAAACGCCGGCCGAGGGTGTCGGTGCTCAAGCCGTCGACGGCCAGTGGCACCAGCCAGTCGCCATCGAGGCGCAGTAACGCGGCAGCATCGCAGGGGAGCAGGGCGCGCATGGCTTCGAGCAGGCGCCGATAGCGCTCGCCCTCGGGGAGTTCGCGGGACAGGTCCGAGACCAGAGGCAGTAACGTGGTAAGCAGCGATTTTGCAGTCATAGTGACTCCATGTAGTCGAGATGACTATAAGTCAGACTGTGTCGTTATGACTAGATCGTTTATAAGGCATTGATTTTTAACGATTAAATAGTTGGCACGGAAACTGATAAGGATAGGGCAATCAGTTAGAAAACCAAGTAGCTCAGGAGTCACCTTATGCTTAGCGTTCAAGACCGTGCAATCGTCAAATCCACTGTGCCGTTGCTGGAAAGCGGTGGCGAAGCATTGATCACGCATTTTTACCGCATGATGCTCTCCGAATACCCGGAGGTCCGCCCGCTGTTCAACCAGGCCCACCAGGCCAGCGGTGATCAACCCCGCGCCCTGGCCAACGGCGTGTTGATGTATGCGCGCCACATCGATCAGCTCGACCAGTTGGGCGACCTGGTGGCCAAGATCATCAACAAGCACGTGGCCCTGCAAATCCTCCCGGAACACTACCCGATTGTCGGCACCTGCCTGCTGCGTGCGATTTCCGAAGTGTTGGGTGACGAGATTGCCACGCCGGAAGTGATGAGTGCCTGGGGCGCGGCTTACGGTCAATTGGCCGAGATCCTGATCGGCGCTGAAACCAGCATCTATGACCAGAAAGAACAGGCGCCGGGCGGCTGGCGCGGTGCGCGGGAATTCATCGTCGCGGCCAAGGTTGAAGAGAGTGCGGAAATCACCTCGTTCTACTTCGAGCCGGCGGACAAAGGGCCAATCCTCGCCGCCGAACCCGGCCAGTACATCGGCATGAAACTGATCCTCGATGGCGAAGAGATTCGTCGTAACTATTCGCTGTCAGCCCTGGCGAACAAAGGTCAGTACCGCATCAGCGTCAAGCGTGAACACGGTGGCCGCGCCTCGAACCATCTGCATGATCAACTGCACGTCGGCGCCAGCATTCAGCTGTTCCCGCCATCGGGCGAATTCACCCTGACCGATAGCGACAAACCGTTGGTGCTGATCAGCGGCGGCGTCGGCATCACCCCGACACTGGCCATGCTTGAAGCGGCGCTGGCAACCAAGCGGCCGGTGCATTTTATCCACTGCGCACGCAACGGTAGCGTCCACGCCTTCCGCGACTGGATTGATGGATTGGCCGAGCGTCACCCGCAACTCAAGCGCTTCTATTGCTACGACGAAGATGATGGCGTCAGCCCGGCAGCGGACAAGGTCGGGTTGTTGAGTCAGGAGCAACTGGGCGAGTGGCTGCCGCAGCAGCGCGATCTGGATGCGTATTTCCTGGGGCCTAAAGGCTTCATGGCAGCGGTGAAGCGTCACCTGAAAGCCTTGGGTGTACCGGAGAAGCAAAGCCGTTACGAGTTCTTCGGCCCGGCATCGGCGCTGGAATAAATACACAATACCCGTAGGAGCAAGGCTTGCCTGCGAAGGCGTCCGCGCAATCTCCGCAAGCCTTGAGGGCGCCATCGCCAGCAAGCCGGCTCCTACGGATTCGGGGCGCATCAACATCGTGTGACTTGCACGGACATTGTAGGAGCCGGCTTGCTGGCGATAGCGATGTTGAAGTCGCCATCGCCAGCGAGCCGGCTCCTGCAGGTGCGTGTTTCGCAAGCAATCCAAGGGGCGTTTTTTAGCCCTTCAATTCCTTCAAATGCTTGTACACCGTCGCCCGTCCCATGTTCAGCACGTTCGCCACATAGTTGGAGGCGCTTTTGCCTTTGAAGGCGCCTTCGGCGTGCAGGGCCAGCACCAGTTCGCGTTTGTGGTCGCGGGTCAGCAGGTTCAGGCTCAGCTGACGTTCGCGCAGCCAGCCGTGGAGGAAGGTGTTGATTCTCTCCTGCCAGTCATCGCGAAACAGTGAATCCGGTTGCGGGATCAACTTGCTCGGTGACAGGAACAGATCCAGCGCTGCCTTGGCATTTTCGAACAGCGAAATATTCAGATTGATGCAGAGCACGGCCAGTGGATGACCGTTGCTGTCGCGCAGCACGCTGCTCAGGCTGCGAATCTTCTGACCATCCCAATTGAGTTTTTCGTACGGGCCGATGTTCCGTTCGCTGATGTCATCGCTGAGCATGTCTTCCAGCGCGGAGTCGTCACCGACTTCCCGTTTCGACAGGTTATTGGCGATGTAATCGACTTTCTGTGTGCGCAGATCGTGCAGCACCACCTCGGCGTGGGGAAAGAACAACGTGGCGATGGCATCGGCAATCGCGCGGAAGTTGTCCAGGGCCGGGTCTTTTACAGGTGCGTTCATACAGTGGAGCTCCAGGCAGCGTCAGCGCCCTGCAAAAAGGGCGCTGGAAGTTTGCCGCAATCGTGTCGACACGTCACCTGAGGACGCGGATCAACCCAGGCGAGCGGGGGAGAGCATCCCGGCATCCAGGCCGAAGCGCTTGAGTGGCTCGGGCAAGGGTTCGCCGCGCACCAGTGCGGCGCTGGCCTGGCCCATGGCGGGCGAGGTCTGGATGCCGTAACCGCCTTGCGCTGCCACCCAGAACAGGCCGGGTACCTGCAGATCGAAACCGGACAGCAAGTCGCCATCGGCCACGAAGCTGCGCAGGCCGGCCCAGGTGCGGGTCGGGCGGCGGATGGTCAGGGTGGTGGCTTCTTCGATCTGGTAGATGCCCATGGCGATGTCCAGTTCTTCGGGCTGCACGTCGTGCGGTTCCACCGGGTCGGCGTTGGCCGGCGAGCCGAGGAACATGCCGGCGTCGGGCTTCATGTAGAACGACTCGTCGAGGCTGACCAGCATCGGCCAATGGTGGATGTCCACGCCCTCCGGCCCGGCGAAGATGAACGCCGCACGGCGCTTGGGCTGAAGGCCCAGCGGCCTGGCGCCGGCCAGTTCGCCGATCTTGTCGGCCCAGGCGCCGGCGGCGTTGATGATGACCGGGGCGCTGAAGGTCTGGCCGTTGGTTCGCACCTGCCACACACCTTCGCCGTCGCGGGTCAGGCTCAGGACTTCGCTGTCGGTGTGCACTTCACCTTTGTTGCGCCGGATGCCGCGCAGGTAACCCTGGTGCAGGGCATCGGTGTCGATGTCGCTGGCGGTCGGATCGTAGATCGCGCCGTGGACTTTTTCCCGGCGCAGGATCGGCAGGCGTGCGCAGGCTTCGTCGGCGCTGAGCAGTTGCATCTCGGGCACCGTGGCTTTGGCGCTGAGGTATTGATTGTTCAGTTCGACCGGGTCGCCGGTGAAGTCCACGGTCATCTCGCCACGCGGGGTCAGCAGCGGGTGTTCGCAGAAACCGACGGGCGGGGCGTCGAAGAAGTCGCGGCTGGCCTGGGTCAGTGCCCGGACTTGCGGTGTGCCATAAGCCGCAGTGAACAGCGCGGCGGAACGTCCGGTGGAGTGGTAGGCCGGATGGGATTCGCGTTCGAGCACAATCACCCGGGCGTGCTGCGACAGCCAGAAACCGGTGGAAGCGCCGGCAATCCCGCCGCCGATGATGATGAAATCTGCCTGGCTCATGAATGTCTCCTGTAAGCCGCAATATAGATCTACTGTAGGAGCCGGCTTGCTGGCGATGGCATCGCCGCAGTTGGTCTGACAGACCGCGGCGCCTGCATCGCCAGCAAGCCGGCTCCTACAGGGTGGGGGATTAGTGCTGTAGTTGGTAAATGGCATTGGCCAGCGCGATGTCTTCCAGGCCCAGGCCGATGGAGCGGAAGAACACATGGCGGTCGTAATCGGGGCGCTGGACTTTTTCGCTGATCAGGTCCGGCAGGTCCCCGACAATCGCGCTCTTGTCCCAGCCATGTTGCTCGCCGGCAATCAGCATTTCGCCCGCCGATCCCGGAGTGGTCAGACGGTAGTCGCAGAACACCTGCATGTCATTGAGGCTCTGCGGCGGCACTTCGTGGGCGCGTGGTGCGTTGGTGCTGATGGAGGTGATCAGCGCCGGTTTGCTCAGGCTCGTCGGGTCGATCACTGGGCCGGCGGACGAAGTGCACAGCATGATGACGTCGGCGTCATGGACGGCCGCTTCACGACTGTCGACGAGGGTCAGGCGTGGATCGAGGCGCTTAATCTCGGCCAGGGCCTCAGGGCTGAGTTCGCTCAGGTTCGGCGAGAAAAGGTGGATGCTTTGCCAGTCGCGCAAACCTTTGACGTAATGCAGGTGCGCCAGGGCAACTTTGCCACTGCCGATGATCGCCAGGCGTTGAGCGTTCAACGGGGCAAGGGCATCGACGGCGACGGCGGTGGTCGCGGCGGTGCGCGCCGTGGTCAGTTCGCCTGCATCGCAGAGCAACAGCGGCTGACCGGTCTGCATCGACATCAATAAGGTCCAGGCAGTCACCAGCGGGCCTTGTTCGCGCACGATGTAGGGCGACGTCTTGACCCCGTAAACCCCGTCTTCGGCCAGCACGCCCAGGTAGTTGATGAAGTCGCCGGCACCCTTGGGAAATTCCACCAGTTGCTGCGCCGGTTGCACTGCCTGCCCGGCGGCCAGGTCGCGGAACAGCTTGCGCAGGATCTGCGGCACGTCGACCTGCGCCAACAATTCGCGGGCCTGGGGTTGGGTGATCACAAACGGCGTGCTGGACATGGGCGGCTCCGGGAGCTGGAAGTAAACTAATTTGTCTATTATGGACTTTTAGTTTTCTCTCGCAAGCACCTTTTGTAGGAGCAAGCTCGCTCCTACAGTGATTTGGGGGCGAAAAAAAAGCGCAGTCCGTTGCCGGCTGCGCCTCTTTTATTGCGACCCGCTGTTACGGACGCTTGCGCTCAACCGCCCGCAACAGATGCGTCGGTGGCGTTTCACAGCTGATCTTGCGACCGAGCAGCGCCTCGATGGACGGCAGCTGGTAGGAGTCGTCTTCCCCGGCAAAACTGATGGACACGCCATCGGCGCCAGCGCGTCCGGTACGGCCGATACGGTGCACGTAATCGTCCGGGACTTCCGGCAGGGTGAAGTTGATCACGTGGCTGATGCCGTCGATGTGAATGCCGCGACCGGCGACATCGGTGGCCACCAGCACGCGGATCTTGCCTTCGCGAAAGCCTTCAAGCGTCTTGATGCGCTTGTGTTGCGGCACATCGCCGGACAGTTGCGCGGCGTTGACGCCATCACGTACCAGGCGTTCTTCGATGCGCCGCACTTCATCCTTGCGGTTGGCGAAGACCATCACCCGCTCCCAACCGTTGTCGTTGACCAGGTTGTAGAGCAGTTTGTATTTGTCGGCACCGGCCACCGCGTAAATGTGCTGCTCGACGTTTTCGCTGGCCACGTTCTGCGACTCGATCTCGACGATCGACGGGTCGGTGGTCCATTGCTTGGCGAGGTTCATCACGTCTTCGGTGAACGTCGCGGAGAACAACAGCGTCTGGCGCTCGTTCTTTGGCGGTGTCTGGCGAATGATCTGACGCACTTGCGGGATGAAACCCATGTCGAGCATGCGGTCGGCTTCGTCCAGGACCATCACTTCGACCATGTCCAGGTGCACGTCGCCGCGCTGGTTGAAGTCGAGCAGGCGGCCCGGAGTCGCGACGAGGATGTCGCAATGACGTGCTTCGAGATGCTTGAGCTGCTTGTCGAAGTCCATGCCGCCGACAAACGTCATGACATTGAGACCGGTGTACTTGGTCAGGTCGGCGGCGTCCTTGGCGATCTGCACCACCAGTTCGCGGGTCGGCGCGATGATCAGCGCCCGTGGCTCGCCCATGTAGCGCTCTTTCGGCGGCGGGGTTTGCAGCAACTGGGTGATGATCGAAATCAGGAATGCAGCGGTTTTGCCGGTGCCCGTCTGGGCGCGACCGATGGCATCTTTGCCCGCGAGGGTGAAGCCAAGGACTTGAGCCTGAATCGGCGTGCAATACGGGAAGCCGAGGTCCTGGATGGCGTGCATCAGTTCCGGGGCGAGTTTGAAATCGTGAAAACGGGTTTTGCCTTCCTGGGGTTCGACGGCGAAATCTTCGAGTTTCCAGGGGATGACCGGCGCTTTTGGCTTGGGCTCGCGACGCGGTTTGGCAGGTTTCGCGGCTTCGATGGGCGGCGCTTCAGCGGCAATGGCTTCGACGGCGGGGGTGGCCGGTGCAGGCTTCGGCGCGTGTTTCGGTGCCGCTATGGGGTCGGTCCGGCCAGGCTGATTACCGTCGGTGCGGTGGCTGGGGCTGTGAGACGGAGCGCTGGAGGCTGGCGCGAGCTGCTCAGTCTCGCTTTTACCGAACATTTTCTTGAGTGCTTTGAGCACGGTCATCTCATCAATTGGTTAAGGAATATACGGCGGCCAGTGTAATGCAAGAATCGGGCGCGGCGTAGGGGGATGGATCAATGGGCTGTTTTTCAGCTGAGCCGTTAACGCAAGCGCTCGCCAAGCCAGACGCCGATGTCGCGAATCTCCTCGGGTAACACTTCGTGACCCATTGGGTATTCCTGCCATGTCACGGTGACACCATGCTGCTTCAGATACTCGTAGGCGGTCCGTCCCATCGAGTTTTGCACCACGTCATCGTACTGACCGTGCAGTGACAGCACCGGAATGCGTTGCTGGCTGGCCGAAAGCTCCAGTTCGTCACTGAAAGTCGGTGCATAAGTAGAAAGGGCAAGTACGCCACCCAACGGCCCCTGCCATTTCAGAAACACGGTGTGTAACACCACGGCGCCGCCCTGGGAAAAGCCTGCCAGGAAAATCCGCGAGGCGTCTATTCCGATAGCTCGCTGCGTTTCGATCAATTGAATGATTCGGTCCGACGACGCTTCCAGCTGCTCGCGATTGATCGCGCGCGCAGGGCTCATGGCCAATATGTCGTACCAGCTCGGCATCTCGTAGCCACCGTTGATGGTGACGGCACAGGTCGGTGCCTGAGGGAGAACGAAGCGAGTGGTCAGCAGGCTTTCCTGTAACGCTTCAGCCACCGGCAGGAAGTCGTAACGGTCGGCGCCCAGGCCGTGCAGCCAGATGACGCAGGCATCTGCGGGCTTGACGGGTTCAAGGATAAGGGGCTCGGTCATGGCTGCTCCAATTTTGTGCGTGCGCTCTCATTGAGTGCGAGAGATGAGTGCGCGTCTGGTTGATCCGTTAAGAAGATGTCGCAAGGCTACAAGTTTTGCTATTGACCTGTCCCTAAACCGCTTTGGCGAGCGGTCTGGTACGGGCTTTGCTATAGGAAGCCTGTATGAAAAATCCCACGCCTGTCGGTAACACTATCAGGCCATTGTTCGTAGTGGGATAGCAAAAAAATCCGGTGATGGATGTTCGCCAGTGGCCGCTACGGGCTTCGCGAACGTGAAAGGGCTACAGCCCGTTCGGCCGATTGGTGAGAAGTGAGTGGTCCATGATGTGGATTTTCTCCTACTAGACTCATAGCGCAGGTCCTACGTCGGTTGACCCTAAAAAAAGCCAACACGGGTCGACTACGCCTCATAAGGGTGCGACAGGACTCAAGCTCCGACACAACAAGAGCAAAACTGGAGGTTTGAATGAAGATGTTGAAATCCACCCTGGCGATCGTGTCTGCAGCCGCAGTACTCGGTGTCAGCGGGTTCGCTCAGGCGGGTGCAACCCTGGATGCAGTGCAGAAGAAAGGTTTCGTACAGTGCGGCGTCAGCGATGGCCTGCCTGGTTTCTCGGTTCCGGACGCCACTGGCAAGATCGTCGGTATCGATGCTGACTACTGCCGCGCTGTGGCCGCTGCCGTCTTCGGCGACGCGACCAAGGTCAAGTTCAGTCAGTTGAACGCCAAAGAGCGCTTCACCGCGCTGCAGTCCGGCGAAATCGACATCCTGTCGCGCAACACCACCATGACCAGCTCCCGTGATTCGGGCATGGGTCTGAAATTCCCTGGTTTCATCACTTACTACGACGGCATCGGTTTCCTGGTAAACAGCAAGACGCTGGGTGTGAAAAGCGCCAAAGAGCTCGACGGCGCCACCATCTGCATTCAAGCCGGTACCACCACCGAGCTGAACGTTTCCGACTACTTCCGTGGCAACGGTCTGAAATACACCCCGATCACCTTCGACACATCCGACGAAAGCGCCAAGTCGCTGGAATCCGGTCGTTGCGACGTGCTGACCTCCGACAAATCCCAGCTCTATGCACAACGCAGCAAGCTGGCGACCCCGAACGACTACACCGTTCTGCCGGAAACCATCTCCAAGGAGCCTCTGGGCCCGGTCGTCCGTAATGGCGACGACGAGTGGCTGGCCATCGTGCGCTGGACTGGCTACGCCATGCTCAACGCTGAAGAAGCCGGCATCACTTCGAAAAACGTCGAAGCTGAAGCCAAAGGCACCAAGAACCCGGACGTCGCTCGTCTGCTGGGTACCGACGGTGAATACGGCAAAGACCTGAAAGTGAAGAAAGACTGGGTCGTGCAGATCGTCAAGCAAGTCGGTAACTACGGTGAAGTGTTCGAGAAAAACCTCGGCAAGGACACTCCGCTGGCCATCGACCGCGGGCTGAACGCTCTGTGGAACAACGGCGGCATTCAATACGCACCACCAGTGCGCTGATGGTTCTATCACCCGGTGGGCCAACCACCGGGTGATGTTCTGTTCCATTACATCCGGGGCACTTCATGCAAAATTCAATCGGCGCACCAAAGCAGAGGCTCAGCCTCAGCGATCCCAAAGTGCGTGCGTGGCTATTTCAGATCATCACCATCGTGGCGGTGGTCTCGATGGGCTGGTACCTGTTCGACAACACGCAGACCAACCTTCAACACCGGGGCATTACCTCCGGTTTCGACTTTCTGGAGCGCAGTGCCGGTTTCGGCATCGCTCAACACCTGATCGACTACACCGAATCGGACAGCTATGCCCGGGTGTTTGTCATCGGCCTGCTCAACACGCTGCTGGTGACTTTCATCGGCGTGATCCTGGCGACAATCCTCGGGTTCATCGTCGGCGTGTCACGGCTGTCGAAGAACTGGATCATCGCTAAGCTGGCGACTGTTTATGTGGAAGTCTTCCGCAACATTCCGCCGCTGCTGCAAATCCTGTTCTGGTACTTCGCGGTGTTCCTGACCATGCCGGGGCCACGCAACAGCCATAACTTCGGCGACACCTTCTTCGTCAGCAGCCGCGGCCTGAACATGCCGGCCGCGTTGATGGCGGACGGTTTCTGGCCGTTTGTGATCAGCATCGTCGTGGCCATTGTCGCGATCGTGCTGATGAGCCGCTGGGCCACCAAACGCTTCGAAGCGACCGGTGTGCCGTTCCACAAGTTCTGGGTCGGCCTGGCGCTGTTCCTTGTGATCCCGGCGCTGTGCGCTCTGATCATCGGCACCCCCGTGCACTGGGAAATGCCCAAGCTGCAAGGCTTCAACTTCGTCGGTGGCTGGGTGCTGATCCCGGAACTGCTGGCGCTGACCCTGGCCCTGACCGTGTACACCGCGGCGTTCATCGCCGAGATCGTGCGTTCGGGCATCAAGTCGGTCAGCCACGGCCAGACCGAAGCGGCACACTCGCTGGGTCTGCGCAACGGTCCGACCCTGCGCAAAGTGATCATCCCGCAAGCCCTGCGCGTGATCATTCCACCGCTGACCAGCCAATACCTGAACCTGGCGAAAAACTCTTCGCTGGCGGCCGGTATCGGTTATCCGGAGATGGTCTCGTTGTTTGCCGGTACGGTGCTGAACCAGACTGGGCAGGCGATCGAAGTCATTGCCATCACCATGAGCGTGTACCTGGCGATCAGTATCAGCATTTCCCTGCTGATGAACTGGTACAACAAGCGCATTGCGCTGATCGAGCGGTAAGGAAAAGCGCATGAGTACTCATACATTCAAACCTGACATGCCGCCACCGAGCAAAGTCTTCGGGCCGATGGCGTGGATGCGCGCGAACATGTTCTCCAGCTGGCTCAACACCTTGCTGACGCTGTTCGCGTTCTACCTGATTTATCTGATCGTTCCGCCGATTCTGGAATGGGCGATCATTGACGCCAACTGGGTCGGCACCAGCCAGGCCGATTGCACCAAGGAAGGCGCCTGCTGGGTGTTCATCCAGCAGCGCTTTGGCCAGTTCATGTACGGCTACTACCCGATGGACCTGCGCTGGCGCGTGGACCTGACTGTGTGGCTGGCGGTGATCGGCGTGGCACCGTTGTTCATCTCGCGCTTCCACCATAAAGCCGTGTATGGCCTGAGCTTTCTGGTGCTGTACCCGATCATTGCCTGGTGCCTGTTGCATGGCGGCGTTTTCGGCCTGACCCAGGTGGCGACCAGCCAATGGGGCGGCCTGATGCTGACTCTGGTGATCGCCACTGTCGGCATTGCCGGTGCGTTGCCGTTGGGGATTGTCCTGGCCCTGGGTCGTCGTTCGAACATGCCGGCGATTCGAGTGGTCTGCGTGACCTTCATCGAATTCTGGCGCGGCGTGCCGTTGATCACAGTGCTGTTCATGTCCTCGGTGATGCTGCCGTTGTTCCTGCCTGAAGGCATGAACTTCGACAAACTGCTGCGGGCGCTGATCGGCGTGATCCTGTTCCAGTCGGCTTACGTCGCCGAAGTGGTGCGGGGCGGTCTGCAAGCGATCCCGAAAGGTCAGTACGAAGCCGCCGCCGCGATGGGCCTCGGTTACTGGCGCAGCATGGGCCTGGTGATTCTGCCGCAAGCCCTGAAGCTGGTAATCCCTGGCATCGTCAACACCTTCATTGCGCTGTTCAAGGACACGAGCCTGGTGATCATCATCGGCCTGTTCGACTTGCTCAACAGCGTCAAACAAGCCGCCGCCGACCCGAAATGGCTGGGCATGGCCACTGAAGGCTATGTGTTCGCGGCCCTGGTGTTCTGGATTTTCTGTTTTGGTATGTCCCGCTATTCCATGCATTTGGAACGTAAGCTGGATACAGGCCACAAGCGTTAGGAGTTTTGTCATGAGCGAAGCAATCAAAAAGCCTGTGAGCCCTGAAGGCATTATTCAGATGCAGGGCGTGAACAAGTGGTACGGCCAGTTCCACGTGTTGAAAGACATCAACCTGAACGTTAAACAGGGCGAGCGTATCGTCCTGTGCGGCCCATCGGGTTCCGGCAAATCCACCACCATCCGTTGCCTCAATCGTCTGGAAGAACACCAGCAAGGCCGCATCGTGGTCGATGGCGTGGAACTGACCAACGACCTCAAGCAGATCGAATCGGTCCGTCGTGAAGTCGGCATGGTGTTCCAGCACTTCAACCTGTTCCCGCACCTGACCATCCTGCAGAACTGCACGCTGGCGCCGATGTGGGTGCGCAAGATGCCCAAGCGCAAGGCCGAAGAAATCGCCATGCATTACCTGGAGCGCGTACGCATTCCGGAGCAGGCGCATAAATTCCCGGGGCAACTGTCCGGCGGCCAGCAACAGCGTGTGGCGATTGCCCGTGCCCTGTGCATGAAACCGAAAATCATGCTGTTCGACGAACCGACTTCGGCACTCGACCCTGAGATGGTGAAAGAGGTGCTGGACACCATGATCGGCCTGGCCGAAGACGGCATGACCATGCTCTGCGTGACCCACGAAATGGGCTTCGCCCGCACCGTGGCCAACCGCGTGATCTTCATGGACAAGGGCGAGATCGTTGAACAGGCGGCGCCAAACGACTTCTTCGATAATCCGCAGAATGACCGGACCAAGTTGTTCTTGAGCCAGATCCTGCATTGATCGAAGCCAGGCAGTGAAATAAACCCGGACGCTGTTCCGGGTTTTTTTTGCCCAATGAAACCCTCCCCCTGCCGACATGACTGCGGATGCGTACCGCGTACCGTAGGAGCCGGCTTGCTGGCGATGGCGGTGAAACAGCCGCCATCCATGTTGAATGTGAAACGGTGATCGCCAGCAAGCCGGCTCCTACAAGGTCATGTCAGGACATGACTGCGGATGCGTACCGTGTACTGTAGGAGCCGGCTTGCTGGCGATGGCGGCATAACAGCCTCCACCGAGATCCCGGTTATAACCATTTGGCATCCCACAATGGGTAATCGTGCACGCGTGTGACAAGCCCTGCACGCAATGGGTTGGCAACGATGTATCGGGCGACCGCTTGCAGATCCTCTTCACGGCGAATCGCACGGTCGTGGAAACCTCTCTGCCATACCATCCCTTTGCGCTCCAACCGCGCGTTTACCGCCCGTGCGCTGTGCGATTTGGTTGCCAGTACCAACGCCGACAACGAATTGTTCTTCAGTTCGACCAGCCAATGAAAATGGTCAGGCATCACCACCCAGGCAAGGGAATCGACCCATTCTTCTGTATGCGCCTGGCGAAAGCGCTCCACCACCAGGCGTCCTGTCCGCCAGTCAGTAAAAAAAGGGGGCGCGGTTCCAGGTGACAGCCGTCAGCAGATAGATTTGGCCGGTTTGGGAATAGCGGCCGGCGCGCAAGCGATTGGCGTGGGGAAGATCGGGCACTCCATTGCCCTCCTGTGTTTTGAAAGAAACAGAAGGCTAGTGCGCAATAGTGAGAGGCGTTTTCAAAGTTCAGTTCTGAATGTGTCGATGCCATCGCCATCGCCAGCAAGCCGGCTCCTACATGTCAGGGCATAAATGCGGATGCGCACCACGCACCTGTAGGAGCCGGCTTGCTGGCGATGGCGCTGAAACAGCCGCCATCCATGTTGAATGTGAAACGGTGATCGCCAGTAAGCCGGCGCCTGCAGGTCAGGGCATAAAGGCGGATGTGCACCGCGCACCTGTAGGAGCCGGCTTGCTGGCGATGGCGCTGAAACAGCCGCCATCCATGTTGAATATGAAACGGTGATCGCCAGCAAGCCGGCGCCTGCATGTCAGGGCATAAAGGCGGATGCGCACCGCGCACCTGTAGGAGCCGGCTTGCTGGCGACGGCGTTGAAACAGCCGCCATCCATGTTGAATGTGAAACGGTGATCGCCAGCAAGCCGGCGCCTGCAGGGTTTGTGTGGGCCGTTGCCTTGTCGGGCCAAGCTGACTAACATGTCAGAAAATTCATCCTATGATTGGATGAAAGGGCGAATCCTATGTCAGAAATGTCTCCATTAGTTAAGCGATCCCTGGTCGATCAGGCCCTGGATCAGTTGCGCCTGCGCATCACCGAAGGCGTCTGGGCTGTCGGCCAACGCCTGCCCACCGAGCCTGAGTTGTCCGCAGAACTGGGCATCAGCCGCAACACCGTGCGCGAAGCCATGCGCGTGTTGGCGTTTTCCGGTTTGATCGAAATCCGCCAGGGTGACGGCAGCTATTTACGGGCCGTGATCGATCCGCTGGACACCTTGAAAGCGTTGTCCCGCTGCTCCCTCGAACAGGCGCGGGAAACACGGCACATCCTTGAAGTCGAGGCCATCGGCCTTGCCGCCCTGCGCAGGACCGATGAAGACCTCATCGAATTACGCAAAGCGCTCAACGTCAGCGGCGATCACTATCACGGCGATCTCGACAGCTACATCGCCTGCGACCTGGTGTTCCACCGTCGCCTGGTGGACGCCGCGCACAACCCGACCCTCAGCGAGTTGTATCGCTATTTCTCCAGCGTCGTCGGCGCACAACTGCGCCAGACCTTGAGCATCACGCCTCGCCGCCAGGAAGTGTTCGACCTGCACGTCGACCTGCTCGATGCCGTCGAGCAACGCGACCCGGAACGGGCCAAAGCCCTGTCGAGGCAGTTGATCAATGAACCTTGAAACCGAGAACGCCATGTCCAGCAGCAACCGTCACATCACTGAAGCCAAGCGCACGGCGGAGCTCGAGGAACTGCTGATCGATGCCGAGGCCGATGACGAAGCGGTCCAGCAGAGTCACCCGATCCTGCGGCGTCCGTGGCTGTTATTGCTCGGCCTGATTCTGGTCGCGCTAAACCTGCGCCCGGCACTGTCGAGCATGGCGCCGATGCTCAGCGACATCTCGAAGACCTTGGGGTTGTCGGCAGCGCAGGCCGGTTTGCTGACAACCTTGCCGGTGCTTTGCCTTGGCTTGTTTGCGCCGCTGGCGCCGATTCTGGCGCGCCGTTTCGGCGCCGAACGGGTGGTGCTGGGCATTCTTCTGACGCTGGCGGGCGGAATCATCCTGCGCAGTTCATTCGGTGAAATCGGCCTGTTTGCCGGCAGCGTGCTGGCCGGCGCGAGCATCGGGGTGATTGGCGTCTTGTTGCCGGGCATCGTCAAACGCGACTTCGCCAAACACGCAGGTACCATGACTGGCGTCTACACCATGGCCCTGTGCCTGGGCGCAGCCATGGCGGCGGGCGCGACCGTGCCGTTGAGTGAACACTTCGACAAAAGCTGGGCCTTGGGCCTCGGCTTCTGGGTGATTCCGGCGTTGGCGGCGGCGATTTTCTGGTTGCCGCAAGTCGGTCAGAAACACGGCGCGCACAACGTTGCCTACCGTGTTCGCGGTTTGTTGCGTGACCCGTTGGCCTGGCAAGTGACCTTGTACATGGGCCTGCAATCATCGCTGGCCTACATCGTGTTCGGCTGGTTGCCGTCGATCCTGATCGGCCGCGGCCTGACGCCGACCCAGGCGGGGCTCGTCCTGTCGGGTTCGGTGATCATCCAGTTGGCCAGTTCACTGGCGGCACCGTGGCTGGCCACGCGCGGCAAGGATCAGCGCCTGGCGATCGTGATCGTCATGGCGCTGACCCTCGGCGGGCTGTTCGGTTGCCTTTACGCGCCGATCGAAGGCCTGTGGGGCTGGGCGATCCTGCTCGGTCTGGGGCAGGGCGGTACGTTCAGCCTGGCGTTGACCCTGATCGTGTTGCGCTCGCGGGATTCGCACGTGGCGGCGAACCTGTCGAGCATGGCCCAGGGCTTCGGTTACACCCTGGCGTCCATGGGGCCGTTCGCGGTCGGCATCGTGCACGACTGGACCGGCGGCTGGAACGCCATCGGCTGGATCTTCGGCGTGATCGGCCTCGGCGCCATCCTCGCCGGCCTCGGCGCCGGGCGTTCGTTGTACGTTCAGGTGGTCAGCGAAAAGGTCTGACTACAGATACACAACGTCCAGCGTTGCCGAGCCGTCGAGTTGCACATCGGTGCTCAGGTCCAGTTCGGAAGTGGGCGAGATGACCGTTTCAAGGATGACCCGGCTCGTCAGGCTCTGGATGGCAATCGGGCCGGCGTTGCTGCCGGCCACGTTGGTAAACCCCAGGTAACTTCTGGCGCCAATCGGAATGGAACGGCTGTTGGATGAACTCCAGGCTATGCCTCCGGTGGTGGAGTCCGTGCGAAAGACCTGCGGCAGATCGTCCACCACCGTGGTGGACGGATCGAAGTTCAATGAGTACAAGCCGACTTTGTTACCGCTGCCATCGTGGTTCAGACCGTAGTAAATCTCGCTGTTGACGACGGCCGAGCCATCGCGGTTGTCGTGCATCATCAGAGCGAAGCGCGCGGGCGCTTTGCACTGGATGCTGAGGTCGAGCGTCTGGTCGCGCAGTCGTGTTCGCTTGTCCACGCTAAGGTCTTGCCGGGAGATTTTTCCGTAGTTGACGAGGCCGCTGTTGGACAGTGTCGGTGAGCAGGCGAGTGGGGTGATCGTGCCTTTGACGGTCAGGTCAGTGCTCGACGCGGCGAAGGCAAATGGGGCTGTGCTGATCAGTACTGCAGCTGCAATTGTTATGAAGTGGTTTTTCATTAATGAGCGCTCATTCATTTGAGGTAAAAAACGGCTCTCCTGTAAAGGAGAGCCGGCATCATTTAGAAGTACTTCATTTCGAATGTTGCAGAACCGTCGACGGTGATCTCGTCGGTCAGGGTCAGGCTGTCCGCCCGGGCGATATAGGTCTGGATTTCCAGTTCCATTGTCAGGTCTTTAACGGGAAGGGGGTGGTTAACTCCTACCGATGTCAGCTCTCCAGGGCCTATTTGATTTGTGCGCCCCCACACCGCTCCACCGTCTAGCGAGTAGATCGCTTGAACAGTTTCCCCATCCGCCAAAGCGCTTTTGATAACCGCTCGGAATATACCCAGTTTTTCAAGTGCGTTGGTTTCCCCCAGACCGAACCAATTATCGGCCAATGAGGTCGCGGCCTTGTTGTCGATAGCGTTCAGCGCAAACATATTTGCTGCATTGCAATTGACATTTAGTTGCATCGGCTGGGTGTTCACCAAGGTGTTTGAAGTTAGGTCGAGATCCTTTGCCGAGATCTTCCCGATGTTGACGATGCCCCCGTCAGACAACGTCGGCGTACACGCGTTGGGCGTGATCGTGCCGGTGACGCTCAGGTCAGTGCTCGATGCAGCGAAGGCGAGGGGTGAAGTCAGGACGATGAACGCCATCGTCAGAGCGTGTGGAAATTTTTTCATGGGACAGGATTCGCAATGGTGGGTCAGCGGAATAAGTCCTTGCCCGAAGCGTGACCCCGGGCAAGGTCTGCTAAGGTGTTATGGGTACAAGACTTCGAGGGTGGCCGAGCCGTCGATAGCGGCATCGTTGGTCAGGTCGAGTGAGTCGGCGCGGGCAATGACGGTGTATACCTTGAGGTTCGTTACCAGATCCTTGATAGCTACCGGAATGGCGGGAACAGACGTGGCGCTGAATGAAGAAATGGCAGAAGGCGCCATGAAGCTAGAGCGGGTCCAAGTGCTGCCATTATCATAGGAAATCAGAGGATATACGCTTACACCGTCCGCCAGTGGCGCGGACAGTTGTAGCTCATAGCCACCGAGATTCTGATCCCCATTGATTTTCCCCAGGCCCCACATAAATCCAGTGTCTATCGAAGAGCCGAGCTGGTTATCGATCGGATTCAACCTGAACGCTATTGGCGAGTCGCAATTCACGGTGAGTTGCAATGTCTTGATGGCCAGCTTTGTGACTTTGTCCTTATTCAAATCCTTCGACGAAATTTTGCCATGGTCCACATTCCCGCCCTCGGACAGCAGCGGTGTGCAAGCACGGGGCGTGATGGTGCCGGTAACGCTCAAGTCAGTGCTCGATGCGGCGAAGGCGAGCGGTGAAGTCAGGGCGATGAACGCCATCGTCAGAGCGTGTGGAAATTTTTTCATGGGACAGGTTTCGCTATGGTGGTCAGCGGAATCAGTCCTTGCCCGAAGCGTGACCCCGGGCAAGGTCGGCTACGGTGTTATGGGTACAAGACTTCGAGGGTGACCGAGCCGTCGATCGCCACGTCGTTAGTCAAGTCGAGTGAGTCGGCGCGGGCGATGGAGGTCCTTATCAGTAAACCAGTTTGGAAATCCTTGATCGCTATTGGAGTGTTTGGACCACCGACGGCGGCGAATGCAGAGATGGCTCTAGGTGTCAACCCTTGCCAGGTTCCCCATGTGCCGCCATTGTTGTAAGAGTGTATGGGCTTTACGGCAGTACCATCTCCCAGTGGCGCCACGAACCTTGGGTCGATGTAGCCGATCTTTTGGTTTACGTCGCCATTGATAAGGCCCAGGCCGAATCCACTGCCCCCATCCGAATCCGAACCATCCTGGTTATCGATTGGTTTCAGCCTGAACGCTATCGCCGAGTCGCAATTCACGGTGAGTTGCAATGTCTTGTCTGTCAGTCTCGTTGCTCTGTCCTTATTCAAATCCTTCGACGAAATTTTGCCGTGATGCACGTTCCCGCCATCGGACAATTTCGGTTCGCAAGCATTGGGTGTGATCGTGCCGGTGACGCTCAGGTCAGTGCTCGACGCCGCCAGCGCATAGGGCGCCATGCTGATCAACGCGGTGGCGGAGAGTGCTGCAAAGTACTTTTTCATCATTGTCTACTCACTTCTATTGTCGTGTGTCCTGACTGCTCCGAGGTGCTCAAGTACGCCGCGGATTCAGCAGGATCGGGTTGGGTGCTACAGATAAATAATCTCGATCGTTCCCGCGCCATCGAGGTCGATGGCGCTGCTCAGATCCAGGCTGTTGGTGGGGGCGATGACGGCCTCCACGGTCACCGTGGTGCTGAGGTTCTGGATCAGCGCCGGGCCGGCCATGCCGAGGTTGTCGGTGAAGCCCAGGTAGCGGCTTTTGCTGATGGGCACAGAGACGGAGCCGGCCGTGCTCCAGGCCATGCCGCCGGTGGTGGAGTCGATCAGGTGCAGGCGCGCGAGGCCGTCGGCGCTGGTGCTGGCCGGGTCGACATTCAGCGAATACAGGCCGATGTTGTTGTTGCGGTTGTCCTTGCCGAGGCCGTAGTGAATGTCGCTGTCGACGGTGGCCGAGCCCGAGCGGTTGTCGTGCATGATCAGCGCGAACGAAGTGGGCGCGTCGCAGCCCACCCTCAGATTCAATGAGCGTGGCGGCAGGCGAGTGCTTTTGTCCGGGCTCAGGTCATTTTTCGACAGGGTGCCGAAGGCGACCACGCCGCCGTTGGACAGCCCCGGTTCGCAGGCCGCTGGCGCGAAGCGGGCGCGCAAGGTCGCCTCGCGGGTGCGCCCGGCAGTGACGGCGTCGAACACGCCGGTGGTCTCCCAGGTGACAGCGTCGCGTACCTGCATCCCTTGCTCTTGAACCCAGGCAGTCAGCTCGATTTGTGCGGAAAAAGTACGACCGTGCAGCGCCGCCCCGCCCTGCACCGGAACGACGCCGTGCGCCGGGCGCCAGATCAGGTTCGATGCCGTGACGGCAGGCGGCTGGCCCACACCGGCAATCAAGCCGATCTCTACCGGTTGGCCATCCAGCACCGCGTCGTGAACGCGCACCTGATAGCTGCCACGTTCGGCAAAGTGAAAACGTTCGGCCGTCGCCGCCATGGCGCGATAAAACACGCTCATGTCGGTGGGTTGCGAGCAGCTCAGGCTCAGGCTCAGCTGACGTTCGCCGAGCTTTCGTTCGGGGGCCGAGTCGGGACGTATCGCCCGGTTCATCAGCCCGTAATCCAGCACGGGCTGGCTCAGGTTGAACTGGCATTCATCCGCAGACGCCCAGGCGAACGGGGTGAAAGCGCTCAGCGCCAGAGGCAGTAGCAAATAGCGGGGCAGGTTCATGAACATCATCCTCAAAGGGCTCGGCACTTGGCGGGGGCGGTTTCGTAATACGCGTTGGTGTCGGCGTCCGCCGGCAGCTCGAAATGCAGTTCGCAGCGCTCCAGCCCCGGTGCGCTGATCCACAGCGCTCGGGCGTCGAGGACGTTGGGCAGAAACACCAGGCCGCCGTCCTGCACCAGGGTGACGAACTCGCCATCCTCGGTGTTCACCGATGCGCCGCGGGGCAGGGGCGCGCCGTTGGCGGTGGTGGCCTTGAGCAACGCGCGGCGGGTCAGGGTGAGGCCGAACTCGATGCTGTCGACGGCGCCGCGGCCGGCCGAAATCACCGCCAGCCCGTTGTGAATGTCGGCGTTGCGCGGCAGGGTTTTGGTGTCGACTTCCACCGCGCTGCGGCCGTAAGCCGCCACCTGCGGGATGACGGCCTGGCCTTGCCAGTCGGTCCATACCGGACCGCTGGGCGTCGACACTTTGATGGCGCCCATGTCGCCCACCGACAGCAGGGCAAAGGTGTCGCTCACCGGGTAAGGCGAGAGCGTCACGCCGCCGCCATGCAGCACGACGCCACCGCGGGCACTGGCCTGATAGCTCGAGCGTTCGGCATCGTCGCGGGTGTAGTTCAAATCCAGTTGGGTGTAGCGCGGCAACAGTGAAACGCCGGCGGTGGTCTGCACTTCCTTGTCCCGGGTGTCGTGCTCGACGCCGACCCGGTAGGCCAGTTGATCGTTGATCTGTTCATTCAAACCCACACCGCTGCGGTATTCGCCAGCGGAGCTGCGCACCCAGGTGCGTGCCCGGCGGTTCTCGCCCAAGGGAATGCTGAGGTTCAGGTAGACGCTATCGTCGTTGCGGTTTGCGCCGCTGACTTGCCATTCCGCCGTCGCCGAAATCGACACACCACCGATGTTGGTGCCCCAGGAAGCGAGGGCGCGGCTGCTGCTTTGGCCGTCGAACGAGCTCGATCGGCTGACACCGCCGCTGAACGCGCCGACCCACGGGTGCGACCAGGACAAGGCAGCGCTTAGCTGGTCGCGGTAGCGGGATTTACTGTCATCGGAAGTGTTGTCGAACACCGCGTCTTGCAGTTCACGGTAGCCAAGGGTCCGGTAAGAACTGCCGGCATTGAACGCCCACTGCTCGCTTAAACGGTGCGATGCGCTCAAGTCAGCCTGAAGCCCCTGACTGGCTTGCCGGCCACCGGCGGCGGCACCGGTGAGCGTGGCTTGAACCTGGGTAACGGGCGATGGCAGCAGGCCGACGCTGACGCCCGCCGCGCGGTAATCGGCGGCACCGGTCAGGCCTGCGCTGAGCAACAGTTGCGGCGTAAGTGCACCGCTCCAGCCGCCGCTGATCACCCAAGGATCGCCGCCCTGTTCGTCACCGGTACTGCGCACCTGACCGGCCGCGAGCGAATAACCGGGCGCCGGCAAACCGATGCCGAGCATCGCGGCCGGCACGGTAAAGCTGCGCTCACTGCCATCGGCTTCCTTGATGGTGACTTCCACGTCGGAGCGGGTGCTGAGCCGGCGTACATTGGTCAGGGCAAACGGCCCGGCCGGCACCACCGTGGAATGGATCAGCGCACCGTTCTGCCGAACTTCGACCTGCGCCTGACTGTTGGCGATGCCTTCAATGACCGCGCCTTGACCTTCGATCTGCAGCGCTTCCTCATTCAACACTTGCACGCCGGTGATCTGCGCGCCGGCCAGCACCGGGTTATACAGATTGATCTGGCCCGCTTGCAGCACCGCTTCGTGACTGGCAAACGTGCGTTGGGCGTAGGCGGCGATGTGCGTGGTGCGCGAAACGTCGTCCTGCCAGGTCTGCACCTGACGGCTGCGCACGATCCAGTCACCGGCGTTGAAACCTGCTTCGGTATTGGCCGAAGCGAAGCGGCTGCTCTGATCGCCGGACTGGCTGCGCAAACCGCTGACGTCGTAGTTGAGCAAACCGGCGATGCCCCCGGTTTGATAACCCGAAAAATCCCGGGCAGTGGGGCGTATGGCATCGGTGGGCACGATCAGTGACAGGGCCAGGCTTGTCGGATCCGGGTCGATGACGGTCTGCGGTGAGGGACCGAGAAAATCGTGGCACTGACTATCGCCCAGCAGACGGTCCGGCACATTCAGGTTGGCCGCATCGAGCAGGGCGCGATCGAAGCACAACGCGCCTTCGCGATCGAACGTGACGTCGACCCGGCCATGGCTCTGGCCATTGACTGTGAGCGTGACGGGATGCCGTCCTGCCGAGAATCGCGGCGTTTGCATCAGCACCGACGCCAGCGCCGGGTCGATGCCGCGCTGAAGCAGTGTGTTTTTGTCGAACGATGCCGGCACAGGCACATTACCGTGGGCGTCGACCACTATCAGCGCATTGCTCAGCAGCAGCGCAACCGTGGTCCACCGCCCAGGGTGAGGGCGAGCGGCGGTCTGAATAGCGGGCACGGCTTCGCCATCACGGTAAATCAATACTGTGTTCATTGGGTTCACTTGAGTTATGCCGGCGTGCTGACCGATTCTCTGTGGCTCAGACACGCCTTTGGCGACGGCAGAAGGGCCGTGGCCTCGAAACAGACGCTCACTGTTCCTTCATGAGCGCTCTCAGGGGGTTCAGGATTTGATCGGGGCCTCGTAATGCGGCACCGCGAAACCATAGACCGTCGCCGGTTGAAAACGCACTTGCGTCGCGGCCCCCTCAGGCGCCTTGACGCTGATGTGCTCACCGGGCAACACGTAGGTTTTCGGCAATATCGCGCCGCCCGCTGACGGCAGTAATTGCACTTCCTGGCCCAGGCGTACGACGTAAGGCGTGTCGTTGCGCACGGTCAATTGACCGTCCTGCAGCGACCATTGCAGGTCGGTCCACGGCGTGCGGTTGGGCGCCAGCCCCTTGGGATGAATAATCAACGGCAGATTCTGACGCACCGTCACGCCGACACGGGCATGCCCGGCTTCGGCGGCGGGTTTTCCTTCAGGGATACCTTCGAAGATCACCCGCTTCAAACGCTGGGTAAGCAACGGTTTTTCGGTTTGAAGAATGAAGCGCACCAACTGGGTTTTCGAGGCTTCGACGCGTGCCAGCGGAGGTGTCACAAACACCAGGGCTTCGCCGTCCTCGGCAATGTCTTCGATGGTGACGTGCATCAGCGCCAGGTTGGCATCGGTGTTGGTCACTGTCACGGAAGCTTCGCCATCGGCTTCGTTGACGATGACCACCGATGTGTTCGGGACCATTCCGTCAGCCTGGGCCTGGGTCGCCAGAAACAGGGCGAACGCAGCGATACCGCCATGCAGAAAATGGCGCGTGTGGGATAAAAACATCGTCATGACGTGTCTCGTTGAGTGTTCGGAAAAAGGGGCCGGCAATGCCGGCCGGTCGGTCAATAATTGAGCTGTACGGTAACGTGCCCGTCGATGGGGACTTCATCGGTCAGGGTCAGGTCATTCGCGCGAACGATGGTGGTGACGGCCGATAGCCGGGTGTGCAGGTCTTTGATGGCGATCGGTGTGCCCAGGTCGGTAGGCATTGCAAACGCGGTCAGGCCGGCATGCCCCAGGTAGGGCGACACTCGCCAGCTGGCCCCGTCGTTACTGGACATGATGGTTTTCACCGGGTTGCTGTCTGCTATGGCATCGAACAGGCCAAACGCCACGCTGCCCAGGTGCTGGTCATCGTTGATGACGCCCAGGCCGTGGTGGTGCGGGTCGATGGCTGACGAGCCTTCGCGGTTGTCGATGGTCGTCAGGGTAAACATCGTGGCGCCTTCACAGTTCACGTACAGGTACAGCGTGCCGGTTTCCAGCTGTGTGGGCTGATCCGGATTCAGATCCTTCACCGTCACTTTTCCGTGGTGGACAATGCCGCCACTGGAGAGGATGGGTGTGCAGGACTTGGGGGTGATCAACCCGGTGACGCTCAGGTCGGTGCTGCTGGCGGCAAGGGCTGAAGGTGCGCTGGCGAGCAACAGCGGAGCCAATAGAGCAAGGGAGCATCGTTCCATGATGAGTCGTCCTTTGAGTGAGCGGGCAACGCCGGGTGACTGGCGTTACCCGTTGAGTGGTGACGGGTTACAGGTATTTGATTTGCAGGGTGGCGTTGCCGTCGAGTTTGACTTCGTCGGTGAGGGTCAGGCTGTTGGTTGGGGCGATTTGGGTGTGTAACCACATGTCCACTGTGACGTTTTCAACGAACTCAGGTGTCCAGGTGCCACTGGTGTTGTTACCAAACGCGATCCAGTCGTTTGTTGCCATCGAGCCGTCATCGAAAAACTCTGACCAAGTATCGCCCTCGTTATACGAGGACATAATGCGCACTGGAACGTCCGCGACCGGGTTTTTAAAACCCAGCTGATAGGTGCCTAATTTTTCAGTCCCGTTAATCAGGCCTAGTCCCATCTGGGCAGGTACGAATGATGTGCCTGGCCGGTTATCGATAGTGCTGATCGCAAACTGCGCCGATGCAGTGCAGCTCACTGTGAGTTGAATGGTTTCTACTCCGAGTACGGTAGGTGTCGTCTCATTCAGGTCTTTGAAGGATATTTTTGCGTAATCAACGACGCCGCCGTTGGCGAGTGTCGGTTCACAGGCCACCGGAGTAATGGTGCCTGTAACCTTGAGGTCAGTCTGGGACGCAGCGAACGCGGACGATGCGCCAGTCAGCAGCAACGCAGCCGTCAGAAGGGATAAATGTTTGTTCATGTGTCGCTCTTCCTTGAAGGAGGGTTGTCGGAAATTGTCCTTTGCAGACAGGGCGCAATCTAACGATCGAGGTAGCCAGGCGGAATGCAACTAATACGAAAACGGTCGGCTTGGTGTATGAAAGGGTGTTACGGGCTCCATGCCGTCAGTTTTCGGACTGTTGTCTGTAGTCTTTCTGTGTGGGCTGCGTAGCTTAAAAATGTAGGGCACTTCTCTTTGTTTTATCGGAGAAAGGACAGGGCCCCGGATACATTGGGTGAGGTGGTTACGCGGTCAAGATTGGACGTTGTGGTCGACACCGGACGGCGCTATTTTTCGCGCATTCCAGTCACCAAACAGGATAAATCCGACAATGCGCGTAATCATCGCTGACGACCATCCGGTCGTTCGTATCGGCTTGCGGATGCTCATCGACCTGAGCAAACCATGTGTGATCGTGGGGGAAGCCGATGGCCCGGACAGCCTGTTCAGGCTACTTTCAACCACGCCGTGCGATCTGTTGGTCACGGACTTCTGCATGCCAGGCAACCAACAGGCAGACGGTCTGAAAATGCTCAGCACGCTGCGACGTCGCTACCCGTCGACCTCGATCATTCTGGTCACGATGTTTGCCAACGTCACGACGCTGAGGGCGGCCTTCGCTCAAGGCGTCATGGTGATCATTGCCAAGGACGCATCGGCAACGGAGCTGCCCCTGGCAATCAAATCGGTGAGCGAAGGGCGGCGGTTTATCAGCGAATCCCTGCGCGCGGCGCTGGTTCAGGCGGATGCCGAGGCTCAATCGGGTTCACCTTCGCTGTCGGCCAAAGAACATGAAGTCGTCAGAATGCTCGCCAGCGGCATGACCGTCAGCGAAATCGCCGGCTACTTCAAACGCAGCGTCTCGACCATCAGCAAACAGAAAAGCATGGCCATGCAGCGGCTGGGCATTTCCACGGATGTGGATCTTTTCGCGTATGCCCGTGACAGCGGCATGGTGCATTAGCGCACCAGAAGGTATTCCCGTCACGAATGCCGGTAGTGTTCCGTGCCGTTGTTGACTATCGTGCAGGCAATCTTGCGAAAACCGTTTACACACCCAGGGAGCCTGCACATGAGTGATGCCCACAGCGCATTGATCACCCAGTTCTATCAAGCCTTTCAGCGGCTGGATGCCGAAGCCATGAGCGCCTGCTACACCGACGATGTGGTGTTCAGCGATCCGGCGTTCGGCGAACTGCGCGGTCGTGATGCCGGTGACATGTGGCGCATGCTCACCACCCGCGCCAAGGACTTTTCCCTGACGTTCGATAACGTGCGCAGCGATGAGCGCACCGGCAGCGCGCATTGGGTGGCGACTTACCTGTTCAGCCAGACCGGCAACACCGTGGTCAACGACATTCAGGCGCGGTTCGTGTTTCGTGACGGCAAGATCTGCGAGCACCACGACCGCTTCGATCTGTGGGCCTGGTCACGACAGGCACTGGGCTTCAAAGGCTTGTTGCTGGGCTGGACGCCGCTGGTGAGAAACGCCGTACGCGCTCAGGCCTTGAAGGGGCTGAAGGCATTCCAGGCCAGTCGCTGATAAGATCGCGGCTTGTTTCCTTTCAAGCCTTGATCTTCACGTGAACACGCCGAGCGAATCCTCCGTCATTGCCGCCGAACCGCTGCCGGTCAGCAAACCGTGGTTCGTGTACCTCGTTCGCGCGGCCAATGGTTCGCTCTACTGCGGGATCAGCGACGATCCCGTCCGCCGCTTCGCCACTCACCAGAGCGGCAAGGGCGCGCGCTTCTTTCTCTCCAGCCCGGCCGTGGCATTGGTCTACACCGAAGCCTGTCGCGATAAAAGCGAAGCGCTGCGCCAGGAACGGCTGATCAAAAAACTCAAGAAAAGCGCCAAGGAATGCCTGGTCTCGACCTTTGCGGCGGGCTTATCAATCTGACTGATAAGTTCCCATCAGGCAGATGGGTGGGATGCTCATGGATTGCGCGCTAAGCTGCGGATTCATTACCCGTGCGGCGGAGCCGAGCATGTCAGAGTTGATTCTTCATCATTACCCGACGTCCCTTTTTGCCGAAAAGGCCCGCCTGTTGCTGGGCTTCAAGGGCCTGTCCTGGCGCTCGGTGAACATTTCGCCGGTGATGCCAAAGCCAGATCTGACGGCCCTGACTGGCGGCTATCGCAAGACCCCGGTGTTGCAGATTGGCGCTGATATTTATTGCGACACCGCGCTGATCGCCCGTCGTCTGGAGCAGGAAAAGGCCTTACCGGCGTTTTTTCCGGAAGGTCAGGAAATGATCTCGGCGGCCTTCGCCGCCTGGGCAGATTCGGTGGTGTTCCAGCATGCGGTCAGCCTGGTGTTTCAGCCGGAGTCTATCGCCGTGCGCTTCGCCAAAATGCCGCCGGAAGCGATCAAGGCCTTCGTCGCCGATCGCGCCGGATTATTTAGCGGTGGCAGCGCGACCAGGTTGTCCGCTGAGCAAGCCCGGCATCAATGGCCGACGATCATGGGGCGCCTGGAGCAGCAACTTCAGCGCGAGCAGGGTGATTTCCTGTTCGGCGATCCGTCGATTGCCGACTTTGCCCTGGCTCATTGTCTGTGGTTCCTCAAGGCGACGCCGGTGACTGCGCCGTTGGTGGATGCTTACCCGGCGGTTTCTGCGTGGTTGGGGCGAGTGATGGGCTTCGGTCATGGCGCGTTCAGCGATATGACGTCCGAAGAGGCGCTGGAAGTGGCGCGCAATGCGACACCGGCCGCGTTGCCGGATGAGCGGTTCGATGAACCGAATGGTTTTGAGGCGGGTCAGCAGGTGGTCATTGCCGCGACCGATTATGGCGTCGATCCGGTGGCCGGGGAGTTGTCGTTTGCGGGCAGGGAAGAATTGATTCTGCGTCGAGAAGACGAGCGGGGCGGCGTGGTGCATGTGCACTTTCCGCGGTTTGGGTTCCGCATCGAAAAACGCTGACGCACACTTGTAGTTGTGGCGAGGGGGCTTGCCCCGTTCGGCTGCGCAGCCGTCGTAAATCCTGTCACTGCGGTTCGATGATGAAATGCTGGGGCCGCTTCGCTACCCAACGGGGCAAGCCCCCTCGCCACAGGGATTGAGTGAGTCAGATGAATTACTTCAGGGCTGCGAGGATCGCGTCGGGGTCATACCCACGAATCAACGTTCCGTTCACATCGATAATCGGAATTCCGCCGCCACCCAACGCCTCATACGCCTTGCGCGCCTCGGCATCTTTCTCGATATCGAATTCCTTGTACGGAATGCCTTTCTGATCAAGATAGCGCCGGGTCAGTTTGCAGTAACCACACCATTCAGTGGCGTAGAGCACGACGCTGGCCTTGGCCTGAGTCTGCTCGGACACCACCTGCGAGGAGTTGAACACCCGCTCGATCTTGCCCCAGTTCTGATAGACCACGACCACCAGCAGGATCAGCAGGAATTTCTTCAGTACGCTGCCGAGCATCAGTTGCGCCGCTTGAGCTGGTCAGTCAGCTGAGTGGGCAGGCCTTTGATGATCAGCGTGCCGGCTTCTTCGTCGTATTCGATCTTGGAGCCCAGCAGATGCGCTTCGAAGCTGATCGACAAGCCTTCGGCACGGCCAGTGAAGCGGCGGAACTGGTTCAGGGTGCGTTTGTCTGCCGGGATCTCTGGCGACAGGCCGTAGTCTTTATTGCGGATGTGATCGTAGAAAGCCTTCGGGCGTTCTTCGTCGATCAGCTCCGACAGCTCTTCCAGGCCCATGGGTTCGCCCATTTTTGCCTGGCTGCTGGCGTAATCCACCAGGGTCTTGGTTTTCTCTCGGGCGGACTCTTCCGGCAGGTCTTCGCTTTCGACGAAGTCACTGAACGCCTTGAGCAGGGTGCGGGTTTCGCCGGGGCCGTCGACGCCTTCCTGGCAGCCGATGAAGTCGCGGAAATACTCCGAAACCTTTTTCCCGTTCTTGCCTTTGATGAACGAAATGTACTGCTTGGACTGTTTGTTGTTCTGCCACTCGGAGACGTTGATCCGCGCCGCCAGGTGCAATTGCCCCAGGTCGAGGTGGCGGGACGGTGTCACGTCCAGCTGATCGGTCACTGCAACGCCTTCACTGTGGTGCAGCAGCGCGATCGCCAGGTAATCGGTCATGCCCTGCTGATAATGCGCGAACAGCACGTGGCCGCCCACAGAGAGGTTCGACTCTTCCATCAGTTTTTGCAGGTGTTCCACCGCCACACGGCTGAACGCGGTGAAATCCTTGCCGCCGTCGAGGTATTCCTTCAGCCAGCCGCTGAACGGATGCGCCCCGGACTCGGCATGGAAGAAACCCCACGCCTTGCCTTGTTTGGCGTTATAGCTCTCGTTGAGGTCGGCAAGCATGTTCTCGATGGCGCTCGACTCGGCCAGTTCCGAATCACGAGCGTGGAGAACTGCGGGCGTGCCGTCGGGTTTTTTGTCGATCAGGTGGACGATGCAATGACGGATCGGCATGGGCTTCTCGGCTGTTTGAAGCGGCTGGTTGGAGAGAGCAGGGCAGGCTCCCGAAAAAGTGCCAAGTGTACCGCAGCGCGTCCCTCGTAGGAGCTGCCGAAGGCTGCGATCTTTTTTAAGTCCAGGTCAAAAGATCGCAGCCTTCGGCAGCTCCTGCAGGTGGGGTGAAGGGCAATTTTCAGCCGACCACCGCTGCTTATGCAGTTTTTTCCTGTTTTAGAGCAATAAAGCTGACCAAATGGGTAGCTAGAGGCGGATATTTCCCCGTCTCTGTGCTAGTTTTGCCCCGTCTTACGCGAAGTCACTGCGTTAAGCGTGCATTCAGCATTTGTCAGGTCGAACCAAACCCTGATTTCGGTATCTATAACCCCGATCCCGTGGTTATTTGGCCGAGGGTGCCAGATCCAGAAGATCGGGCTCGATGGCTGACACTGCACTCTGCAATCCATATGAATTTGATAGGGAAGGAACACTACATGGCTCTTACTAAAGACCAACTGATCGCCGACATCGCTGAAGCTATCGACGCGCCAAAAACCACCGCGCGTAACGCTCTGGACCAACTGGGCCAAATCGTTGCCGATCAGCTGGAAAACGGCGGCGAAATCACTCTGCCAGGTATCGGCAAACTGAAAGTGACTGAGCGTCCTGCCCGTACCGGCCGTAACCCTTCGACTGGCGCTGCCATCGAAATCGCTGCCAAGAAAGTTATCAAGCTGGTTGTGGCCAAAGGCCTGACCGACGCTGTTAACAAGTAAGACGCAGTAAAAAAAGCCGTGCCCCGGAGTGATCCGGGCACGGCTTTTTTGTGCCTGTGATTCAGCACAAACACCACAAAACCAATGTGGGAGCGGGCTTGCTCGCGAATGCGGTGGGTCAGTCACATTGAATTCGACTGACACACCGCTTTCGCGAGCAAGCCCGCTTGTGTCTAGATCTAGGAATAAGCTCTGGGGTGAGAGGGGTGGATGGCAAGCTGTGAGTCCGCGGT